>JBDTWB010000022.1:0-32043 GCA_040006895.1 Casimicrobiaceae bacterium | reverse complement strand
GTCCTGATCGTGCGGGCTCGACCGTCGTCCTGATCGTGCGGGCTCGACCGCCGTCTGTCTGACGCAAGCCTTGCGCAGCGACTGCTGCTCGAACTGCGGCCGCGTGCAAGGTGACCCGCCGCCGCGGATCGGGAGCGTTCTGGCGGACGCTGCCCGGCCATGCCGCTGCCGGCACCACGACGCCGGGCACTTCGGGTGTTGCGGAGCGCCAACCAACGGCCAGCTCGACGTGCTGGCGCATCGACACCGGGTCATCCGCCAGGCGGCGGCCTTCGTGCGGGAACTCGCCGCGGGTCGTCAGCACCAACGGTGCAGTGCCGCCGGTCCGGCGGCGGGCACCGGCCGGCGCTTCGCTCCATCCGCGATGGCCTTGGTGTCGAATGCGGCTCGATGATCGGGCATGGCGACACGCCGGCGGGAGGCCGGCAGAGTGGCGAGGCCGGGGGTATACTTTTCAGTTCCGGGACCATTCCCGGCAGCGCGGATGCGCAAGGAGCAGCAGGTCATGATGAACGGCTGGAAGAAAGCAGGATTGATCGGCATGGGCGCCGTGCTGGGCATCCTGTTGTCGCTCAACTTTTCCGCGGTTGCACAGCGGGAGCAGAAGCTGCCGATCCCCTACGAGGACCTGCAGCTCCTGGCAGCGGTATTCGGCAAGATCAAGAGCGACTACGTCGAGCCGGTCTCGGACGAAAAGCTGATTCGGGAGGCGATCAACGGCATGGTGCGCGGCCTCGACCCGCACTCCGATTTCCTCGATGCCGATGCCTTCAAGGAGTTGCAGGTCTCCACCCAAGGCAAGTTCGGCGGGCTCGGCATCGAAGTCGGCGTCGAGGATGGCGTGATCCGGGTGGTCTCGCCGATCGAGGACACTCCGGCCTTCCGGGCGGGAATCAAGACCGGCGACCTGATCGTCAAGATCGACGACGTCGCGACCCGTGGCCTGCCGCTCAACAAGGCGGTGGAGAAAATGCGCGGCAAGCCCGGCACGCAGGTCCTGCTGACGGTCGTGCGCAAGGACGCCGATGCGCCACTCACCTTCACCCTGGTGCGCGAGGAGATCAACGTCAAGAGCGTCCGGGCCAAGACCCTCGAGCCCGGCTACGGCTACATCCGCATCCGCAACTTCCAGGAGCGGACCGGCGAGGATCTTGCCAAGGCACTCAAGGACATGTTCAAGCAGGGCGACATGAAGGGCCTTGTGCTCGACCTGCGCAGCGACCCGGGCGGCCTGCTCAACCAGGCGGTGGCCGTGTCGGCGGCCTTCCTGCCCAAGGATGCGCTCGTGGTCTACACCGACGGTCGGACACCGGACGCGCACATGCGTCTGACCGCAACCCGGGAGAACTACACCCGGCGCGGGGAGGATTATCTGCGCGACCTCCCGGCCGGTGCGAAGAAAGTGCCGATGGTGGTGCTGGTGGACGGCGGCACGGCCTCGGCTTCGGAGATCGTGGCCGGCGCCCTGCAGGATCACAAGCGGGCCACGGTGCTCGGGGCCCAGACGTTCGGCAAGGGCTCGGTGCAGACCATCCTGCCGCTGTCCAACAGCGCCGGCTTGAAGCTCACCACGGCGCGGTACTTCACGCCGGCGGGCCGGTCGATCCAGGCCAAGGGCATCGAGCCGGATGTGTACGTCGACGACGGCCGCGACTCCCCCAACCGGATTCGCGAGGCCAACCTCGAGCGCCATCTCGAGATCGGCAAGGGCGAGGTCAAGCTCGGTCCGCAGGACACCCGCGCCAAGCCGGACGCAACGCCGTTGGAGGGCCCTGCCGACAAAGGCACCGCCATCCCGTCCAAGGATCCGCCCGCCTCCGACAAGCCCGTGCAGGCCACGCCGGTGAAACCGTTCGAGTTCGGCGGCACCGAGGACTTCCAGCTGGCGCAGGCGATGAATCTGCTCAAGGGCCAGCCGGTCATCGCCTCGGTGAAGGCGCTCGCTGCCCAGGCGAAGCCGCAATAACCGTCGCGACATGCTCGGGAAGGGCCGGCCGTGGGCCGGCCCTTGGCATTGGCGCGACACGACCTGGGACGAGGCCGGCCGCTTTGCTATGCTCGGTCGATGGAAGACGCCGCCCTCCTCCGCTATAGCCGGCACGTGCTGCTCGACGAGCTCGGCATCGATGCCCAGGCGCGCTTTGCGGAGTCACATGCCCTCGTAATCGGTGCGGGCGGACTGGGGGCACCGGCCGCGCAGTTCCTGGTGGCCGCGGGCGTCGGCACGGTCACGGTGTGCGATCCCGACACCGTCGACCTCACCAATCTGCAACGACAGATTCTTTACGCGACCCCGGATGTCGGCCGGCCCAAGGTCGAGGCCGCCGTCGAGCGCTTGCGTGCCGTCAATCCCGAGATCACCGTCTCCATGGTCCGCGAGCGGGTCGCGGGCGACACCCTCCGCACACTGGTCGCCGGCGCGGATGTCGTGCTGGATTGCTCCGACAACTTTGCCACCCGCCACGCCGTGAACGTGGCCTGCATCGCCGCGGCCCGACCGCTGGTATCGGGTGCGGCAATCCGCTTCGACGGCCAGGTCGCCGTGTTCGACACCCGCGATCCCGCCATGCCTTGCTACCACTGCCTGTTCGGCGAGGGCGATGAGCTCGAGGAAACGCGCTGCGCGACCATGGGGGTGTTCGCGCCGCTGGTCGGGATCATCGGCGCGACCCAGGCGGCCGAAGCCCTGAAGCTCCTCGCTCACGCCGGCAAGAGCCTCGCAGGACGGCTGCTGCTGCTCGATGCCTTGCAGATGCAGTGGCGCGAGGTGCACGTGCCACGCGATCCGGCGTGCCCCGCGTGCCGTCACCGGAAATGACGTCGACGCGCACCTGCCGCTCCGCCACGATCGCGATGATCATGCTGGTCGCGTGGTCGTGGTGCTGGAGTCCTGACGCGAGGGCTGCCGAGGCCACCCTGTCGAAGGCGCAGTGGCAGGCCGTGCAGCAGGTGATCGGTCGGCAGCTCGTGGCGCTCAAGGCGGGGCGGGCCGAGGCGGCGTTCGGGTATGCCGCGCCGGGGATCCGCGCGCGCTTCGCCACGCCGGCGGCCTTCCTAACGATGGTCGCGACGAGCTACGCCGAGCTCCTCGCGGCGCGCCATACCGAATTCCTGGAAGGTGCGGTGATCGAGGGCCAGGTGATCCAGCCGCTGCGACTCGTCGCGCCGGACAACAAGGTTTCGGTCGCGCTCTACATCATGGAGCGCCAACCCGACGGTGGCTGGCGGATCGCCGGCTGTGCCATCGCGCCGTCGCGGGTCCAGGCAGTCTGACCGGCCGCGTCGCCGATCCCGGAGGCACCCTGCCCCGGATGGAGGCTAGCTCAGCGCGCGCCGAAGAGGTAGCCGCGCTGGATGTCCCAGCCTTCCTGGGGCGAGCGCTTGAAACCGTTCTTGGCGAACAGAACCCATCGGCCGATGACGAACGCGGTGAGCACGTTGGCTTCGGCCGACGGGTCTCCCCGCCACTGTCCGCCCGCCTCGGCGATGCGCAGCGCCTGGCGCAGCGCCGCCTCGATGCGGTCGTAGAACTGGTTCATGCGCACCTGCAGCCGGCCGTCCTCGGTCACCAGCGCATCGCCGATCAGCACGCGGGTCATCCCGGGATTCTTTTCCGCGAAACCGAGCAGCACCGCGACGATCTGTTGCGCTTGGGCGGTGCCGTCGGCCGTTTCCGAGCCGATCTTGTTGATCAGGGTGAAAAGGGTCGACTCGATGAACTCGATCAGCCCCTCGAACATCTGCGCCTTGCTGGCGAAGTGCCGGTACAGGGCGGCCTCCGAGACATCGAGGCGCCGCGCGAGCGCCGCGGTCGTGATCCGCTCGCCGCGCGGCTCCTGCAGCATCTCCGCCAGCGTCTGCAGGATCTGCAGGCGGCGTTCGCCGGGCCTGGTCGCCATCGCGGCCGCGGCGTGTCAGGCCGCGTCCTCCGGGGCGTCGGCACGGATCATCGTGCCCACGCCTTCGTTGGTCAGCACCTCGAGGAGCAGCGCATGATCGACCCGGCCGTCGATGATGTGCGAGCTCTGCACGCCATTCTTGACGGCCTCCAGGGCCGACCCGATCTTGGGCAGCATGCCGCCGTGGATAGTGCCGTCGGCGAACAACGCATCGATCTCGCTGGCGGTGAGGCCGGTCATCAGGGTGCCGTTCTTGTCCAGCACGCCGGCGGTGTTGGTCATCAGCACCAGCTTCTCGGCGCGCAGCGTCTCGGCGAGCTTGCCGGCGACGAGATCCGCATTGATGTTGTACGCCTCGCCTTCGCTACCCACCCCGATGGGGGCGATCACCGGGATGAAGTCGCGGGAATCGAGGAGGTGGATCAGCTCCGGGTCGATGCGCTCGATCTCGCCGACGAGGCCGATGTCCACCATCTCCGCCGCACCGGTATCGCTTTTCAGCATCATCTTGCGGGCATGGATGAAGGCCCCGTCCTGGCCGGTCAAGCCGACCGCCTTGCCGCCCTGCTGGTTGATGAGGCCGACGATCTCCTGGTTGAGCTCGCCCAGCACCATCTCCACCACGTTCATCACCCGCTCGTCGGTGACCCGCATCCCCTGCCGAAACTCGCTGGAGATGCCCATCTTCTTCAGAAGGTCGCCGATCTGCGGCCCGCCGCCGTGCACGATCACCGGATTCATGCCAACCAGCTTGAGCATGACGACGTCGCGCGCGAACCCTGCCTTGAGCGCCGGCTCGGTCATGGCGTTGCCGCCGTACTTCACTACGATGGTCTTGTCGTGGAAGCGCCGGATATACGGCAGGGCCTCGGCCAGGATCTGGGCCTTGAGGGAAGCGTTGACGGCGTCGATGGGCATGTCGGGAGCGGATCGCTGGGCGGGCGTCGTTATGGCGAGCCAGCCAGTGCGTCGGCGATTGTACCGGAAGCTGCAGCGCCGTCCGGCGGCCGCGAACGACCCCCTCATCGGCCTCCGGCGGCGAGTGAGTCCTCGCTGGGCAAGCCCGGCCCGGCCGTCCCCGCGCAGGCGGGCGGAGAGGAAGTTTGCTATCGTTGGCCCGCATGTCGACCCCGCTCCAGGACCCGATCGACGTCGCCGCCGTCAGGCGCGCGCTGGTCATCAAGCTTCGCCATCACGGCGACGTGCTCCTCGCGTCCCCGGTTTTCACCGCCTTGCGCGGTGTCGCACCGGCGGCCGAGATCGATGCGCTGGTGTACCTCGAGACGGCGCCGATGCTCGCCAATCACCCGGCGATCGACCAGGTGCACACCATCGATCGCGGGTGGAAGCGAGCCGGCCTCGTCCATCAGATCGGCGCGGAGCGACGGCTGATCGGCATGCTGGCGGCGCGTCGCTACGACCTCATCGTCCATCTCACCGAGCACCCGCGCGGCGCCACCCTCGCGAGGCTGCTGCGACCGCGCTACGCCGTCGCCCGGGAACGGTTGGAGGCCGGACGCTGGTGGCGCAAGAGCTTCACCCATCAGTACCGCCTCCCCCGCTCCACGCCCCGGCACGCGGTCGAGGCCAACCTCGATGCCCTGCGCCGATTGGGCATCTATCCCTCGGCTGCGGACAAGGCGCTGGTGCTCCGGCCCAATGCGGCCGCCCACGACGTGGCGCGTGCCGCCATGGAGCGGCACGGTCTCGTCGAACGCAACTTCGTCCAATGCCACCCGGGCTCGCGATGGCTCTTCAAGTGCTGGCCGGCGGGCAAGACCGCGGCGTTGCTCGATCGCGTTGCCGCCACCGGGCATCGAATCGCCATCACCGGCGCGCCCGATCCGCGCGAGCAGGCGCTGGTCGCCGCCGTGATCGCGGCTACGGCGCCGGCAACCCGCGCTCATCTCGTCGACCTTACGGGCTCGCTCACGCTCGACGCGCTGGCAGTGCTCACCGGGCGGGCGCGCGCCTTCATCGGCGTCGATTCGGCGCCCATGCACATCGCCGCGGCGATGCAGACCCCGGTGCTGGCGCTGTTCGGACCCTCCGGTGAGCGCGAGTGGGGTCCCTGGATGGTCGCGAACCGCGTCATCGTGTCGGACGCCTTTCCCTGCCGGCCGTGCGGGATCGACGGCTGTGGCGGCGGCAAGGTGTCCGAATGCCTCACGACCCTCGACGTCGACCGCGTCGCGGCGGCGTTCTTCGCGCTGGTTGCCGCGACGGAGTCCCGCTGATGCGGCTTGCCGTGGTCCGCCAGCGCTACACGCCCTACGGCGGCGCCGAGCGCTTCGTCGAAGCGGCGCTGGAGGCGCTGCTCGAGCGCAACGTCGCGATCTCGCTCTACTCCCGCTCGTGGCCGGACACCAAGCTGCAGTTGATCGAGCCGGTGATCTGCGATCCGCCCTACGTCGGCCGCCTGTGGCGCGACTGGGGCTTCGCCCGCGCCGTGTGCCGATCGCTCGGCAAGGCGCAGGCCGACCTGGTGCAGTCCCACGAGCGTCTCCTCTGCTGCGACATCTATCGCGCCGGTGATGGTGTGCACGCCACGTGGCTGGAACAGCGGGCCCGCGTTGCCTCCCGCACGGCGCGCCTGGCGACGGCAGCGAGTCCCTACCATCGCTACGTGCTCGCGACCGAGCGGCGGCTGTTCACGAGCTCGTGGCTGCGCGCGGTGATCTGCAACTCGCAGATGGTGAAGGACGAGATCCGCGAACGGTTCGGCCTCGCGGCCGAGCGACTCCACGTGATCTACAACGCGGTCGACAGCGACGCGTTCCATCCCGGTCTGCGCTCATTGCGCGGCTGGGTGCGCGAGCGCCATCACATCTCCGATTCCGCGACGGTGTTCCTGCTGGTCGGCTCCGGCTACCAGCGCAAGGGCGTGGCCGCCGCGATCGAGGCCATGTCCCACCTTCCGCCCACGGCCCATCTCATTGTCGTCGGACGCGAGCGGCACCTATCCCGATACGCCGCGCTCGCGCGTGAGCTTGGGGTGCACGAGCGGGTCACGCTCGCCGGACCGCAGATCGAGCCCAAGCCGTTCTTCGGCGCCGCGGACGCGTTCGTGTTGCCCACGCTCTACGATCCGTGTCCCAATGCCGCGCTCGAGGCGATGGCCTGCGGACTGCCGGTGGTCACCAGCACCCAGTCGGGGGCGGCCGAGCTCGTCCGCGCGCACGATGCGGGATTCGTCTGCGACGCCCTCGACGTCGCCGCCCTTGCCGGCCATATGACAAGCCTGCAGGACCCGGCGCTGCGCCAGCGCATGGGTGCCGCGGCGCGAACCGGGGTCGCCGAGCTCACCCCGGCAGCGATGACACTGAAGCTCGTGCTGCTCTATCGCGACCTGCTCGCCGCGGCCGCGCAGGCCCGCGCAACGCCTGCTGCGGCGGTCACCGAGCCGATGGGCGCACCAGGCAAGCCTGGCACGCCCGCCGCCGCGGTTCCCGCCGATGACGTGCCCACCGCACTCGATCCGCGCACGATCGCGGCGTCCGTCGAGATACTGCCGCCGCCCGCGCTGGGCGATGCCGCCGCCGAGTTGCCCATGGACGCGAGCGCGCCAGAGCCGCCGCTGCTCGATCGGAAGGCCCGGCACGACGGTGGCCTTCCCCCCGAGCTCGGTGACGCGCTCGCGGGCCGCGATCCGCGCGCGGAGTGAGCAGGGTGCGGCCGAGCGACGCAGCGCACCGTCGCCGTCGCCATCATCATCGCTATAATCGCGGCGATGTCCTGCGAGCCGTAACGCGCCGGCGCTCCATGCAGCCGACGCCGCGCCACCCCGTGCGTTCCCCACTTCTCCGCTCCTGTCGTCCCGCGCCCGGCGGCGCACTGCGCACCGGCGCCCCTGGGCTGTTCCAGACCGGACGATGAGCGGCTTTCGGCTCTACCTTCGGCTGCTCGCCTACGTCCGCCCGTACTGGTGGGCGTTCGCGGTGTCGGTGGCGGGCATGGTGGTGGTCGCGGCAGGCGACCTGCTGATGGCGTACCTCGTCATCCCGATCGTGCAGAACTTCCAGACGCCCGACCCGGCGCGCACCCAGTGGCTGCCGGTGGTGATCATCCTGGTCTTCCTGCTACGTGGCGTGGGCTCGTACGTGTCCGAGTACGGCATGGGCTGGACGGGCTACCGCGTGGTCTTCGACCTGCGCCGCGAGCTCGTCGCCAAGGTGCTCGCGCTTCCTACCCCGCACTACGATGCCACCTCGCCCGGCGTGCTCCTCTCGAAGATCACCTTCGATGCCGACCAGCTGCAAGGGACCACCACCGCGACGGTGGTGACGGCGATCCGCTCGACCATCACCATCGCCGGCACGTTCGGCTATCTGCTCTGGCTCAACTGGCGGCTGACACTCCTCACCCTGGTGGTGCTGCCGATCGCCGGGGTGGTGATTCGCTATTTCAGCCGGCGACTGCGACGCCTGTCCCGCGACGTGCAGACCCGCACCGGCGCCGTCACCCACGTGCTGGAGGAGCTCATCACCGGGCATCGGGTGGTGAAGATCTTCGGCGGCCAGCGCTACGAACAGGCGCGCGCCGTGGATGCTGCCAACGCCCTGCGCAGTTCGATGAGCAAGGCCGCATCGGCGGGCGCTGCCACCTCGCCCATCACCCAGTTCTTCGCCGCCACCGCGATCGGCGTGATCATCTGGCTCGCGCTGTCGCAGAGCCAGGCCGGTCATCTCACCCTCGGCGAGTTCATGTCGTACGTGTTCGCGCTGCTGACCCTGCTGGAGCGGCTGAAGTCACTCTCGGGCGTGAACGCCAACGTGCAACGCGGCATGGCCGCCGCCGAAAGCATCTTCGGACTGCTCGACACACCCGCCGAGGACGACCATGGCACGGTCGAGCTCGCCAAGGCGAGGGGGGCGCTCGAATTCGAGCGCGTGGCGCTGCGCTACCCCGGCGCCGAGCGCTATGCCCTCGACGACGTGTCCCTGTCGGTACGCCCGGGCGAAACCGTCGCCCTGGTCGGGCCGTCCGGCAGTGGCAAGACCTCGTTGGTCAACCTCGTGCCGCGGTTCTACGAGCCGACGGCGGGACGGCTGTTCATCGACGGCCACGACGTCACTACCCTGTCGTTGTCGAGCCTGCGCGCCAACGTCGCGCTGGTCTCGCAGGACGTGCTGCTGTTCAACGACACCGTGGCCGCCAACATCGCCTACGGCACGATGGCGGGAGCGCCGCGCGAAGCCATCGAGCGCGCCGCGCAGGCCGCCAACGCCCTCGACTTCATCCGCGCCCTGCCCGACGGCCTCGACACCCAGGTCGGGGCCAACGGCGTGCGCCTGTCCGGCGGGCAACGGCAGCGCATCGCCATCGCCCGCGCGATCATGAAGGACGCGCCGGTGTTGATCCTCGACGAGGCAACCTCCGCACTCGATTCGGAGTCCGAGCGCCTGGTGCAGGTCGCGCTCGAGCGCCTGATGCGCGACCGAACGACCATCGTCATCGCCCACCGGCTGTCGACGATCGAGCGCGCCGACCGCATCGTGGTGCTCGACGCCGGTACGATCATCGAGATCGGCACGCACGCGGAGCTGCTCGCGCGCGACGGCATGTACGCGCGCCTGTCTCGCCTGCAGTTCACCCGCGAGATGGAACCTGCGGTGCCCTCGCCGGGGCTTGCGACGTTGCCGCGCTGAAACCCTTGCAGCTCCAGGCGTGCACGACGGCAATTCGCCGTGGCGCCACGCGGTTGCGGGCGACTGCGTGCCCAGACGCGACGCCGGCAATACGTGAATCCCGGGTTGCCATCCGACCGGCGGCATCGCCCCAGGACGCACACCGCCGGTGACCTCACGGCCGCGGCCGGGCGATGCCGCCCAGAGCTACGATCGCCTGCGTGACCATCGCGGGCTCGATGGCTTCCATGCACAGCGCGCGGGCGCACTGCGTCGCGGCCGTGCCCGGCAGGCGCTCGCAGCGCCGCACCCATGCCACCTCGCGAAAGAACTGGATGCGCTGGTTGCGGCAGGGAAACGGATCGATCGTAACGGCGCGAAACGGCATGTCGGCGAAAAACGCGCCGGCTCCGCAAAGGACCGCCGAACCCGGACCGTACAGGACGACGGTCGGAACGCCGACCACCCGCCCGAGATGCGCGATGCCGGTGTCGGGGCACACCAGCAACCGGGCGCCGGCGATGACATGCCACATGCCGGGCAGCGACAGCGTACCGGCGAAGCGGCGATCGCCGTGCGGCGGCGCAATCGCGTCGATGATCGCGCCTTCTCCCCGCCCCGCTGTCCAGGCGATGCCCAGACCCTGCTGCCGCAGCCAATCGGCAAGATCGCGCCAGCGTTGCGCCGGCCACAGCTTCAGGATCGAGCTCGCCCCGACATGCAGCACCGCATACGGGCCGGCAATCGCAGGCCCATCGGTCGCATCCGGTGCTGGCCACTGCACCGGGTCGTAGCGCGGCGGAGCCGGCCCCTCGACCAGTTCGGCGACGCTGTCCACGAACGCGGTGGGAATCGATGAGTACGCGACGGCATGATCGACCGGCCAGTTCTTGTATGCCGGCTGGTCGTGCGCGAACCCGACGATCCATCGCGCCCCGACACCCCGCGCGAGCCACGACCACCGATTGTCGGCCGGCAGGATGGCGAGATCGAAGCCGCCCGGTGACAACAGCGGCCGCACCGAGCCCACGTCGCGCGGATCGAGCCCCACCGGCGCGACACCGTAAGGTCGGCGGGCATAGAGGGGCACCATCGCCGGCGCCATGGTCATCACGATCTCGGCATCGCGGTGCTGGTTGCGCAACTTGGCGAGGAGCCCAGTCAGCATCAACGTGTCGCCGAGCAGCAGTTGATTGAGCACGAGGATGCGGCGCGGCTTCGCCACCGGGCGCCGGCCGGCGCCCCAGCGCAAGCCGGCGAGGGCCAGCGCCAGCACCCGCAGGGGTGCGCGGCTATTCGCCACGGGCGAGTTCCGCGAGCTGCCGCAACGATTCCTCCAGGATCACCAGCGACAGCACCTGCTCGGCCATGCCGGCGTGGCGCGCGTGGCGATCCAGGACCGATTGCACCTGCGCCGCACCGACCTGTCCGTGCGTGACCGCGGCAAGTGCCTGCGGAAGCGCCGGCAGCCGCGCCCCGAGGTCGCCGACGAGCCAGTCGTGCACCGGTGGATTGAAGCCGCGCTTCTTCCTGGCGAACACGCCCAGGCGATCGAGCTCCGGGGCCAGGGTTGCCAGGTAACGCTTGGGCGGATCGGTAAAGCGCACGCGATCGGGGAGGCCCAGCACCGCTTCGACAAAAGCGTGATCGAGCAGCGGCGCCCGCAACTCGAGACCGTGCGCCATGGTGCAAAGGTCGGCCTTGCGCAACACGTACTCGGGCAGGTAGTTGGCGAAATCCCACTGCAACAGGCGCGCCGCCGGCGCGCCGCCGCGCTGGTCGGGCTCGCGCCAGTGATGCAGCGGCAGTGCGTCCATGTCCGGCTGGAGGAAGCGGCGCTGCCCCGGCGTCAGCCCGGAAAACCGCAGCGCGTAGGCATCCTCCCAGCCGCTCGCGAACTCGGTCGCGACCTTGCGCCATCCCTTCGCGGCCGGCGTTGGCAACACCGGCAACGGCAGCGTGACGTCGCCGCGCCACGCCGTGCGCAGATGCTGCGCCACGCGCTTGTAGCCACCGAAGAGCTCGTCGCCGCCGTCACCGCCGAGCACCACGGTGACCGCTTTCACCGTGGCCCGCGCGAGGTACCACGTCGGAAAGGCGGACGGATCGGCAAAGGGCTCGTCCAGCGCCGCGACGATGGTCGCGAAATCGTGGCCGACAGCGATGGGGATCTCGATCCGTTCGTTGGCGAGACCGAGTCCCCGTGCGGTCGCCGCCGCCTCCGCGCTCTCGTCGAACGACGAGCCCGGAAACGCAGCGGAGAATGCCGTGAGCGCGCCATGGCCGGTCGCCACGAGGCGGCTCGCCACCGTCGCCGAATCGATGCCGCCCGACAGGAACAGGCCGAGCGGACGATCGGCGACGGTGCGCCGCGCGACCGCGGCGTCGAGTAGCGCCTGGCCGTCGGCATCGCGACGCGGCTGGGCGGTCCAGTAGCGATGCACCGCGATCGCGCCGCTGTCGAGATCGAGCGCCAGGCGATGGGCGTTGGGCAGGCGCGCGATCGACTCGAACACCGTCAGCGGTGCGGGGATGTAACGATGGGCGAGATAGGCATCGATCCCGCGTTGCGAGAACGACCGCCGCGCCGGCGGCAGCCACGGCAGGACGCTGCGCACGGTCGAGCCGAAGGCGAGCGCGCCGTCGACATGCGCATAGACGAGCGGCTTCTTGCCGATCCGATCGCGCGCGAGATGCACGGTGCGGGTGCGAAAGTCCACGATCGCGAACGCGAACATGCCGGTGATGCGCGCCAGCAGGCCGTCGATGCCGTACGCGTCATAGGCGTGCAGCAGGTACTCGGTGTCCGAGCGGGTGCGAAAGCGGGCCCCGCGCGCCTCGAGGTCGCGGGCATCCGCCTGCCAGTCGTAGACCTCGCCGTTGTAGCAGATGAACACCCGGCCGTCGGTGCTCGCCATCGGCTGGTCCGCCTCCGGCCGCGGATCGATCACCGACAGCCGGGCATGCACCAGGCCGTGTGGTTCAGAAGGGGCCGCATTGGCACGTCCGGCCGGCGTGGCGTTGGGCGTCCCGGCGTCGTCGAAGGTGACGATGTGCTGCGCATCCGGACCGCGCGTCATCACCGCGGCGAGCATCCGGGAACGCACCTCCGCAGGTACGGCGCGGCGGAAGTGTCCGGCGATACCGCACATCAGCGCCGCGCCCCGAGCACACGCCCATAGACGGCAAGCATGGCCGCGGCCATCGCCTCGACGCCGAACTGTTGCTCCGCCAGGACCCGCCCGGCTGCGCCCATGCGCGCGCGTGTCGCATCGTCGCGCATCAGCCCGACCAGTGCATCGGTCAACGCGGGCCGGTCGCGCGGCGGCAACAGCAGGCCGGTCTCCCCATGCCGCACCGCTTCGCCAATCGCACCGATGGTGGTGCTCACCGCCGGCCGGGCGCACGCCGCCGCCTGCATGAGGCTTTGCGGCACGCCCTCCTCGCCCCATGACGGAAGCGCGACCAGGTCCGCGGCGGCGAACCACACCTCGACGTCCTCGCGCTGTCCGGCGAAGCGCACGTCGGCGGCGAGGCCCATGGCGGCGACGCGTGCCTCCAGGTGGGTCCGCCGCGGCCCGTCGCCGACCACCAGGATTTGCCAGCCCGGCACCTGCTCGCGCACGACGGGCCAGACATCGAGCAGGTCGTCGTGACCTTTCCAGTCGCGCAGCGTGGCGACGATGGCAAGCGCGGGTCGCCGCATGTCGAGACCCAGCGCACGGCGCGCGGCGGCGCGGTCGCGCGGTGCGAAGCGCGCCAGATCGATGCCGGTCCGCACCGAGGTTAGCCGGGCCGGATCGAAGCCGTTGTCGCGCTGGAGCTGCGCCCTGAGGGCCTCGCCGGTCACGACGATATGCGCCGTCGCGCGCTGGTAGAGCCATCGGGTAGTGCGCGAGCGGTTGACCCGGGTGGACACGTGGCGGGTGCGCACCAGCGGTGCGCGCCACGGCCGGCGCAGTCCGGCGAGCGCCACCAGCCAGGAGTCGGCCGAGCTGTGGGTGTTGATGATGTCGAGATCGCGGCCGTGGACGTCGAGCCAGGCGCAGAGCGCGCGATAGGCCGCGACGGTGCGGAACTCGATCGGCACGGCGTCCACCTGCAGATTGCGCGCCCGCGCCGCGGCGACGATCGGCGCGTGCCCGGGGGCGACCAGACGCACCTGGTTGCCCCGCGCAACGAGCGCCTCCATCTCGGTGAGGATGCGGATCTCCTGGCCACCCCAGCCGCACGACGCTTCGGTATGCAGCACCGCGAAGCTCATCGGCCGAGCGTCCATTCCGGCGCATAGCGGCGAAACCAGCGCTCGAGGATGAAGAGCGCCCACAGGCGTCCGGCGTCGCTCCTCCGGCCGTCGCGGTAGCGCGCGAGGAGCGCCGGCAGCCGCCCCGCGCGGAACAGTCCGCGCGTGGCGAGTCCGCCGAGATGCTCCTCCAGAGAGCCCGCCAGCGGTCCGGCGAGCCAGGTGCCGAGCGGCATCACGAAGCCCTGCTTGGGCCGGTCGATGATGGCGGCGGGCAGATATTTCCGCGCGACTCGCCTGAGCACGTGCTTGTGCAGGGGGCCGCGAATCTTCTGGTCGGGCGCGAGGGCAGCCGCGAACTCGTAGAAGCGATGATCGAGGTAGGGCACGCGCGCTTCGAGGGAATGCGCCATGGTCGCGCGATCGACCTTGGTGAGGAGATCGTCGGGCAGCCACAGCTTGGTATCGACGTGCAGGATCCGGTCGAGGTAATCGTCGGCGTTGCAGGCCCCGAACGCCCTGGCGGCGTACGTGCCGATGTCCGGCGCGCCGCGCGTGGCGGCGTTCATCGCCGGGGAGAGCAGCGCCGGCTGACTCAGGATGTCGAACAGGTTAGGCACCGTACGGTAGCGCCGCGGCAGCGGCTCACCGATACTGCGCAGCAGGCGATCCTTGCGCAATCCCGGCGGCAGGAGCCGCAACAACAGCGGCAACGGCGACGCCGCATGGCCGAGCCAGCGCGTGAGGCGCTCCTCCTTCACCCGCTTGCTGTAATTGGAGTAGCCGCCGAACACTTCGTCGGCGCCTTCGCCGGTGAGTACCACCGTCACGTGACGGCGTGCTTCCTGCGCGAGCAGCATCGTGGGCAGCGCCGCCTGGTCCGCGAACGGCTCGTCGAACACGTCGGTCCAGTTGTCGAACGCACCCAGCACGTCGCCCGGGGCGAGCATCAGCGCGTGGTGCCGGCTACCGAGGTGCTGTGCGACCGCGGCCGCATGCACATGCTCGCTTTCCACGCTGCCGCCGGCGAAACCGATCGTGAAGGTATCGACCGGCGCGGCGGTGAGGTCGGTCATGAGGGCCGCGATCAGGCTCGAGTCGATGCCGCCGCTCAGGAACGCGCCGATCGGAACGTCCGCGATCAGCATGCCTTCGACCGACGTCCGCAGCTCGCGGTCGAGCATCGCCTCGGCTGCATCGTCGTCGAGGTCGAGCTTGGTGGCGTGGTCGGGGCGCCAGTATTCGCGCACGTCGAGGCTGCGCACGCCGCCGCGATCGCGCAGGATCAGTTGGTGCGCCGGGGGCAGCTTGCGCACCCCGGCGAAAATGCTGTGCGGCGCAGGCACGAACTGGCTTTCGAGATAGAGCCGCACGGCCGCGAGATCGATCTCGCGGCCGACCGACGGATGCGCCAGCACGGCCTTCAATTCCGAGCCGAATACCAGGGTCGAGCCGTCCCACGCGTAGTACAGCGGCTTGACCCCGAGATGGTCGCGCGCCAGGAAGAGCTGCTGAATGCGAGCGTCCCAAAGCGCAAAGGCGAACATGCCCCGCAGCTTCGCGACGAGGCCCTCGCCCCACTGATGCCATCCCGCGAGCAGGACCTCGGTGTCGCCCTGGCTACGGAAGGCCCAGCCCGCGTCGGCGAGCTCGCGGCGCAGCGCCCGGAAGTTATAGATCTCGCCGTTGAACACGACGGTGAGGCCGCTCCCCGGGTCGGTCATCGGCTGCGGGCTTCCGGCGATGTCGATCACCGACAGCCGCCGGTGGCCGAGGTGCACCGGACCGGATACGAAAAAGCCATCCGCATCGGGGCCGCGATGAGCAAGGACGCCGGTCATCGCCGCCAGCACGTGTGCGTCACCGCCTTCCGAACTGACGAAACCGGCGATGCCGCACATGCGCGATCAGGCCTGCACGCTGCCGGATACCACGGTGGCGGAGTGTGCGAGCGGCGCCAGCGCCTCGAGGACGGTCTCGTCGTCGAGGGCCGAGACCGCGTCGGGCGCGACGAGCCAGCGCGCGCGCGGCCCCACCGGATGCCAGCGTGGCGGATCGTCCATGCCGCTGCCCAGCGCGAACAGGCCGAGCACGCCGCCAGGGCTCGCCGCGCCGACGTGCATCAGGCCCGAGTCGGGGACGAGCGTGGTGCGCGCGGCCTGCACGAGCGCCGCCGCCACCTCCATCGTCCCGATGTAGGGATGCACGAACGGCAAGCCATGCGCCAGTACCGCGTGAGCGATGGCATCGTCGCCCGGATAGAGCGGATTGGTGCGATCGCCCGGGGTCCACGACAGCACGGTCGGAAGCCCCCAGCGGTCGTGCCATGCCCGGACCCAGCGCAGGACCTGGGCGGCGTCCGGCTGCTTGTGCGGCCAGCGGGCGCCGAGCCCGAGGAACACGTAGGCGCCGGGTTGCAGGTCCTCACCCGCGAGCCAGGCATACGCGCGGTCTCGATCCACCACGGGAATCGCGCACGACGGCGCCGGCCAGGTCCGGGGCGCGGCGACGCCCAACGGGGCGAGCAGCGCCACCATCCGGGCGAGCTCGTGCCCTTCCGCGGGGGCGGGCAATGCGTCGGTGAGGCGCCTGCCGTAGCCATGCCTTGCCGTCGCATAGCCCGCCGTGCGCAGTGCGCCGACAGCCAGCGCGCGGCGCAGGGCGCGCGGCGACTCCTCGCCATTCATCGCGATCGCCCAGTCGAAGCGCATCCGCCACAGCGCGATGGCCAGCGGCACCTGGGAGAGCGCCGCGCCTGGACGCAACCGTCCGCCGTGCCGCACGCGCGGATAGATCCACAACCGTCGCAGCGCCGCCATGCCGGCGACAACCCAGGCGTTGTAGTCGTTGGCGAGGAGGTGGACCTCGACGTCCGGAAGCGTGGCGGAAAGGTGATCGATGATCGCGGTGGTGAGCACGAGATCGCCGATCTTGTCACGCTTGACGAGCAGGATGCGCATGGCGGGGACCACCAGAGTACACTTGCGCCGCTCGCGGCCCGAGGCGCGCCGGGCCCTTGTTTTGATCGACATGAATTATAACCGCTGGCTCGCGAGCGCCTGTGCTGTCTACATCGCGTTCGCGGCAACGAATTTCGGCACGTTCTGGCGCTCCAGCGCGTTCGTGGCGATCCTGCTCCTGGTGGCGGGTCTGGCGTGGCGCTGGCTGCGCGGCCAAGCCGTGCCGCCCCCGTGGCCACCTGCAACGATCCTCGTCCCGATCGGCTGCTGGCTCGCGTGGTCGGCGTTGTCGTGGTTCTGGTCGATCGACCCACGCTACACCCGCCACGAGGTCAAGGGCGAGGTGCTCGACAACGCGCTGCTCGCCGGCGCGTTCTACATCGCCGCGGCCAGCTTCGCGGACCTGCGCAAGATCGCCCGTGGCGTGCTGCTCTCGCTGGTCGTGCTGGCGACCGCCGCCTGCGCGATGGCGCTGCTGCCCGGCGGCTGGGACCCCAATCGCATGCACGCCGGCAGTGGCGGCTACTCGACCTTCATCGTGCTGGCGGCGCCGTGGCTGATCCTCACCGTCGTGCCGCAGCCCCTCGGGCTCGCGACCGGTCGCGACGGGCGGATCGCGGCCCTGCTGTTCCTGCCGGTGCTCTTCGCGAGCGCCCGGCTGACCGACGCGAGCATGGTCTGGATCGCGCTACTGGGCGCGATGCTCGCCGCGGTCGCGGCGATCGCCTGGCGGTGGCCGCGGGTCGTGCATCGGGCGCACTGGCCGTGGTACGCGCTCTTCGCCGGCATCGTGACCGTCCTGAGCGTGGCATTCTTCGTGGCGGCCCACGATCGCGCCGAAACCCGCTATCCCCCGAACACGTCGGTCGAGCAGAGCATGGCCGGCGATCCCCGCCTTGCGCTGTGGGCGCGCGTCGCCGAGAAGATCGAGGCGCGACCGATCGCCGGGTACGGCTTCGGGCGGCGCATCCTAGCCGGGGAACTGGTTCGCGAGCTTGCCGATCCATTGCTCGCGCATGCGCACAACGTGTTCGTCGGGCAGTGGCTGC
Organism: Casimicrobiaceae bacterium; assembly: GCA_040006895.1. Lineage (GTDB taxonomy): Bacteria > Pseudomonadota > Gammaproteobacteria > Burkholderiales > Casimicrobiaceae > CAIWHR01. Next base: position 14,265 of record JBDTWB010000022.1, on the reverse strand, counting down.
AGACCGGCATCGTCGGACTGCTCGCTTTTTCCCTGGCCCTGGCCGGCATCGCCTGGCGGTTCGCGGGCTACCTGAACGCCGCTTCGGACGATCTCGCGATCCTGGGGCTGCTCGGGCTCGCGATCCTGGTGGGGTTCCTGCTCAAGAACGTGACCGACGATTTCCTGTTCGGCAACAGCGCCAAGGCGTTATGGTGCATGACCGCGGCCCTGCTCGGCCTCGGCGAGCGCCTGAATGCTCGGATGATCGTCCCGGCGCTCGATCCGCCGCCGCAGCCCGGCTGACGGCGCTTCGGGGCAGGGCCTGGCGTGGCCCGGCTTTAGACCGGGCGCGTCCGCAAGACCGGCGCGTTGCGCGGTGCTGCGCTACTTGCGCCGCTGCACCCACAGCGGGACGGGGACCGTGGCCGTGGCGTCGCCCGGCGGTCCGGAGGGAATGGGCTGCACAGGCGCCCCTGCAGGCGGCGCGTATTCGGGAATCCATGCCTTCAAGCGTGCGCGGACCTCGGCGTCGTCGGCAATGCGATTTCGCTCGCACCACGCCAGCATCTGGCCGACCGCGTCACGATTCGCCGGGCGCGCCTGGGCGATGCGCAGCTTCGCGTGCCGGGTCGGCAGGGTCGCCTCCTCGGAGGTCAGCAACTCCTCGTAGAGCTTCTCGCCGGGGCGCAGCCCCGTGAATACGATGGGAATGCGCTCGGGATCGGCACCGGAGAGGCGGATGAGGTCGCGGGCGAGATCGAGGATGCGCACCGGGTCGCCCATGTCGAGCACGAGGATCTCGCCATCCTTGCCCTGGAGCGCCGCCTGCAGCAGCAGCTGGGTCGCCTCGGCGAGGGACATGAAGTAGCGGGTGATGTCGGGATGGGTGACCGTGACCGGGCCGCCGCGCAGGATCTGCTCGCGAAAGCGCGGGATGACGCTGCCGGCGCTGCCGAACACGTTGCCGAACCGCACCAGCACGAACTGCGTGCCCGCGCCCTGCTGGGCCTGGCATACGATCTCCGCCATCCGCTTGGAGGCCCCCATCACGCTGGTGGGGTTGACCGCCTTGTCGGTCGAGACCAGCACGAATTTCTCCACCTTCGCCGTCACCGCGGCGCGCGCCAGCACCCACGTGCCGTAGGCGTTGTTGCGCACGGCCTGCCAGGCGTTCGCATCCTCCATGAGCGGCACGTGCTTGTACGCGGCGGCGTGGAAGACGACGTTCGGCGACTGGTCGTGCAGGACTTTCTCGACGAGCGTTGCTTCCTTGACGTCGCCGACGATCGAGACCACGGGCAGTTGGGCGAAGGCGTCGGCGAGCGCGATCTGGATTTCGTACAGGGCAGCCTCGGAGACGTCGAACAGGACGAGCTTGGCCGGCCGGAAACGGGCGATCTGCCGGCAGAGTTCGGCACCGATCGAACCGCCGGCACCGGTGACCAGCACCACGCGATTGCCGAGCCAGTCGCCGATCCCGGCGCTGTCGAGATCGACCGGATCGCGGCCCAGCAGATCGTCGACCTCGACGTTGCGGATGGTGGTCAGCAGCGACCGGCCGCTGATGAGGTCCTCGTACGACGGCACGGTCAGCGCCTCGAGGTTATTGGCGGCACAGATCTCGGCCACCCGCCGGCGCACGCCGTGGGCTGCCGAGGGCAACGCGATGATGACCTTGCGCACCCCGTACTTCTCGGCCCACTGCGGGAGCTCGGCGATGGGGCCGCGCACGCTCACCGACCGCAGCACGCTGCCCTGCTTGTCCGGATCGTCGTCGAGCAGTCCCACTACGCGCCATTGCCGGCTATGGGAAAGCTCGGCGGTGAGGCGCGCACCGGCCTCCCCGGCGCCGATCACCAACACCGGCTCGCCAAGCGCCGCGAGCGGGCTGTAGAGCCGATGCTCCTTCCAGGCGCGATAGGCAAAGCGGTCCCCGGCCATGAGGAAGATGAGCACCAGGGGATAGAGGATGAGGACGCTGCGCGGGATGATCGCCTGCAACTGCAGCATCACGACCACCAGCGGCACCAGCACCGCCCCGACCCCGGCAGCCAGCACGATGCGCTGCAGGTCGATCAGGCTCGCGAACCGCCACAGACCGCGGTACAGGCCGAAGCCGAGGAAGATCGCACCCTGCAACGGCAGGATCCAGGCAAGCGTCCAGAGCATGTCCGTGAGGTACGGCACGTGCTCGTCGAGGTTGAAGCGCAGCCAGTACATGGCGAGCCACGCCACGCCCGCGGCCGCCAGGTCGTGAGCGAATGCAAGGCCAGCGCGAAAATTGGGGGAGCGCTTCATGAGAGGGACGGACGCCGCCGCCGCCAATGATAATCAACGCCGAGGTAGAGGCTCCCCAGCACCACGCACCACCCGCATAAGACGATCCAGCCGAAGGCGGGTTCGAAATGCAGGGTCGCCACGGCCGAACCGGCACAGGCCGCCATGAGCACGCCGTAGATCAGGAGCGTACCGCGGTGGTCGGCGCCCATGCGATGCAGCCGCTGGTAGAAATGGTCGCGATGGGCCTCCCAAACGCGCTCGCGACGGACCAGCCGGCGGATCAACGTCAGGGTTGCGTCAGCTAGAAACGGGAGGAATACCAGCAGTCCGAACCACGCCGGCCAGCCTCCGAGCAGCCATTCTCCGGTGCCGCAGACTGCGGCCAGAAAACCGAGCGGGACCGCCCCGCCGTCACCGAGGAATACGCGGGCCGGCGGGAAGTTCACGACCGCAAAGGGCACGACCGCGCCGGCCAGCGACCAGTACAGCGTCGCCCGGTGCGGCGACGGCGTACCGAGGGCGTAGGCGGCGAGCCCCGCGATCGCCATCGCCGCCGCGAGACCGTCCGAGCCATCCATGAAGTTGAAAGCGTTCGCGCTCCAGGCGATGCCGAGCACGAGCCCCGCGGCGATGACCCAGCCCGCGGTCGAGCCGGACGCGTGGAGCAGGCCGGACACGGCGACGAGCGCCGCGACGAGATGGACCGGCAGACGCAGCGCCGGGTGCACGCCACGCGAGTCGTCCGCCAGGGAAACGGTGGCGATGAGTCCCAGAGCGGACCAGACCGCGAGCCCGCCGGGCAGCGCCGTGCCACCGAAGAGGCCCGCCGCCACGCCGCCTGCCAGCACCGCAATGCCACCGACCCGCGGCACCGGCCGGATGTGCAACGACCGTGCATTGGGGGCATCGAGGGGCAACGACCGGCGGTGGCGCAGCAGGACCGCGAGGGTCACGGTCGAGGCGACGGCGGCGACAACGACCGGGAGCGCGGCGGCTGGCCAGGAGGACATCGTGGGTGTCGGGTGTGGGGTGCGGCGGCTGCCCAAGTTCGTGGAACGGGGCATGCCCGGCGCCTCGTGGGCGAGCACTGGAAAAGCTGCGATTTTAGGCCGGTTTGCCCTCGAGGCCGCGCAAACCGCGTGCCGAATCAAGGGATTTCACGGCACGTCAACGTGTTGCGCCGAGTTGTTGATGTCGCCACGGGTCCGATCATCCGGTTCCTGTCGCGTTTTAACAACAGCGCGCCACCGTCTTGGCCACGCGTCGGAGTTTGCCTTGCTTCGCCGTTCCGCCCTTTGGCACAATGGCTTCAACTTCTCGACGACCTGAGAAGGCGTTTCGATAGCAGGCACGTAAAAGGCACGTCACTTGCCTATTTTTTCCTAGAGGAGAGACTTTGATGAACAAGAAGCTCGTCGCTCTCGCTGTTGCCGGTGCCTTCGCGCTGCCGGTCGTAGCGCAGGCGCAAACTGCGAACGTCACGATGTACGGTCGCGCCAACGTCGACCTGGAATTCGTGAAGGGCCAACAGGCCGACGGCAGGAACCCGAACGTGTTTCGCGTGAGCTCCAACTCCTCGCGCTGGGGCGTTCGTGGCACCGAGTCGCTGGGTGGCGGTCTGAACGCCATTTTCCAGCTCGAATCCTCCATCAGCTGGGATGCCGGTGGCGGCACGCTGGCCGGTCGCGACACGTTCGTCGGCCTGCAGGGCACCTGGGGTACCTTCAAGATCGGTAACTTCCTGGCCCCGTACGACGACATTCACCCGATCTTCGGCAACGTCCCGACCTTGACGACCTCGATCCTGTCGACGGCCTCGCTCTGGGCCCAAGGCACGTTCGCCAAGTCGGTCGGCGGCTTCGACGCGCGCCTCGGCAACTCGATCCGTTACGAACTGCCCAACATGTCCGGCTTCACGGGCGCGGTGCAGTACTCCACGCTCGAAGGCTCGCCGGTCCAGAACAGCGCCATCCTCTCCGGCGGTCTGTTCTACAACAACGGCCCGCTGCAAGTCGGTGTTGCGTACGAGAAAAACGAAGACGTCCGTGGCGCGAACATCGACGACGACGCATTCTCGGTCGCCGCCGGCTACAACTTCGGCTTCATCCGTCCCTCCGCCGTGTACGAGCGCCTGAAATACGACACTCCGACCGGTGATCTGAAGCGCGACTTCTGGGGCGTCGGCCTGACCATGCCGCTCGGCACGGGCACGCTGTACGGCTTCTACGGCCACGCCGGCGACGGCAAGGGCTCGGCGGCTGCCGGAACGCGTGTTGCCGGCCTGGCACGTGGCTCGGACACGGATTCGAACCAGTGGGAGATCTCCTACACGTATCCGCTGTCGAAGCGCACCCTGACCTACGTCGGTTACGTGAAGCTCGACAATGGTTGCAACGCGTCCTACACGTTCAACATCAACCCCGTCACGATCGGCCGTCCTGCCGGCGGCTGCTTCGGCAAGCCGGAAGGTCTCGTCGCGGGTATGGTTCACTTCTGGTAAGAGCAGCTACCAGCACAATCACACGCAGCAGATTTGAAGTGATCAGTCGGGCGCCTTCGGGCGCCCGTTTTTTTGCGCGCCGCGCGGCCCTCGTTGCCCTCTGCTTTGGAGTCCGACGCTGCGGATCGCGTCCCCGAATCGCTTCCCTTCCCGACGACCTCTCACCCGCGCCTCGCGTTCGGATAACGGGCGCCCCAACTCCGAATCGCGCATCAAGGCCACCGTGCGAAGCCGGTTTGCTAGCATGCGACGATCATGATCGATTCCCTCGTCATCGGCTTCGACCGCGCGCTGCGCACCCTGGCGGGCGTCGCCACGAGCGGCCGACCACTCCCCGGCGCAGCGCTGCCCGACGCGACCCTCACCGCCAGCGAACGCCGGCACGCGAGCGGCTTGATGCGCATCAATCATACCGGCGAGGTTTGCGCCCAGGCGCTGTATGCCGCGCAGGCCGTCGCGGCACGCGATCCGCGCATCGGAGCGAAGTTTGCCCAGGCCGCCCGGGAGGAAGAGGAACACCTGGCGTGGACCCAGGCGCGCCTTGCCGAACTCGGCGAGCGGCCTTCCCGCTTGAACCTTCTCTGGTATGCCGGCTCGTTCGCCATCGGCTTGGCCGCCGGCCTGGCGGGCGATCGCAGGAACCTGGGCTTCGTCGTCGAGACCGAGCGCCAGGTCGAGGAGCATCTCACCAGGCACATGGACGATCTGCCCCTCGGTGATGCCCGAAGTCGCGCCATCGTCGAACAGATGCGCGATGACGAGGCCCGACACGGCGCCATGGCGATTGCAGCCGGCGCCGAGGAGCTATCGTGGCCCATCAAAGGCGTCATGCGCCTCGCCGCAGGCGCCATGAAGGCCGTCGCCTATCGGATCTAGCCGGCGCACCACCAGCCGGCGGCGCGGGAATTCGACCCGACCCGGCGCCAGGAGCGTGCGGCCCCATCGGCTCGACGCCTCGCCCGCTCCGGCCTGCCGCGCACACAGCCTCCGATCGCCCGTTCGCGCTTCACCGGCCACCCACGATCGCCTGGGCACCGGCGCCTGGCGATCGGTCCCGCTTCAGGCGCCAGCGGCGGCCGCCCGGCGTCCGCGTCGCCAGGCCTGGAGGGCATGCAATCGCGCGGTACGCACGGCCGCCGGAACCGCATCGGCGCGCACCGCGACGCCGTCACGCGGCTTCCCCAGCACCCGTCGCGCCACCGCGCCGGCATCCACGCCCCGGACCACCTCGGCAGCCGCGCGGACCACATCGGCCGCGGCGTAGTCCTCGCGTCCGGGTCGCGAGCGCGCATCGGCCTCGCACGCCGCAAGCAGCGTTTCCAGGCGCTCGGGGCGGCGGAAGGCATCGGCCTCGGTCAAGAGATCGAGCAGGGTCGCCGGCCGGAGCTCGGCAGCGCGATGCACGACGCCATGCCAGCGCGCTGCGAGTCGGGCCGCATCGCGACATTCGGCCGGAACCCGCAGGCGATCGGATAGCCGCGCGGCGAGGCGGACGCTGCGCGCCTCGTGCGCATGATGACGCGGCCAGTGGCCCGGCGGACTTTCCGCCTTGCCGAGATCATGGGTGAGGACGGCGTAGCGCGCAGGCAGCGCAAAACCCCGCCCGGCCGCGTAGTCGAGCGCCAGCGCGACGTGCACGCCGGTGTCGAACTCGGGATGGTGGGCCGGCGGTTGCGGAATGCCATACAGGGCATCCACCTCGGGCAGCAACAGCCGCAACGCGCCACACGCGCGCAGCACGGCCAGCATCCGCGAGGGCGTGGGTTCCATCAGGCCCCGGGCGAGCTCCTGCCAGACGCGCTCCGGGGTCAGCAGGTCGAGCTCGCCGGATTCGACGAGGCAGCGCATCAGACCCTCGGTTTCGGGCGCGACCCGGAAACCGAAACGGGCGGCGAATCGGGCCACGCGCAGCACCCGCAGCGGGTCCTCGGCGAAGGCGGTCGATACGTGCCGGAGGATGCCCGCCGCGAGATCCCGCGCGCCGCCGAATGGGTCGACGAGCTTGCCGTCGGCCCCGCGCGCCATGGCGTTGATCGTGAGATCGCGGCGGCGCAGATCTTCCTCGAGCGTGACATCGGGCGAGGCGAAGAACTCGAAGCCATGGTAGCCACGACCGTGCTTGCGCTCGGTCCGTGCGAGGGCGTACTCCTCGTGGTTCTCCGGATGCAGGAACACCGGAAAATCGCGGCCGACCGGTCGATACCCCGACGCCACCATCATCTCCGGCGTGGCTCCGACCACCACCCAGTCCCGGTCGGCGACGTCGCGACCCAGCAGCTCGTCGCGCACCGCGCCGCCGACACGGTAGGTCTGCACGTCGGGAAGGCGCAAGGGCATCGGTCGGGCAAGCGCCGAAGCTGCCGCGATCGCTAGCGCCCGCTGTGGGTGCGGTAGGCGTCGAAGCGACTGTGTGCCGAGGCCGGCGAGAGATACGTGGGCACCACGGCTTCGATAGCGGTCGGCTCGAAGCCGAACACCGCCGGGAAGGAGCCGGCGCACACGCTGTCCTTGTCCATCGACGCGAGATTGTCGCGGCTCATGAGGGTGCCCGGCAAGCGCTCGAGCACCGCCGCCTGCAGCCGGCCGAGCCCCTGCCCGAGCGGTAAAATCGGCCGACGGTGGCCGGTGACCTCGCCCACGTAGCGCACGAGGTCGCCCAGGGTGTAGGCGGTAGGCCCGCAGAGTGGATAGCGCTCGCCGACCGTGTCGTCCTCGACGAGCGCGTGCACAAAGCAGCGCGCGACGTCCCCGACGTACACCGGCGCGAAGCGGGCATCGGCACGAGCCAGCGCTACGACGGGGAGCAGCGCCACCAGGCGCGCGAACAGATTGAGGAAGCGGTCCTCGCGGCCGAAGATGACCGAAGGCTCGAAGATGGTCCAGTCGAGACCGGACTCGGCAACGATCGCCTCGGCGTCGCCCTTGCTGCGCAGGTAGCGGCTCGGCCCCTGGGAATCGGCATTGAGGGCGCTCATGTGCAGGAGACGCCGCACCCCACCGGCGTGACACGCGGCGATGATCTTGCGGGTGAGGTCGACGTGGACGCGGTCGAAAGTCTGGGATCCCGACTCGTTCAGGATTCCCGAGAGATTGACCACGGCATCCGCGGCCGTGGCGAGTCGTCCGAGCGCGACGGGATCGCCGACGTCGGTCTCGATCACGTCGACCGTTGGCAACAGGAAGAGATGCCTGGCGTGCTCACGGCTGCGCGTCGGCACCAGCACCTTGCGTCCCTGGGCGACGAGCCGGCCCACGACATACCGGCCGACGAACCCGGTGCCTCCCACCACGAGTACGGTTTCGATACCCATGCCAGCGCGCTCAGCGGGTCGCGAGCGCCGCCGCCGAGCCGCCGCGCGGCGGGATGACGCCGAGCCGGTCGGTCAGCGAGACGTAGGGCGCGTCAAGGGCGCGTGCATAGAACATCGCGTTGGCAAGCACCTTCTTCACGTAGTCGCGGGTTTCATTGAAGGGAATCGTCTCGACCCAGATGGCCCCCTCGAGCGGCTGGGCACCCCGCCAGGCCTGGGCGCGACCCGGCCCGGCATTATACGCAGCCGCCGCGAGCGCCGGCAGGCGTTCCAGGCGCTCGTACCAGTACTTGAAATAGAAGGCGCCGAACGTGGTGTTGACCGCGGCGTCGGTGATCTCGCGCGACGAGTAGCCCGTGCGTCCCAGCTGCCGCGCCACCCAGCGCGCGGTCGCCGGCATGAGCTGCATGAGGCCCATCGCTCCTGCCGACGAGACGATGTCGACGTTGAAGCGCGACTCCTGACGCGCGACGCCGAACAGCAGCGCCTCCTCGATGTCCTGGTCGCGCGCCGCCGCGGCGAAGTGATCGCGGTAGGGCATCAGGTAACGCAACCGGAAATCGTGACGGCTGCTGGTCCGTTCCGCGGTGTTGATCGCCCGGTCGTACAAGTTCATGCGCCGGGCGTACTCCGCGGCGATCAGCAACGCGTCGTCGTCGAGCGTCTTCACTGCGTAGTACCACTCGCGTTGCGACTCGAGGCGCATGTCGAGCTCGGCGAGCTTCACGGCCCGATGGACCTCCGCACGCGCCGCGAACGCTCCCATCGCGGCGGCCGACACCGGAACCGCAGTCGGCGGTGCGCTCTCGCGCATCTTGACATCGCCCTTGCCCAACGCCTCGGCGGCGAGCAGGGCGTAGAAGTCGTGGCTTGCAGTTAACGCCTCGAACAGTGGCATGGCCTCGTCGCGCCGCCCGAGCGCGGTGAGACCGCGCGCCTTCCAGTAACGCCAGGCAGCGTCCTCGCCGAGACTCGCGGGCATGGCATCGATCGCTGCGACGACATCGTTCCAGGCACCCGCGCGCAATGCGGCGCGCACCCGCCACGGATGCTCGACTTCGGTCAGGCGGGCATCCTTCGCCTCGGCGAACCATGCATTGGCCTGGGGCAGCAACTGCCGGGCGGCGTGGTAGGCGACGCGCGCATTGCCGTAGAGCCGATCCGCCGCCGGCAGCCGGCTGCGCTGCTTGTCCCAGGCGAGCTTCGCCCCCGCGGCGTCGGCGCGCGCGGCCTTCTCGAGGGCATAGAGCGCGAGCTCCTGGTCGCCGCGTTCCTTCCAGCGAAACTCGCCTTTCGCGAGGGCTCGCTCTGGATCGGCATCGATGCGCTTGAGCTCGTGGGCGGTGAACAAGTCCTGGGGGGCGAGATCGCCCGCCAGGGTCTTGACGAGGCGCCAGTTGCCGTTTTGCGCCGCCAGTCGCAGGCGCGCGCGGCGATCGTCGGCGGTGATGTCGTTCCTGGCAAGCAACGCATCGAAGAGCGGCTGGCAGGCCTCCGGGGTCGTGCTGCCGGTGAACCACAGCGCCCTGGCGCGCATCAATGCGGCGTCCGCCTCCCGTTCGCGGCGATGCTGCAGACCGAAGCAGGTCAGCTCGACGTCGTCGCCGGGCGCCGCCACGTATTCCGCGCCAAAGGTCGTCCACTGCCCGCGCTTGCCCAGTGATTTCAGCCAATCGATGCGCAGCCGATCGGCGAGCACGCCGCCGGCATTACGCTTCAGGAAGGCGCGCACGTCCGCGTCCGACGCACTGTCGATGCCGAGCTTCAGTCGCCAGTAATCGACATACACCTCGAGGGGATGGCCCGCGACCTTGCCGGCGAGCTGCTCCAGTCGCGGTCGGTCGCCACGCTCGAAAGCCAGCCTGGCCGCCAGGAAATCGTCGTCGCTCGCGGCCACCGCTAACGCGGGCGCGATAAGCAGCAGGCATGCCGTCAGCAACATTGCATGCAGTGCACGCGGAACGCGTCTTCGTGATGGCGATTGCAGGCTTTCGATACGCAGTTTCATGGCGTCATTGTGGGCGTGGCATCGATGTCACGCAACGGACGATAGGACACGCGCGCATGGCGAGCCGACGAGCGCGGGCATTTTTGCGCCCTGCCCGTGTCGCGCGTGGGCCGAAACGCTAGAATCCCGCACCATCCGTCGCCCTGCCAACGACCCTGACACGGATGGACTTTCGTTGCGGAGGGACCATGGCACAGAAAAAGCCGGCGCCGCAGGTCGGCGTGGTGATGGGCAGTGACAGCGACTGGGAAATCATGCGGCACGCGGCCGCGGAGCTCGACGCCTTCGGGGTCGCGTACGAGGCCCGCGTGGTGTCCGCGCATCGCATGCCCGACGACCTGTTCGAATACGCCGAGGATGCCCTGCCACGGGGCCTGCGCTGCCTGATCGCCGGCGCGGGCGGGGCCGCGCATCTGCCCGGCATGCTCGCCGCCAAGACGGTCGTGCCGGTCCTCGGCGTGCCGGTCCCGTCGAAGTACCTGCGCGGCGAGGACTCGCTGCTCTCGATCGTGCAGATGCCCAGAGGCATTCCGGTGGCGACCTTCGCCATCGGCGAGGCCGGTGCCGCGAATGCGGCGATGTTCGCAGTCGCCATGCTGGCGGCGGGCGATCCTGCACTGGCCAGGAAACTGGCCGCTTTTCGAATCCGGCAGACGACCGCGGCGCGTGGCATGCGCGTGCCCCCCGATGCCCCCAAGAGCTAGCTCGCAGGCAGTCTGATGCACGATGTCATTCCTCCCGGCGGTTGGCTCGGACTCCTGGGCGGCGGCCAGCTCGGTCGGATGTTCTGCATGGCAGCGCAGAGCCTCGGTTATCGCGTCGCGGTGCTCGATCCCGGCAGTGAGAGTCCCGCCGGCACGGTGGCCGACCGACACATCGCCGCCGATTACCTCGACCCGGCCGGGCTGCAAGCCTTGGGCGAGCTCGTCGCCGGCGCCACCACCGAGTTCGAGAACGTGCCCGCGCGTGCGCTGGAGTACCTCGCCCACCACGCCCGCGTCACGCCGCATGCGAGCAGCGTGGCGATCGCCCAGGACCGCATCCGGGAGAAGAACTTCCTGGTGAGTCACGGCTTCGCCGTCGCGCCCTATCAGGTGCTCGACAGCCGCGAAGCGGCGGCGGCAGTCGCCGCGAACCTCGTGCCCGGCATCGTCAAGAGCGCCCGGCTCGGCTACGACGGCAAGGGCCAGGTCCGCGTGCGGCACGTCGGTGATGTGCCCGCAGCATTCGATGCCATGGCCGGGAAGTCATGCGTCCTCGAGCGTTTCGTCGATCTCGCCGTCGAGCTTTCGGTGATCGTGGCGCGCGCGGAGGACGGTACGACCGCGACCTGGCCGGTGGCGGAGAACCGTCACCGCAACGGCATCCTCGACCTGTCCATCGTTCCGGCGCGAGTCGATGCCGCACTGATCGATCGTGCCCGCACGATCGCGACGGAGATCGCGATCCGGCTCGACTATCGCGGCGTGCTATGCGTGGAGCTCTTCGTTACCCAAGATGGCGCGATCCTGGTGAACGAGATGGCGCCGCGCCCGCACAACAGCGGCCACTACACCATCGACGCGTGTGTCACGTCGCAGTTCGAGCAGCAGGCGCGCGTCCTCGCCGGACTGCCGCTCGGGGATACCCGCCAGCACGAGCCGGCCGTCATGCTGAACCTGCTCGGCGATATCTGGTTCGCAGGCGCCGGCGACGCCACGCGCGAGCCGGCGTGGGCTGCGGTGCTGAGCCATCCCCAGGCGAAGCTGCATCTCTATGGCAAGCGCGACGCCCGCCGCGGGCGCAAGATGGGGCATGTGACCTGCCTCGCGCCGACCATCGACGCGGCTTTGGCAATCGCCCGGACCATCAAGGGCGATCTCGGCATTCCCGACGACGGTGTGTGAGACGGGACGTACGCGCGGCGCATGAGCGATCCCATTCGCCGCGCGGCCCCGCACGATCCATGCGCGGGCGCGTCATGCCATTCGCGGGGGCCTCACCCGCGTGCTGTCGGTGACGGTGCCCGAGCCCGCGTCCTCATCGCCCCGCCGCGGGAACGCCGAGGCGCGGTCGTGCCGCGAATCCGGAGGGCGATGCCGTGACGACGATGGATGTTTCGCCACGGCGACAGGCGCCACTCGCCGGGGTGCGGGTGCTCGACCTGTCGCGTCTCCTGCCGGGGCCGATGTGCACCGCCTACCTCGCCCAGCTCGGTGCCGAGGTGGTGAAGATCGAGGACACCGGCAGGGGCGACTACGCGCGTGACCTTGGCGCACCCGGGGCGGTCGCGCCGTTCTTCACCCTGATCAATCGCGGCAAGCGCAGCATCGCCATCGATCTCAAGAACGCAGCGGGCCGCACCGCGTTTCTCGCCCTCGCGCGCACCGCCGACGCCGTGGTGGAAAGCTTCCGGCCGGGGGTGGTGGCGGCACTGGGCATCGACTACCCGCGGCTCGCCTCGGTCAACCCCCGCGTGGTACTGGCGTCGATCACCGGCTACGGGCAGGACGGCCCCCGCGCCGACGCGGCTGGCCATGACATCAACTACCTCGCCTACGCCGGGGTACTCGAGCAGATCGGCATGGCGGGCTCGCCGCCCGCGCTTGCCAACTTCCAGATCGCCGATCTTCTCGGCGGCGCGGCGATGCCGGCCATCGCCATCCTCGGCGCGCTCTACGACGCCCAGCGCAGCGGGCGCGGTCGGGCCATCGACGTTGCGATGAGCGACGCCGTTCTCGCCCATAGCGTGTTCACCCTGCAAGCGCTGCTCGATCGGGGCCGCGTGGCGCCGCGGGGCGCCGACATGCTCACCGGGGGACTGCCCTGCTATGCGGTGTACGCAACGCAGGACGGCCGTCATGTCGCGGTAGGTGCCCTTGAGGACAAGTTCTGGCGCACGCTGTGCGACACTCTGGCACGACCGGATCTTCGGCCGCTGGGCCACGCCACCGGAGCCGAGGGCGCTCGCACTCGAGCCGCGCTCGCGGACATCTTCGTAGCGGCGCCACTGGCCCACTGGATCGATGTATTCCGCGACGTCGACTGTTGTGTGAGCCCGGTGGCGCGCCTCGACGAGGCGCTCGTCGATCCGCAGTTCGTCGCCCGCGGCATGATCGTGCGCGGCGCGTCGGGTGCACCGGCGTTCGCGCCGCCGTTCCGGGTCGCCGATGCGCCGTTCGATGCCACGGCGCGGGCGCCAGTGCAGGGCGAGCACACCCGCGAGTTGCTGCGCGAGGCAGGGTACGACGACGCCGCGATCGCCGCGCTGTTCGCGCAGGGCGCGGTCACGAGCGTCGCGCCGGCTTGACGGCCGCGCGACTCACCCCGACCGGGAGGCTCGCGACCCGCGCATACTCCGGATCGTCGTAGCGATTACCTGCGGCGATATAGTCCCGTGCCATGCCCGTGGCATCCGCACCCCAGAAGAGCTCGGTGCCGATGGCGAGGGTGGGTACGCCGAATACCCCCCGCGAGATAGCCTCGTCGGTGCTCCGGCGAAGCGACTCCTTCACCTCCGGCGTGGCGATACGCGCGTGCGCGTCCGGCAGGTTCAGGGAGCTCGCGAGTTCGGCCCATTCGATCGGCAGGTCGGGCAGGCGCCCGTCGCGCCACACGAAACGGAAGATCTGCTGCACGGCGGCCGGGTCGCAGTCGCAGGCGATGGCCAGGCGCAGCAACGGTAGCGGATTGAACGGATGCTCGGGCGGGAACTTGATGGGAATGCCGAGCGCGCGTGCCTGCCACACGCAGAAGCGATAGGTGAACGCACGCTTGGCCGGGATCTCCGCAGGCCCCTTGTGGCCGTGCGCATCCAGCAGCGCGGCGAACAGCACCGGCCGGTAGCGAACCCGGACCTTGGGTCCCAGGTCGCCAAGCCGCTCGCTCTGCAGGTAGGCGAAGGGTGAGATGAAATCGAAGTACCAGTCAATCGTTGCCATGCCGGCGGTCCTTCAACGCGCGAGTGCGTGACGGCAGTTGATCGATCACGGCGCGGCGGCTGGGATTGTCGAGGTTGCCCCAGGTGGCGATTTCGTCGATCGTTCGGAGACAACCGGTACACCAACCCGTGGCCCGATCGAGCACGCAGACGCTGATGCACGGCGAGGGCACGTCGGCGTCCTCCATGCCGGCGGTCACGCTGCGGCGGGGCGCATGGGCCGGATCGGACTTGAACTCGGAGTTGGAATGCGTCATCTGGAGTTG
>JBDTWB010000021.1:0-32231 GCA_040006895.1 Casimicrobiaceae bacterium | reverse complement strand
AACCCCGGTTCTCCCGCAACCCCGGCTCTCCCGCAAGCCTGGTTTTCCGGCAACCCTGGTTCTAGGGCAACTCCGGTTCTCCTGCCCCGGTTTGCCGCTCCGGTTTCCGCCGCACAGCTGCGCTAGCCCCACAAGGCCGGAGCGACCGAGCCGGACGCACACCCAACCCAGCCGGACGCACACCAAACCCCGCGCAGGCGACTCCAAACCCTCGATTATAGGCGATTACCCAACTGCGCCGGAAGCGCGTCATCGCGATTCGCGTACGTACGGCGGTTGGCACCCCGGCCGCAGGTCGACGCGGCTCACGACGCGCCCGCCATGCGGCTCACGGCGCGGGGGGCGCGGGGCTCGTCCGGGGCTCCCGTCCCGTTTGTCGAGGCACGCGCATTGCTCCGCCCTCTATAATCCGTCCTTCCTTGAAGCTCCCGATCCCCGTGCTCCGCAAATTCTGGCTGTTGTTCGCCCAGGCCTGCACCGTCAGCCTGGCAGCGCTTTTCGTGGTCGCCACGCTGCGACCCGATCTGCTGCCCGCTCTCGGCGACACCGGCCGCACCGACAGCGTGGTCGTGCTCCAGGCGCCCGCGTCGCCCGGACCATCGTCCTCGCGGCGGCCGGAAAGCTTTGCCGAGGCGGCCGAGAAGGCGATACCTGCGGTGGTGAATATCTATACCAGCAAGGACGTCCGCAGCCGTCATCCCCTGCTCGAGGATTCACTGCTTCGCCGATACTTTCCGAAGCTCGAGGACGACGCGCCCCGACAGCGCGCCACCAGCCTAGGCTCCGGGGTGATCGTTTCCAGGGACGGGTACATCCTCACCAATCACCACGTGGTCGAAGGTGCCGACGACATCCAGGTGGTCCTGCAAGATGGCCAGCGGCTTTCGGCGCAGGTCCGCGGTACCGATCCGGAATCGGACCTGGCGGTGCTGAAAACCTCCGCCGACAACCTACCGGCCATCACCTTCGGCGGTCTGGAGGGCGTGCGGGTGGGTGACTTCGTGCTCGCGATCGGCAACCCGTTCGGATTCGGCAATACCGTCACCTCGGGCATCGTCAGCGCGCTCGGCCGCAATCACCTGGGCGTGAACCGCTTCGAGGACTTCATCCAGACCGACGCCGCGATCAACCCCGGCAACTCAGGCGGAGCACTGGTCGATGCATCAGGGCACCTCATCGGCATCAACAGCACCATCTATTCGCAATCGGGGGGATCGATGGGCATCGCGTTTGCCATCCCCGTGTCCATCGCCCGCAACGTGCTCGAGCAGATCATCCGCGACGGCGAGGTGACCCGCGGCTGGTTCGGCCTCGAGCCCCAGGACCTCACCGACGATCTCGCCCGCACCATGGCTGTCGACCCCGCCAACGGCGTGGTGGTGCGCAACGTGGTGCGTAACGGCCCGGCGGATCGCGCCGGCCTGCGGGTGCGCGACGTCGTGGTGGCCATCGACGGCAAGCCCATTCGCGACACCGCGGCGCTGCTGGCGCGTATCGCCGAGCTTCCGCCGGGTAAGGCGAGCCGGGTGAAGCTGGTGCGCGAGAAAAAGCTCGTGGAGGTCGAAGTGACGGCCGGCAAGCGGCCGCGACCGCAGGAATAGCCCGGCGTCAGCCGGATCCGACCTCGGACGTTTCGTCGGTCCGTGCCGGCGGCAACACGAACCGCGCCACGAACAGGCCGAGCTCGAAGAGCACCCACAGCGGAATCGCCAGCAGGAGCTGCGACACCACGTCGGGCGGGGTGAACACGGCGCCGATCACGAAGGCGCCCACGATCACGTAGGGGCGGATGCTGCGGAGCTTCTCGAGGGACACCACGCCCAGGCGGACGAGCACGATCACCACCACCGGCACCTCGAAGGTGAGACCGAAGGCGATGAACATGGTGAGGACGAACGACAGGTACTTGTCGATGTCCGTCATCATCTGCACACCGGCCGGGGTGTAGCTCGCGAAGAACTTGAACGCGATCGGGAACACGACGAAGTAGGCGAACGCCATCCCGAATCCGAAGAACACCACCGACGACACGATCACCGGGATCGCCAGCTTCTTCTCGTGCTGGTAGAGACCCGGGGCCACGAATGCCCACACCTGCCAGAGCACGATCGGCAACGCCACCAGGAATGCGGCCATCAGCGTCACCTTGAGGGGCACCAGGAAGGTGCCCGTGACGTCGGTCGCGATCATGGTCGCGCCCGGTGGCAAGGCAGCGAGCAGCGGCGCCGCCAGCACCGCATAGATGTCCTTGGCGAACGGCACCAGGCAGAGCAGGACGATCACCACGGCGATGATCGCGCGCATCAATCGCGTGCGCAGCTCGACCAGGTGCGAGATGAAGGTTTCCTGCGGCCCTTCCTGCACGCCCGGGTCGCTCATCGGCACGCCTCGCCGAAGGCGGCTGGTCGGCCGATTCGCGTTCGGACCAAAAGGAGAGCCGCGCCGGTCATGGGGTGACCTCCCCCGGACTTGCCCACTCCGTGGGCTGCGCACCTGTCCTCACGAGGAGGGGGCGAGCGCCTCGGGACGGCGAGGCGGCGCTTCCGGGTGACCTCCCCCAGGCTTGCCCACTGAGCGCGCTGCGCGCACCCCTTCCCAAGGAGGGGACGAGCGCCTTGGGACGGTCCGACGGCGCTCATGGCCGCTCCAAACCCGGCAGGCTCGGCTGACGTGGCGGCTCGGGCGGCACTTCGGCCTGCGGCGGGCCGGGGTCCGAGGGCGCCTCGCTTCCCATGGATGCGGCGGTCAATGCGGGTGCCGGAGGACGGGGCTCGGCGCCGCTCGCCGCCGCGTTGAGCTCGCTCTCGACACTGCGCACACTGGACCCGACCTCGTTAGCCGCCGAATGCACCGACGTCTCGATCTCCTGCGCGGCCGAACGCACCTGCTGCTGCAGCTTGCGCAGTTCGTCGAGCTCCATCTCCCGGCTGATGTCGGCCTTCACGTCCGAGACGTAGCGCTGCAGGCGGCCGAAAAGATGACCGAGCGTGCGCGCCGTCTTCGGCAAACGCTCGGGGCCGATGACGACCAACGCCACGACGGCGATGACCAGGAGTTCACTGAAGGCGATGTCGAACATGAGGGGAAGGAATGGAACGACGGGATGCCGGTCGCCCTCGAGGCCGGCAGGCTACCGCACCGCGTGCCGCGGATTCGGTGGCGGGGCGACGGTCAGGTGCGGCTGGAAGTCTCCTTCTTCACCTCCGCATCGATGGTCTTGCCGCTGATCTGCTGCGGCGACTCGTCGCCGTTCGCGGCCGCGTCGCCTTCGCCGGTCTTCATGCCTTCCTTGAAGCCTTTCACCGCGCCACCCAGGTCCTGTCCGATGTTGCGCAACTTCTTGGTCCCAAAGATCAGGACCACCACCAGCAGTACGATCAGCCAGTGCCAGATACTGAGGCCACCCATGTCGCTCTCCTGTTGTTGACTATGCGCTGCGCGGCAGCATGTGGCCGAGGCGCTCGGGTCCACCGATCACGTGCACGTGGACGTGCTGGACGTCCTGCCGGGCAATGCGGCCGGTGTTGACGATCGTGCGGTAGCCGTCCGGCGACCCGTTCTCCAGGGCCAGCCTGCCGGTCAGCACCAGGATGCGGCCGAGCACGCCCGCATCATCCGCGCCGGCCTCGGCCAGCGAGCCGATGTGCCGCTTTGGAATGATCATGAAATGGGTCGGCGCGACCGGACTGATGTCATGGAAGGCGAAGATCTCATCGTCTTCGTACACCTTGCGCGCGGGCACCTCGCCGCGCACGATCCGGCAAAAGATGCAGTCCTGCGCCGCTCCGCTCATCGCTTCCATCTCCCGACCTGGTTACCTTATCCTGCCCCTGCGCGTTGCCCGCAGCGCAGCGGTGCGCGCCATCGCCCACATTGTAACGTCTCGGCGATGTCGGGACGACGCAGCGCTTAGCGGCGGGCGGCTTTCTCGGTGATGCCGGACACGCCTTCCCGCCGGGCGAGCTCGGTTCGGATGTCAGCGGGTGACAGGCCGAAGCGCGCCAGCAGCACCATGCAATGGAACCAGAGGTCGGCTACCTCCGCCGTGATGCGGGCCGGATCGCCATCCTTGCCGGCCATGATGGTCTCCGCCGCTTCCTCGCCGATTTTTTTCAGGATGGCGTCGTCGCCCTTGGCGAACAGCGCCGCGACGTAGGACGCCGCCGGATCCGTATCGCGCCGGCTGGCGATGACCGCCGCCAGTCGGTCGAGCACGTCACCAGCTGCGGCGCGATCAACCGGGTCCATAGATCGTCTCCGGGTCGGCCAGCACAGGCTCGTCGTCGACCCAACGATCACCCTCCAGTCGCAGGAAGAAGCACCGGGCATGACCGGTATGGCAGGCGATGCCGCCGGCTTGCTCGACCGCGAGCAGGATCGCGTCATTGTCGCAGTCGAGCCGGATCGCGCGTACCTGCTGGACGTGTCCGGACGATTCACCCTTGCGCCACAGCCGGCGGCGGGAGCGCGACCAGTAATGCGCCTCGCCCGTCGTGGCGGTGAGTGCCAGGGCTTCCCGGTTCATCCACGCCAGGGTGAGCACCGTGCCGGTCTCGGCGTCCTGGGCGATCGCGGTCACCAGACCCTCGCCGCTCCAGCGGACGGCATCGAGCCAGGCCGGTGCGCTCGCCTGCGGGGCCGGGCGATGCTCCGCGCTCACGTGCGGACCTCGATGCCGGCTGCCGCCATGGCCGCCTTCGCCTGGCCCACGGTGAACTCGCCGTAGTGAAAAATGGACGCGGCCAGCACCGCGTCCGCGCCGCCCTCGCGAACACCGGCGACGAGATCGTCGAGCGTGCCGACGCCGCCCGACGCGATCACCGGCACGTCGACCGCGTCGGCCACGGCCCGGGTGAGGGCGAGATCGAATCCGGAGCGGGCGCCGTCGCGGTCCATGCTGGTGAGCAGGATTTCCCCGGCGCCACGGCGCACCACCTCGCGCGCCCAAGCCACGGCATCCAGCCCGGTGGGCGTGCGGCCGCCGTGGGTGTAGACCTCCCATGTCTGCGCACCGGATTGCTTGGCGTCGATGGCGGCGACGATGCACTGCGCGCCATAGCGTCCCGCCGCCGCCTCGAACAACGCCGGGTTGCGGACCCCCGCGGTGTTGATGCTGACCTTGTCGGCGCCGGCATTGAGCAACGCGCGGATGTCCTCGACCGCGTTCACGCCCCCGCCCACTGTCAGCGGAATGAAGACCTGATCGGCAACCGCCTCGATCATTTCGTAGAGCAGGCCACGTGTTTCCACGCTGGCCCGGATGTCCAAAAAAGTGATCTCGTCGGCACCCTGGTCGTCATAGCGCCGAGCGACCTCCACCGGGTCGCCGGCATCACGCAGGTTGACGAAGTTGACACCCTTGACCACCCGACCGGCGGCCACGTCGAGGCAGGGAATGATCCGCTTGGCGAGGCCCATCGCGATCACCGTAGGTTACGGACCGGTGGCACCGGGCGCCGCCGGCGCCACGGACGCACCACTTCAGCCGCCCTTGGCGGCCTTCTGCGCCGACTTGAAGTCCAGGCGGCCCTCGTAGAGCGCCCGGCCGGCGATGGCGCCGATGATGCCGTCGTTCTCGTAGCGCATGAGCTCCTTGATCTCGTCGATCGTGGTGAGCCCGCCGGAGGCGATCACCGGCACCCGCATCGCCTTCGCGAGCTTGACCGTCGCCTCGATGTTGACACCGGTCAGCATGCCGTCGCGGCCTATGTCGGTGTAGACGATCGCCTCGACGCCGTAGTCCTCGAACTTGCGGGCGAGATCGATCACGTCGTGGCCGGTCATCTTCGACCAGCCGTCGGTCGCCACCTTCCCCTCCCGGGCGTCGAGTCCCACCACGATGTGACCGGGAAACGCGTAGCAGGCGTCATGCAGGAAACCGGGATTCTTGACGGCCGCGGTACCGATGATCACGTAGGTGATGCCGTCGTCGAGATAGCGCTCGATGGTGTCGAGATCGCGGATGCCACCGCCGAGCTGCACGGGGATCTCCTCGCCGATCACGCTCACGATCTCGCGGATCGCGAGCTCGTTCTTCGGGACACCGGCCACGGCGCCGTTGAGATCCACGAGATGCAACCGCTCGGCGCCGAGCTCCAGCCAGTGCTGCGCCATGGCGGCGGGATCCTCCGAGAACACGGTGGCGGTGTGCATCTCGCCCTGCTTCAGGCGGACGCAGTGGCCGTCCTTGATATCGATGGCGGGAATGATCTGCATGGCGACGGGGGTCGTGTGAACGACGAGGATGGGGCGAGGGGACGGCGCTGGCGGCAGGTGGGCGCCGCGCGTCAGGCGCGGCCGTCCCAGGTGACGAAGTTGGCGAGGAGTCGGAGTCCTGCGCGGTGGCTTTTTTCCGGATGGAACTGCGTCGCGAAGATATTAGCCCGTGCAATCGCGCAAGTAAACGCCGCCGGATAATCAGCGGTGCCGGCAATCACCGACGGGTCGGCCGGCTCGGGGTAGAAGCTGTGGGCGAAGTAGAAACGGCTGTGGTCGGGGATGCCCCACCAGAGCGGATGCGCCCGCGCCTGCCGCACCCGGTCCCAGCCCATGTGGGGAACCTTGAGGCGGTCGCCCGACGCCGTTTGCATCGCCGCCTCCCCGAAGCGCACGACCCGGCCGCCGAGGATGCCCAGGCAGGTGGTCGGGCCCTCCTCGCTGATCGCGAAGAGCATCTGCAGGCCCAGGCAGATGCCGAGGAAAGGCCGGTCCCGGATCACTTCGCGCACCACGTCGGCAAGACCGGTATCGATCAGGCAGCGCATGCAGTCGGGCATGGCGCTCTGACCCGGCAGCACGATACGCTCGGCCGCACGGATGACCTCCGGCCGGTCGGTGACGACGACCTCCCGGTCGGGCGCCACGTGGTGGAGCGCCTTGGCCACGGAGCGAAGGTTGCCCATGCCGTAGTCGA
This sequence comes from Casimicrobiaceae bacterium, assembly GCA_040006895.1. GTDB lineage: Bacteria > Pseudomonadota > Gammaproteobacteria > Burkholderiales > Casimicrobiaceae > CAIWHR01. Next base: position 25,318 of record JBDTWB010000021.1, on the reverse strand, counting down.
CGACGACGATCATTGCAGGAGACAGGAGTCAGAGATCAGAGGCCGGAACGGAAACACCGGGGAAACATCGAGGAACGCCGGATGCCTTCGTTCGCCTGGGCAGCGTTGCTTCGATGATGCCGTCACGAAACGTGAATGGAGATGCGGTTCCGCAAATTCCTTGGGACGGAGATCGAGCGTTGAGCGACCACGCCATCCCGGACGGGCGCGCTCCCGCGCGAATCCTCGACCGGTCGTCGCCATCGCCAAGAATACCCGGTCTCGCGGATCCGACCCCTCGCTGCTTCGATTTCTCGGGTTAGAGGCTACCCTTGGTCGATGGCACGATGCCGGCGGCACGCGCATCGAGAGACACCGCCATCCGCAATGCCCGGGCGAATGCCTTGAACACCGTCTCGGCCTGGTGATGCGCGTTGTCGCCGCGCAGGTTGTCGAGGTGAACCGTGATGAGCGCGTGATTGACGAGGCCCTGGAAGAATTCGTGGGCAAGGTCCACATCGAAGGTGCCGATGAGAGCGCGGGTGAACGGCACGTGGAACTCGAGACCCGGGCGGCCGGATAGATCGACCACCGCCCGTGACAAGGCCTCGTCGAGCGGAACGTACGCATGGCCGTAGCGGGTGAGGCCCTGCTTGTCGCCCAGTGCCGCCTTGAGCGCCTGGCCGAGGGTGATGCCGATATCCTCGACGGTGTGGTGTGCGTCGATGTGCAGATCCCCGCGCGCCCGCACGGTGAGGTCGACCATGCCGTGGCGGGCGATCTGGTCGAGCATATGGTCGAGGAACGGCACGCCACTGTCGAGCTCGGCCCGGCCGGAACCGTCGAGGTCGATCTCGACCGTGATCTGGGTCTCGGCCGTGTTGCGGGTGATCGCGGCGGTACGCGGCGCGGGCGCGAGTGGTGCGTTCATGCGAGGGCCTCGAGTGCGTTGACGACAGCAGCGTTCTCCGCGGGGGTGCCGACCGTTACGCGCAGGCAATTCGCCAGGAGCGGATGCATGCCGTGCAAATTCTTGACCAGGATTCCCGCCCGCGCGAGCCCAGCGAACCAGCGCGGCGCGTCGGGCACGCGCACCACCAGGAAATTGGCCTGCGTTTCCTCCGTAGCGAGCCCGGGGACGCGGGCGATTGCAGCGGCGAGCTGCTGGCGCTCGGCGCGGATCGCGGCGGCCTGGCCGGCGAGAAGGTCCGGCTCGCCGAGCAGCAGCGGCACTACCGCCTGGGTGAGCACGTTGAGATTATAAGGCGCCCGCACCTTGTCGAACTCGCCGATCCAGGCGCGCGGCCCCACGGCGTAGCCCAGGCGCAGCCCGGCCATGCCGATCTTGGAGACAGTCCGCAAGATCACCACGTTCGGGTAATCGGCCGCGCGCCCGAGGAAGCTTGCCGACGCGAAGGCGGCATACGCCTCGTCGATCACCACGAGACCCGGCGCGAGGGCCACGATCTCGTCTACCTCCTCGGCGCGGAACAGGTTGCCGGTCGGATTGTTGGGGTACGCAAGGAAGACCAGCGCCGGCTGCTCGCGAGCGATCGCCCGCCGCATCGCCGGCATGTCCAGATTCCAATCCCGCAAGAGGTCGACCCCCACGAACCGCATGCCGGCGTAGAGCGCGTTGGAACGGTACATGACGAACGTCGGCTCGGGCGCGAGCATGACCGCGCCCGGAGCCGCCAGCGTGCAGGTGACGATCTGGATGAGCTCATCCGAGCCATTGCCGAGCATCAGCCCCAGTTCGGGTCCGATGGCGAACGTGGCGCGAAGGGCCTCCGCGACCCGCCGCGCCGCGCCATCGGGATAGCGATTGACGGCGACGTCGGCGACCACGCTTGCCATCCGCGACCGGACGGCATCCGGCAGCGCATAGGGATTTTCCATCGCGTCGAGCTTGATCATGCCCGCCGCATCGGCGACGTGGTAGGGCGCAAGTGCCCGGATCTCCGGCCGCACGAAGCTCGCGGCCCTTTCAGCTGCCGCGGCGTCGCGGGATGAAGGGTCCTGGTCGGGCCGGATGTCGGCGGAATTTGGCATCGGCAGTGGGTCGGTCAAAGCGGACGTGGATCGACGGTCGGTGGGTTGCGGCGGGGGCGAGGCACAACTCGGCCAGCGCCATGCATCGGAGGCTTCAGTCGCGACCGAGGCGCTCGGCCGTATCCGTCATCCGGTACTCGGCGCTCCTGGCGTGGGCCTGGAGGCCTTCCCCATGCGCAAGGGTGCTGGCGATGGCCGCCAGCGCGGCTGCGGCTTCGGGGGCGATGTCGAGGATGCTCGAGCGTTTCTGGAAATCGTAAACCCCCAGGGGCGACGAGAAGCGCGCCGTACGGCCGGTGGGCAGCACGTGATTCGGACCGGCGCAGTAGTCGCCCAGGGCTTCGGGCGTGTGGTGGCCGATGAAGATGGCGCCGGCATGGCGGATCTTCGGCACCAGCGCCCGCGGCTCGCGCACCGCCAGTTCGAGATGCTCGGGCGCCATCCGGTTGGCGACCGCGCATGCCTCGTCGAGATCGCGCACCTTGATGAGCGCGCCGCGACCGGCGAACGACGCACAGATGATCGCGCGGCGCGGCAGCGATTCGATCAGGCGATGCGCGCTTTCCGCCACCGCCTGCAGGAATGCGGCATCGGGTGTGACCAGGATCGCCTGGGCGAGCTCGTCGTGCTCGGCCTGGGCGAAGAGATCCATTGCCACCCAGTCGGGATTGGCGCTGCCGTCGGCGATGACCAAGATCTCCGAGACGCCGGCCACCATGTCGATCCCGACCGCACCGAACACGCGACGCTTGGCGGCGGCGACATAGGCGTTGCCCGGACCGCAGATCTTGTCCACCGCGGGAATCGTCGCCGTGCCATAGGCGAGAGCGGCAACCGCCTGTGCCCCGCCGATGGTGAACACGCGCGACACCCCGGCGAGGTGCGCCGCGGCGAGCACCAGGGGATTGCGTGCCCCGCCCGGCGCCGGCACCACCATGATGATCTCGGCCACACCCGCAACGTGCGCAGGAATCGCGTTCATCAGCACCGACGATGGATAGGCGGCCTTGCCGCCTGGCACGTACAGGCCGACGCGGTCGAGCGCGGTGATTTGCTGGCCGAATTCGCTGCCGTCCTCGTCGCAATACGACCACGAGGTCAACGCCTGGCGCTCGTGATACCTGCGGATGCGCCGTGCCGCCGTTGCCAGTGCGTCGCGCTGGGCCGCGGGCAGCGCAGCGAAGGCCGCCGCCATGTCCGCCTGCGAAATTTCCAGCGCCGCCACGCTCGGCGCCTGGAGACGGTCGAACTGCGCGGTATATTCGAGCACGGCGGGATCGCCGCGGCTGCGCACGTCGGCCACGATGCGCGCGACGCGCGCGTCGATCTCCGGGTCCTGCGCCGCCTCGAAGGCAATGAGCCGCGCGAACTCGCCCTCGAACCCCGCCGAGACGGTATCCAGCCGGCGCAGGGTCAGCGTCGATGCGCTCAAGGTGACATACCCTCCGGCCGCAATGCCGAGGCTTCCGCCCCCGCGTCAGTGCCCCCGGCCGCCACTGCCGCAGCGAACGCGTGCAGCACCGGCTGCACGTACGCCCGCTTGAGCTTCAGCGCGGCCGGATTGACCACGAGCCGGGCACTGATCGGCATGATGGTCTCGACCTCCACCAAGTCGTTCGCCTTGAGGGTGTTGCCGCTGCTCACGAGATCGACGATCACGTCGGCGAGACCGGTGAGCGGTGCGAGCTCCATGGAGCCGTACAGCTTGATCAGATCGACATGCATGCTCTTGGCCGCAAAGTGCTCGCGCGCGATCCGCACGTACTTGGTGGCGACCCGCACCCGGCCGCCACGCTGCACGGACGCGGCCCAGTCGAAGCCGCGGCGCGTGGCCACGACCATGCGACAACGGCCGATGCCGAGATCGAGCGGCTGGTACAGGCCCTCGCCGCCGTGCTCGAGCAGCACGTCCTTGCCGGCCACGCCGAGATCGGCCGCGCCGTACTGCACGTAGGTCGGCACGTCCGACGCCCGCACGATCAGGAGCGACACCGCGGGCGTGCTGGTGGCGATGATGAGCTTGCGCGAACCCTCCGGGTGTTCGGCCGGATGCACGTTGGCCGCTGCGAGCAGCGGCAGGGTCTCGTCGAAGATGCGCCCTTTGGAGAGGGCGATGGTGAGGGTGGTCACGAAGAAATGCCGTGGGATGCCGAATCTGGCATTTTACCGGAGGGCGCCCGCCTCACTCGCCGCGGCTCGAACTCGCAGTCTCGCGTCGGCAGCAGGGGGACGAAGCCCAAGCATGGCGCGCCGGCTCATTGCTGCGCCATGCGGGCGTTCACGGCCGGCGGCACCGGCGTGCTGCTGCGATAGGGATTGATGTCGATGCCCCCGCGCCGGGTGAAGCGTGCAAGGACCTGCAGGCCCTGCGGTGCGCAGCGCCGCCAGACGTCCATGTAGACCTGCTCCACGCAATGCTCGTGGAAACCCGGCTGCAGCCGATACGACACGAGATAGCGCAGCAAGCCGTGGCGGTCGATGGCGTTGCCCTGGTAACGGATCACCAGCGTGGCGTAGTCGGGCTGGCCGGTGACCGGGCACACCGAGCGGAACAGGCGGGTATGGAGCGTTTCGTCGACGCTCGCGCCGCTCGCCACCAGCGCTTCGGGCGACGGCACGGGGTCGGCCATCGCGAGCGGCAGGTCATCGAGCGACACACCGTGCGGCTCCTGCAGCGCCAGTCCGGCGAAGGCCTCGGGCAACGTCAGAGCGACCTCGACCTCTGCCCGGCTCGCCGCCGCCAGGTCGGCGCGGATCGTCGCCGCCACCGCCGCAGGCGACGCAAAGCGGGTCTGATTGAACGCCGTCAGGTACAGCTTCATCGATTTCGACTCGACGATGCACGGCGAGGTCGCCGGGATGCGCAGGGTGGCGATCGCGACGGCGGGTTTGCCGGAAGGCTCGAGCCAGGACAGCTCGTAAGCGGTCCACACGTCCTCGCCGTGGAAGGGAAGCGGGGTCGCCACGCCAAGCGCGTCCCGCAGCGGGCCGCGCTCGACGGCGAAGAGCAATGCCGGATCGTAGCGATCGCTGTACGTCGTGGCGTGGCCGAGCGGCGAAGCGGCGAGATCGGTCACGTCAGGCCGCGATGCGCGACGCACGGTGCAACCCCGGGAGCCCTGGCCATGGCTTGCACGGTGCGGGTCAACTCACGCGGCGGATGGTGGCGCCCAGCGCCGAAAGCTTCTCCTCGATACGCTCGTAGCCGCGGTCGAGATGATAGATCCGGTCGATCACCGTTTCGCCGTCGGCGACGAGGCCGGCGATGACCAGGCAGGCCGACGCCCGCAAGTCGGTCGCCATGACATTCGCGCCAGTGAGCCGCGGCACGCCGCGCACGCGCGCGGTATTGCCTTCCACTTCGATGTCCGCGCCGAGACGGCGGAGCTCCTGGACATGCATCATCCGGTTCTCGAAGATGGTCTCGGTGATTTGGGTGACACCCTCGGCGCAGGCCGCGAGCGCCATCATCTGCGCCTGCATATCGGTGGGAAACCCGGGATAGGGCTCGGTCGTGAACGCAAGGCTGCGCAGCGGGATTTGGCGGGCCACACGGATGTGGTCATTGCCCACCTCGATGGCGGCGCCGGCGGCACGCAGCGATGCGAGCACGGTCTCGAGGGTGGTGGCGTCCGTGCCCTCGAGCACCGCGCGGCCACCGGTCGCGGCGACGGCCGCGAGGAAGGTGCCCGTCTCGATGCGGTCGGGCATCACCCGATGGCTTGCACCGGAGAGCGACGGCACGCCTTCGATCTCGATCCGCGACGTTCCGGCGCCGCGGATGCGCGCACCCATCGCCTCGAGACAACGTGCCAGGTCGACCACCTCCGGCTCCCGGGCGGCATTCTCGAGCACGGTCGTGCCGTGGGCGAGTGTCGCCGCCATGAGCAGGTTCTCGGTGCCGGTGACCGTGACCATGTCGAAGCGCACCGTCGCGCCGGTGAGCCGACGGGCGCGGGCGCTGATGTAACCGTGCTCGAGATCGATCTCGACGCCCATGGCTTGGAGGCCGCGCACGTGCTGGTCCACCGGCCGCAGACCGATGGCGCAGCCCCCCGGCAGGGACACCCGCGCCTCCCCACAGCGCGCCACCAGCGGTCCCAGCGCCAGGATCGACGCACGCATCGTCTTGACGAGCTCATACGGTGCCAGCGGCCAGTCGATCTGCGCTGCGTCCAGGGTGACCGCGCCGGGGGCTTCCGCCGCGATGCGCACGCCCATCTGGCGCAGCAGGGTTTCCATGGTGCGCACGTCGTTGAGCCGCGGCAGGTTGGTGAGCACCAGGGGCTCGCGGGTGAGCAGGGACGCGCACAGGATGGGCAGGGCCGCGTTCTTGGCGCCGCTCACGCGGATGTCACCCGAGAGGGGCGGCCCCCCCTCGACCAGAAGCTTGTCCATCTCCGGCTACGACGCCGGACGCTCGCGCCATTGCGCAGGCGTGAGGGTGGTCATGGAGAGCGCGTGGACTTCCTCGCGCATGCGCTCGCCGAGCGCACCGTAGACGAGTTGATGCTGCTTCACCTTGGACAGACCCTCGAAGACGGCGCTCACCACCAGCGCACGGAAGTGCTGGCCGTCGCCGTCCACTTCGAGGTGCTCGCAGGGAAGGCCGGAGGCAATGGAGTGCTCGATCGATTCGGGAGTGACCATGGTCGGCAGACGAGAACGTTGGTGTGCGGGACGGGCGCGCGGGGCGCGAATTCCAGGGGACACTGCGAATGACGCACGGGCAAGGCGCCAGGCCGCGGTGCGACCGCGCGGATCGGAAGGCCTAGTGCCGCAGCTTCCAACCCCTGCCGAGCAATGCGAGGGCAATGCATCCCAGTGCAAGGGCACAGAGGGCCACGATGGCAAGCGATAGTGCCGGCGCCACGTCCGACAGGCCGAAAAAGCCGTAGCGGAATCCATCGATCATATAGAAGAACGGATTGAAATGCGACAGGCGCTGCCAGAAAGGCGGCAGCGAATGGATCGAATAGAACACGCCGGACAGGAACGTGAGCGGCACGATGACGAAATTCTGGAAGGCCGCGAGCTGGTCGAACTTGTCGGCCCAGATGCCGGCGACCAGGCCGAGGGTTCCGAGGATCGCACTGCCCAGCAGGGCGAACGCCAGCGCCCACACCGGGTGCGGCATGGCAAGGAGCGAGGGCACGAACAGCAGGGTCACCAGGAACACACCGAGCCCGACGACGATGCCGCGTGCCATCGCCCCGAGCACATAGGCGGCGAACAGATCGAGGGGCGACAACGGCGGCAGGAGCACGAAGATGAGATTGCCGGTGATCTTGGACTGGATCAGCGAGGACGAGCTGTTGGCGAAGCTGTTCTGCAGCACCGACATCATGACCAGACCCGGCACCAGGAAAGCCGAGTACGCCACGCGGCCGCCATAGACCGAGACATGCGACTCGAGCACGTGGGAGAAGATGAGCAGGTACAGGAGCGAGGTCAGCACCGGGGCGAGGATGGTCTGGAACGCAACCTTCCAGAAGCGCAGCAGTTCCTTGTAGAGGAGGGTCGGCCAGCCTGCCCCGACCAGCGCTGCGGCGTGGCCCGGCGGCGCTGGCGCAGCCGGTGCGGAGGACGCGGCGGCGCCGCCACGAAGCGCGTCAGGCGGTGCCAAGCTTCGCCTCGGCGGCAGCGCTGTCGCCACCCTTGCTGCCGGTCATGATGCGCAGAAATACCTGTTCGAGGTCGGTTTCCTCGAGCGCGAGCTCGCGGATCTCCACGGCCTCGTGGCGCAAGGCGGCGAGCAAGCCCTCGAGGTCCGCGTAGCGGTCGAGGGCGATGAAATGCGCGCCGGCTTCGGTGCGCAGGACCCGCGCGGCCCAGTCGGCCGGGACGCGATCCGCGACCAGCCGCACCGTCAGCCCGGCGAACTGGGCGAGCAGGTTACGCTTGGTATCGAGTGCCACGACCCGACCCGCCTTCAGCATGGCGATGCGCCCGCAAAGAGCTTCGGCTTCTTCGAGGTAGTGGGTGGTCAGGATGATGGTATGACCGTCGGCGTTGAGCCGGCGGATGAAGGCCCACAGATTCTGGCGGAGCTCGACGTCCACGCCGGCGGTGGGCTCGTCGAGGATGATCACCGGAGGCTTGTGCACCAGCGCCTGGCCGACCAGCACCCGGCGCTTCATCCCCCCGGAGAGGGACCGCATGTTGGCATTGGCCTTTCCGGCAAGGTCGAGGTGCGCGAGGATTTCGTCGATCCAGTCGTCGACGCGGCGCAGGCCGAAGTAACCCGCCTGGATGCGTAGCGTCTCGCGCACGGTGAAGAACGGATCGAACACCAGTTCCTGCGGGACCACCCCGAGGAGCCGACGCGCCTGACGATAGTCGGCGATGACGTCGTGGCCGAGAATGCGCGCGTTGCCGGTGTCCGGGCGGGTCAGACCCGCCAGGATGGAAATGAGCGTGGTCTTGCCTGCGCCGTTCGGACCCAGCAGGCCGAAAAACTCGCCTTCGTTGACCGTGAGATCGACGCCCGCCAATGCCTGGACGCTGCCGAAGCGTCGGGTGACGTTCTCGGCTTCCACGGCGGGCCGCATCGCTCTAACCCCGCCGGCCGCGGCCAGTCGCGCTCGCCGCCATGTCGCCAGCGGCCGGCATGCCCTTGCCTGCCGCGCCGATCGGACAGGCCGGCGCAGGACTCACGCGCACAGGATCGGGAGAGCGGCGCTATCCAACCAGCAATTCCTCGACACCGTAGAGGTCCGCCAGGGTATGCAGCGACGGCGTGATGTTGATGAAGGTCAGCGGGCAGCCCTCCACGCGGGCCCGGCGCTTCAGCGAGAGCAGCGTCGCCACGGCGGCGGAATCGACGGGATGCAGCGCACTGCAATCGACGATGCCCTCCTTCGGCAGCGGCAGCGTGCGCGATTCCTCGAGCACCTGCGCGGCGTTGCCGAAGGTGATCGCGGTGGTCGACACCCAGCGGGCGCCGGTCGCGTCCAGGTCGAATCCCTCGCTCGTGGCCGCGCTCATCGCCCGATCACGCCGTGCCGCGGTTCTTGTCGGCGAGCACCTTGATCAGGCCGTCGACGCCCGACGACTGCACGGTGCTGTTGAACTCGTCGCGATAGTTGGTCACCAGGCTCACCCCCCCGATCACCACGTCGTAGGCCTTCCAGCCGCTCGGCGTCTTCGCCATGTTGTAGTCCATCGGGACCGGCGCGCCCCCGGAGCGGTTGATCGCGGTCCGGACGGTGACCTCGGTGTCGCTCGGGTTCATCCGTAGCGGCTTGTAGTCGATCGTCTCGTTGCGGTACTGGTTGAGCGCGCTGGAATACGTGCGCACCAGCAGTGTCCGGAACTCGTCCACCAGGCGCGCCTGCTGCTCGGGCGTCGCCTGCCGCCAGTTGCGTCCCATGGCCAACGCGGTCATGCGCTGGAAATCGAAGTTCGGCAGCAGCTTCGCCTCGATTACGTCGCGGACTCGCGCCTGGTTGCCCGCCTGGATCTGCGGATCGCTCTTGATCGTCTGCAGCATGTCCTGCGAAACCCGCTTCACCAGCGCGTCGGGCGCCTCCTGGGCGAGCGCCATGCCCGCGACGAGCCCGAGCGCGAGCAGTCCGAGAAACCGCGACCACACCTTCATGCCTTGCCTCATTGCTTGTCCTCTGCCTCTGGCGGCACCTTGCCGTCGTAGATTAGATAGCGCCGCCGCTGGAAGAACGCGTTGCGGATGAACGTGTAGCGATCGAGGGCCGCGGTTTCGAGCACGCTGAGCGCGTCGCCGGCCTGATAACGCGCATCGATCGCACCGAGCCCGTAGAGGCTGTTGCGCACCGGCACGTCGTTGATCTCGCCGAGCGGCCCCAGGTACATCCGCACCGCGGTTCCCGAGGCGTCACGCACCGTGGACGGCCCGAGCAACGGGATGAACAGGTACGGTCCCGGCCCGACGCCCCACACTGCCAGCGTCTGACCGAAATCCTCATTGCCGCGTTCAATCCCCGCGGAAGATGCGACGTCGATGAGCCCGCCCAGGCCGAAGAAGGTGTTGGTCACGACCCGCCCCAAGTCGTCTCCGGCCTTCTGCGGCTTGGCCTGCAGCACGTCGTTGACCGCCGAGAACGCATCCTCGATGTTGTTGAAGAAGTTCGAGACCCCGGTGCGGGCCACGGACGGTACCACCGCCGTGTAGACCGTCACGGCCGGCTTCAGCACGATCTTGTCGATGACGTCGTGCACCCGGTAGAGGCCACGGTTCATCGGCTCCCACGGATCGACCCGTGAGGGCGCTGCGGCGCATCCGGCCAGCAGGGTGACGGCCACCGCGGCCAAGCCGCCGCGCCACGCCGTGGCGCCGAACCGGCGACTGGTGGAACGGGATTGCGTGGCATTCATTTCGTACCCTCCGCGGCCTTGGAAAACATGAACTGGCCGATCAGCTTTTCCAGCACCACCGCCGACTGGGTGTGGGTGATCTTCCCTCCATCCGCGAGCATCTTGGTGTCGCCGCCGGCGTCGAGGCCGATGTAGACCTCGCCGAGGAGACCGGACGTCAGGATGGAGGCGATGGTATCGGCCGTGAACTGATAGCCATTCTCCACCCGCATGTAGACATCGGCCTGATAGGTTTTCGGATCCAGGCGGATCGATTCGACCCGGCCGACCGTCACCCCGGCCGCCTTGACCGGCGCGCGCAGCTTCAACCCGCCGATGTTGTCGAAGCTCGCCTGCAGCCGGTAGCCGGGTGGCGCCCCCACCGAGGTGAGGTTGCCCACCTTGAGGGCCAGGAAGATCACGGCACCGATGCCGATCATCACGAAAACGCCGACCCAGAGGTCGATGGATTTACGAGTCATACGCCGAGACCCCGGAACATGAAGACGGTGAGCACGAAGTCGAGTGCAAGGATGGTGAGGGACGAGGCGACCACGGTACGGGTGGTGGCGCTCGATACGCCTTCGGCGGTCGGCTGGGCGACGTAGCCTTCGAACACCGCGATGATGCTGACCGCCGTCCCGAACACCACGCTCTTGATGATGCCATTGAGCACGTCGTAGCGGAAATCCACGCCGGCGCGCATGTTGCCCCAGAATGCCCCGGCATCGATGCCGATGAGCTTGACGCCCACGAGGTAGGCACCGAAGATGCCGAGGGTCGAGAACAGCGCCGCCAGCAGGGGCATGGCCACCAGCCCCCCCCAGAAGCGCGGGGCGACCACGCGGGCCATGGGATCGACCGCCATCATCTCCATTGCCGAAAGCTGTTCGGTGGCCTTCATGAGGCCTATCTCCGCCGTGATGGCGCTGCCAGCGCGGCTGGCGAACAGCAAACCGGCCACGACCGGGCCGAGTTCGCGCACCAGCGACAACGCGACCAGGATACCGAGCGACTCGTCGGCGCCGTAGCGGATCAGGACGTCGTAGCCCTGCAGGGCCAGCACCATGCCCACGAAAAGCCCGGACACCAGGATGATGATGAGCGAGAGCACGCCCGCGAAATAGATCTCGCGCAAGGTGAGCTGCAGGCGCCGGAACGCCGAAGGCGAGTGCCGGACCACCGCCACGAAGAAGCGCGATGCGTAGCCCAGGCGGATCAACGCGGTGATCGTCCCGGCGCCGACGCGCCGCAGGAAATTCGCGACCGCGGCAGGAATGGCGCTAGGCATTGCGGAAGAGGTCTTCGCCATATTCCGGCGCGGGGTAGTGGAAGGGCACCGGGCCATCGGCTTCGCCATCGACGAACTGGCGCACGTAGGCTTCTCGCGACGAGCGGATCTCGTCGGGCGTGCCCTGGGCGACGATCCGCCCCTCCGAGACGAAATAGAGGTAATCGACGATCTTCAGGGATTCGTACACGTCGTGGGTCACCACGACCGACGTGATGCCGAGCGCATCGTTGAGGCGGCGAATCAACTGCCCGACCACGCCCAGCGAGATCGGATCGAGGCCGGCGAAGGGCTCGTCGTACATCACCAGCATCGGATCGAGGGCGATGGCGCGCGCCAGCGCCACCCGCCGGGCCATGCCCCCGGAAAGCTCGGAGGGCTTGAGCGCCGCGGTGCCGCGCAATCCCACGGCGTGGAGCTTCATCAGCACCAGGTCGCGGATGAGCTCCTCAGGGAGGTCGGTGTGCTCGCGCATCGCAAAGGCGATGTTCTCGTACACCGTCATGTCGGTGAACAGCGCGCCGAACTGGAACAGCATCCCGATCTGCCGGCGCAGCGCGAACAGGGCCTCGCGGTCGAGATCCGGCACCGATTGCCCGGCGACGTTGACCCGGCCGCTCTTGGGCTTGAGCTGCCCGCCGATCAGCCGCAGGATCGTGGTCTTGCCGGAGCCGGAGCCGCCCATGATGGCGACCACCTTGCCGCGCGGGATCTGCATGGAGATGCCGGACAGGATGGTCCGCGTGTCATACGCGAACGTGACGTCGTCGAGCTCCACTGCGACTTCAGGGCAGCGGGACGCGACGGTCATGGCCGCGGGCAAGGCATCAGGCACGGAGGGTGGGCATACAGGATGGGGTCGGCAATTCTATATGCACAGCCTGACGGACGACAATGACCCGCGGTCAGTTATCGGTTGGACAGACCAAGCCGGTGGGATGAAGGCAATTACCCCCAGTGACGCTCGAGTGTGGTGCGAGTTCGCGGGCAACCCTAGCCACGCGCCCCTTCGAGCAGGAAGGCTTCGGCCCGGGCAAGATGCTCGGGGCGGCCGAGCAGCACCACCACGTCGCCGACCTCCAGCATCAGGTCCGCAGCCGGGGGTACCGGGTGGGTGCCGCGCTTGCGCACCGCGGTGATCTCCGCACTTGCGCCGAGATCGAGATCACCCACCTGGTGGCCGACGGCGTAGGCGCGCTCGGCGAGCGACACCGAATGCAGGCGCGGCTGGAGATTGTCGGCCGCGTCGGCGGAGTCGGTCGTGCCATGGTAGAAGCCGCGAAACAGCGTATAGCGCTCCTCGCGCACCGCCCGTACGCGCGCGAGCACCCGATTGAGCGGCGTCCCCATGAGCAGCAGGGAATGCGACGCCAGCATGAGGCTGCCTTCGAGGATTTCGGGCACGACCTCGGTTGCACCCGCATCGAGCAGCAGGTCGAGCTCGCTGTCGTCACGGGTGCGCACGATGATCGGCAGGTCGGCGCGCAACGACCGCACGTGATGGATGATGCGCAACGCCGTCGCCGTTTCCGCGAAAGTGATCGCGACCGCGCGCGCCCTGCCCAGTCCCGCGGCCATGAGAGCCTCGCGCCGGCCGGCGTCGGCGTAGATCACCTGGCCGCCCTCGCCGGCCGCTTCGCGCACCCGCTGCGGATCGGAATCCAGGGCGATGACCGGGATGTCCTCCTTGGACAGCAGCCGGGCAAGATTCTGGCCGCTACGGCCATAACCGCAGACGATCACATGATCCTGCCGGGCCATGCTGCTCGCGGCCAGCTGGGTGACCTGGGCGGCACGCGCCAGCCAGTCGTTGGCGGTGAGCCGGCGCACGATCGGCTCGGAGAAATTGATCCAGAACGGCGCGGACAGCATCGAGATCACCATTGCCGCGAGCATCACCTGGCCCGGCACCGGCGGCACGAGCCCGCTCTGCACCGCGATCGTGAGCAGCACCAGGGAGAATTCGCCGGCCTGGGCAAGATAGAGGCCCGTGCGCCACGCCACGCCGGGCGGCGCGCCAAACGCTCGGGACAGCCCCACGATCAGCGCCAGCTTGATCGCCACCGGAACCACCAGGAGCGCGATCACCCAGCCTGCCTGCTGGAGGACGATGTCGAGATCCAGTGCCATCCCGACGGTGATGAAAAAGAGTCCGAGCAGCACGTCGCGGAAGGGCTTGATGTCCTCCTCGACCTGGTAGCGGTATTCGGTTTCCGCGATCAATATGCCGGCGAGGAATGCGCCCAAGGCGAGGGAAAGGCCGGCCAGCTCGGTCAGCGCGGCGAGCCCGAGCGTGATGAGCAGCACGTTCAGCATGAACAGCTCGGACGAGCGCTGCCGGGCGATGACGGTGAACCACGCCCGCATCGGCCGCTGGCCGGCGTACAGGATCACGGCCAGGACCAGGGCGGCCTTCAGGGCGGCAATGGCGATGGTCGACAGCGGATCGGCCGCGCCGACGGCGAGCGCCGGGAGCATGATCAGGAAGGCGACGACCGCGAGATCCTGGAAGAGCAGGATGCCCATCACGTCGCGCCCGTGCGGCGTACCGAGCTCCATGCGCTCGGCGAGCATGCGCGACACGATCGCCGTGGAGCTCATCGCCAGGGTGCTGCCGAGGGCGAGTCCGGTCTGCCACGACCAGCCGAGCATCGGCAAGGCGAGGGTCGGCAATGCGACCGTGACGACCACCTGCGCGACGCCAAGCCCGAAAACGGCGCGACGCATGGCGCGCAGCTGCGGCAGGCTGAACTCCAGCCCGATCGAAAACATGAGGAACACGATCCCGAACTCGGCGAGGTGACGCGTCTGGCTGGTGTCGTTCACCCAGCCGAGGCCGTGCGGACCGACTGCGATTCCGACCAGCAGGTAGCCGACGATCGGCGGGAGGCGCAGGGTGCGGCACGCCATCACCACCAGCACCGCGCTGGCGAGCAGGACCAGCATGACTTGCAGCGTATGCGGCATCGCCTTCGCCTTGGGGTCGGGCGTGATGCACGGGTGCGAGCGCCCGCGTGCGTACCGTGGATCGCTCGACCATACCACGCATCGCACGCGCGGCCGAACCGCGGGCGCTCACCCACGGTAACGCCCGGGGACGAGGTTATACTCGATCGGATGACTGCATACGCCGAGACTGCCGCCACCGCCGAGGTGCCGGGCGCACGGGGCGCGGGCCCGGGAACGGCCGACGCCGATCGCGCGCTGGCGCTCGCCCGCGCCGTGCTGGCCACGGAGGCGAGCGCCATCACGGCCCTTGCGTCCCGGCTGGGCGACCCGTTTCTCGCGGTCGTGCGGCTCATGCTGGATTGCCGCGGCCGCGTGGTGGTATCGGGGATCGGCAAGTCCGGCCACGTCGCACGCAAGATCGCCGCCACCCTCGCCTCGACCGGCACGCCGGCGTTCTTCGTCCATCCTGCCGAGGCCAGTCACGGCGATCTCGGCATGATCACCCCGCAGGACGTGGTGCTGATGCTGTCAAACTCGGGCGAGACCGATGAACTTGTCGCGCTCACCCCCCATCTCAAGCGGCAGGGTGCGCGCATTGTCGCCCTCACCGGCAACGAACAGTCGTCACTGGCCGTCGCCGCGGACCTCCACCTCGATGCCGCCGTGGATGCCGAAGCCTGTCCGCTGGGCCTCGCGCCCACGGCGAGCACCACGGCAGCGCTCGCCCTGGGCGACGCCCTCGCGCTGGTGCTGCTCGACGCGCGCGGCTTCTCGGTCGAGGACTTCGCGCGCTCGCATCCCGGCGGCTCGCTCGGGCGGCGCCTGTTCACCCACGTCGCCGATATCATGCGCAGCGGCGCGGCGTTGCCGATCGTCCCGGTCGCGGCGACCATCACCGAGGCGGTGGTGGAGATGAGCGCCAAGGGACTGGGCATGGCGGTCGTGGTCGATGCCGACGAGCAGGTCGTCGGCGTATTCACCGACGGTGACCTGCGCCGCGCGGTCGGCCGGATCCGCGATCTCGCGGGCACTGCGGTTGGCAACGTGATGACCCGCGAACCGCGCAGCATCGCCCCCGGCAGTCTCGCCATCGACTGCGTCGAGCAGATGGAGAAGGCGCCGAAAGTGATGCAGCTGGTGGTGCAGGACGCGCAGCGCCACCTCGTCGGCGTGGTGCACATGCACGACCTCTTCCGCGCCAGGGTGGTGTGATGCGAACGCGGCTCGAACCGCACGCCGCCGGCGCAAGGAAGCGATCCCGGTTTGCAATGGCAGCGGCCGGCGTGCCCGCGATCGTGCGGCGAACCTACGTGCCGCAGGTCGTGACATCGACGCGGTCGCGACAGCGCAGCAGGCCACGGGAAGGCACGCGATGAATGCCCCGGACCTCACCGCGCGCGCGCAATCGATCCGCCTCCTCACGTGCGACGTCGATGGCGTGCTCACCGATGGGCGCATCTACGTGGACGCGGACGGGCGCGAGATCAAGGCGTTCTGCGTGCTCGACGGGATTGGCCTGAAGCGCTGCGCGGAGATCGGCGTCGTGGTCGCCTGGATCAGCGGTAGTGCGGCACCGGCGATCACCCATCGCGCCCGCCAGCTCGGGGTCACGCATCTGGTGCTCGGCGCCGCCGACAAGCTCGCGCCGTGGGAGCGGCTGCGCGGCGAGCTCGATCTCGGCCCGGAGCACTGCGCCCACATCGGCGACGACATTCCTGACCTGCCGCTGCTGCAGCGCTGCGGCCTCGCAGTGACAGTCCCGCACGCTCCCGCGGAAGTGCGCGCCGCGGCCCACCTCGTCACCCAGCGTGACGGCGGTGCCGGCGCGGTGCGCGAAGTGTGCGACCTGCTGCTCGCTGCCCGGGGCGCCGGCCAGCGCCACGCCATATCGGGCGCCTGAGGATGAAGCGCACGCGAGCCATTCTGGATCGCTGGACGGCATGGACGCCGGTGCTGCTCCTCGCCTCGCTCGCCGCCCTCACCTTCTGGCTGGATGCCCAGATCCAGCCGCCCGACGACGCCCGCAAGGGCGACCAGCGGCACGATCCCGACGTGTTCATGACCAACTTCAGGGCGGTGAACTTCGACGACGCCGGACAGGTCCGCCAGGCACTGACCGCCAAGCGCGCCCAGCATCATCCGGACGACGACACGGTCGACTTCACGTCGCCGTCGCTCGTCGTGACCGACAGGCTGCGCCCCAAGCTCACGGTCACCTCCGATGCCGGGACCCTGTCCGGAGATCGCCAGACGGTGCTCTTTCGCGGCAATGTCGAGGCTATTCGCGAGGTGCGCGCGGGAACGCGCGACAGCCTCGGTCCGGTGAGGCTCACCACCGATTTCCTGCGCGTCATCCCCGACAAAGGCATCGCCGAAACCGATCGGCCGGTGACGATCGAGGATCCGCATGGAATAATCCACGGCATAGGCGTCACCCTCGACAACCAGTCCCGCACGATGCAGATCAAGTCCGCCGTGCGGGGCACCTTTCAGCCGACCCCTCCCAGGTGATCCGTTTGCGTCCCTCTCTCCTGCTGCGCGTGGCGTCGGTCGCCGTACTCGGCGCGGTGCTCCTCGGCAGCGCGTCTGCACGCGCCGAAAAGGCTGATCGCGACAAGCCGATCAACTACACGGCCGATTCCGGCGACGTCAACATCCAGACCAAGATCGGGACGTTGGTGGGCAACGTGGTCATCACCCAGGGAACGCTCACCATCCACGCCGACAAGGTGGTGTTCCGGCAGAACCCCGACAACTCGCTTGCCGCCACGGCCCACGGCAATCCGGTCAGCTTCCGGCAGAAGCGTGACGGCGTGAACGAGTACTACGAAGGCTTTGCGCAGCGCGGCGAATACGACGGCGCGAAGGATCTCCTGCAACTTTACGATCGGGCCCTGCTGCGCCGCAGCGGCGACGAGATCCGCAGCAATTACATTTCGTACAACACCGCCACCGAGCTCTTCAAGGCCGAGGGGCGGCCAGGCAGTGGCGGCGGCACCGATGCCGAGGGACCGGGCGATCGCGTCCGAGGTGTCTTCCAGCCGCGCAACGATCTCGGTGCCGGCAAGGCGGACCCGGCGAAGCCCGCGCCGGCCAAGGCGCCGGTGAGCCTGAAGCCCGCCGGCGAGCTCGCGCCCGGCAAGAGTCGATAGCCGCGCATGACGGCATCGCTTTCGCGCGCGGCCTGCGGCCGGATCGACGCACCCGGCACCAGCGCCTCGGCGTCGGTCGTCGGGTGCTGGATGGCGCTCGCTGCCCGCCAGGAATGAGTCAGCTCAGCGTCGCGCGGCTCGAGAAGCGCTACAAGGCCCGCACTGTAGTGCACGACGTGTCGCTCGACGTCGGCAGCGGCGAGGTGGTCGGGCTGCTGGGCCCCAACGGTGCTGGCAAGACGACCTGCTTCTATATGATCGTGGGGCTGGTGGCCGCCGACGGCGGGCGCATCGAGCTCGACGGCGAGGATCTGTCGCGTTTGCCGATCCATGCACGCGCCCGGCTGGGCCTGTCCTATCTTCCCCAGGAAGCATCGATCTTCCGCAAGCTGTCGGTCGCCGAGAATGTCAGGGCGATCCTCGAGCTCACCGATCTCGAGGAGGATGCCATCGCCAACCGGCTGGACGCGCTGCTCGAGGACCTCACCATCGCCCATCTCGCCGATGCTCCCGCGATCAGCCTGTCGGGCGGCGAGCGGCGCCGCGTGGAGATCGCGCGCGCGCTGGCGACGCGGCCGCGCTTCATCCTGCTCGACGAGCCCTTCGCCGGGGTGGACCCGATCGCCGTGCTCGACATCCAGAAGATCATCGGGTTCCTCAAGGAACGCGGGATCGGCGTGCTCATCACCGATCACAACGTACGTGAGACACTCGGCATCTGCGACCGGGCCTACATCATCAACGAAGGCCGGGTGCTCGCATCGGGCGCTCCGGGCGAGATTGTTTATAATGAAGCCGTGCGGAAGGTCTACTTGGGAGAGCATTTCCGGCTTTAGAAGGCTGACGTGCACCCCGTGAAACCTCGCGAGCCAGCAGAACGCGCGCCCGACGTGTTTTTACGGCCATGAAGCAACAATGAAGCAGACCCTCCAGCTCAAGCTCAGTCAGCACCTCACGCTGACGCCTCAACTCCAGCAGTCGATCCGGCTTCTGCAGCTCTCCACCATCGAGCTCAATGCCGAGGTCGAGCGCATGCTGCAGGAGAATCCCCTGCTGGAGAAGGTCGACGGGGACGAGGAAGGCACGGCCGCCGAGGTGGCTGCTGCCAGTGCCGTTCCCACCAGCGCGATCGAGACCCGCACCGATTCCCCCGACGAGCGCAACGACCGCAACGAGCGCGACGACCGCGACTCGCCCTTCGACGGCGCCGACCGGCCCGACTTCGAGGATTACTCGTCCGGTGACGGCGACTGGGGCGGCAGCGGCGGCGGCAACGACCAGGACGACGAAAGCTTCTACCCCCAGCAGGTCGCCACCAGCACCCTGCGCGACCATCTGCTTTCGCAACTCGCCGTCATGAGCGTGCCGGAACGCGACCGCCTGCTGGTGGCGGCGCTGGTCGACGCGCTCGACGACGATGGCTATCTCACTTCGCCGCTCGACGAGATTGCCGAACTGTTCGCACCCGAGGCGCTCCTCGAGCCCGAGGAACTCAGCATCGCCCTCAAGTACCTGCAGAGCTTCGACCCCGCCGGGGTCGGCGCGCGCGACGCGGCCGAATGCCTCGCGCTGCAGCTCAAGGCACGCGCGGAGTCGACGCCGTGGCGGGCCGAAGCGCTGGTCGTGGTGAACGGCCACCTGCCGCTGCTCGCGGCCCGCGATTTCGCCAAGCTGAAGCGGCTCCTGCATACCGACGACGCCGGCGTACGCGGCGTGCGCCTGCTGATCACCAGCCTCAACCCGCGACCGGGCGCGTCCTTTGCCAAGGCCGAGGCAAACTACGTGATCCCGGACGTGGTCGTCCGGAAGGTGCGCGGTCAATGGGTTGCCTCGCTCAACGAGGCGGCGATGCCCAAGCTGCGGCTGAACCGGATCTACGCCGATATCCTGACCCGCAATCGCGAGTCCTCCAACCAACAGCTCGCCGCCCATCTCCAGGAGGCGAAGTGGCTGATCCGTAACGTCCAGCAGCGCTTCGAGACCATCCTGCGCGTGGCCCAGGCGATCGTCGAGCGCCAGCGACGTTTCTTCGAGCACGGCGACGTGGCGATGCGACCCATGGTGCTGCGCGAGATCGCCGACATGCTCGGGCTGCACGAGTCAACGATCTCACGCGTTACCACCCAGAAGTACATGCTGACGCCGAGGGGCACGTACGAGCTCAAGTATTTCTTCGGCAGCCACGTGGCGACGGACACCGGCGGCGCCTGCTCGGCGACCGCGATCCGGGCGCTGATCAAGCAACTCATCGGGGCGGAGGACCCGAAGACGCCGCTCACCGACAGCCGCATCGCCGATCTGCTGGGCGACCAGGGCATCGTCGTGGCGCGGCGCACGATCGCCAAGTACCGGGAGTCGCTGCAGATACCTCCCGTCAATTTGCGCAAGGCGCTCTGATCGGTGCCTCGCGCAGTCCACGGCATCGGCCCCGAGAAGCGCCGACCGATGGCCTTTTCCCCCTTTCGAGGAGCGGTTGATGAATCTGAACCTCACCGGCAACCACCTCAATATCACGCCAGCCATCCGTGACTACGTGCTTGCCAAGCTCGAGCGCGTCAACCGGCACTTCGATCACGTGATCGATGTCAACGTGGTGATGTCGGTCGACAAGCTCCAGCACAAGATCGAGGTCAACCTGCACACGCGCGGCAAGGACATCCACGCCGAGGCGATCGAATCGGACATGTATGCCGCCATCGACGTATTGATCGACAAGCTCGATCGGCAGGTACTGAAGCACAAGGAAAAGAAGAACGGGAAACGCTACGACGGCGCAGCGTTCAAGCGCGACGGCGCCGTGGAGTCCGAGGCGCCGCCCGCCGCGGCGGCGCCGGAGTCGGGGACGACTGCCGAGTAGCGTATACTTTTCGACGACTCGAGGCGGGCCGTCCGGCGGTGAAGCGCTGACTGCCCGCCGTTTTGTTTTTGCCTCCGAGCCCACGCCACACCCAACCCGCCGATGAGCCAGATCGCCGATCTCCTGCCCGCCGAGAACGTAGTGGTGGGGCTGGACGCGCCCAGCAAGGCGCGGCTGTTCGAGGCCATCGGCACGCTGTTCGAGTCGCACCAGGGTCTTGCCCGGAAAACGGTCGTCGACAGCCTCGCGACGCGGGAAAAGCTCGGCTCCACCGGTCTCGGCCAGGGCATCGCCATCCCCCACGGTCGCATCAAGGGCCTCCAGGAAGCTCGCGGCGCATTCGCCCGCCTGGCTGCGCCCATTGCCTTCGACGCGCCGGATGGCAAGCCGGTGAGCCAGGTCTTCGTCCTGCTCGTGCCGGAGCAGGCCACCGAGCATCACCTCCAACTTCTTTCCGAGCTCGCCCAGATGTTCTCCGATCGCCGCTTTCGCGACGCCCTCGCGGCGGCGGATGGCGCGGCCACGCTGCACGCATTGTTCGTCGACTGGCAACCCGGCAGCCCCGGATAGTGAGCACACCATGAGCGGCGACTCCTTCATGCTCCGGCAGGTAAGCGTCCAGAAGCTCTTCGACGACAACGAGACCCGCCTCGGCCTCACGTGGCTCGCGGGACAGCAGGGTGGCAACAAGGTCCTGACCGGGGACGCCGCGCTCAAGCCGACCATCGGCCAGATCGGCCACATGAACTTCATCCACCCGTTCCGGATCCAGATCCTCGGGGCGGCGGAGATCACCTACCTCGCGGAGCTTCCGCCGGCCGCGCTCATGCAGTCGATCGACCGGCTATTCACCCTGGAGCTCGTCGCCATCGTCGTCGCCAACGGCGAGGAAGTGCCGGCGTATCTTGGCGAGAAGTGCAATAGCCAGCACATCGCCCTGTTCTCATCCTCGCAGCCGTCGCCGCACCTGGTCGACGTGCTGCGCATCTACCTCTCGCGCATGCTCGCCGAGGTCGCGACGCTGCACGGCGTGTTCCTCGACGTGCTCGAGATGGGTGTGCTCATCACCGGGGCCTCGGCCATCGGCAAGAGCGAGCTCGCCCTGGAGCTCATCTCCCGCGGCAACGGACTCGTAGCCGACGACATCGTCGAGTTCTATCGCATCTCGCCGGACACGCTCGAGGGACGCTGCCCGAGCGTGCTGCGCGACTTCCTGGAGGTGCGTGGCATCGGCATCCTCAACATCCGCACGATCTTCGGCGAAACCGCGGTGCGCCCGCGCAAGCTGCTGCGCCTGGTCGTCAATCTCGAGGACCACAGCCACGAGGCGTTCTCCGAGCTCGATCGCCTGCAGGTCAACGCCACGTACCAGGAGATCCTCGGGGTGCCGATCCGCAAGGTCACCATCCCGGTGGCCGCGGGGCGCAATCTCGCGGTCCTGGTCGAGGCGGCGGTGCGCAATTTCGTGCTCAACCAGCGTGGCATCGACAGCACCAAGGAATTCATCGAGCGCCAGCAGAAGCTCATGGAAGACAGCGGCTGATCCCGCAGCTCGAGCCACACCCCGGCACCCTCGCCTCCGTCTACGCCCGATGACCACGGCCTTTTCCCCCAGCCCCGAGCGCGGCCAGCACGCCGCGATGGAGCTCCTGCTCATCGGCGGGTTGTCGGGCTCGGGCAAGAACGTCGTCCTGGGCACGCTCGAGGACGCGGGTTACTACCCGGTCAACAATCTGCCGCCGCCGCTCCTCATCGAGACGGCGCAGTACCTGGCCCGCGCCGGACGCCACCGCGTGACCATCGCCCTCGACGTCAAGACCGGCCCCGGCCTGCCGGATCTTGCCGGGTACATCGCCACCCTCCGCGCGGCCGGCTGGACGGTGCGCTTCCTGTTCCTCGATGCGCGGACGGCGACCCTGGTCAAGCGCTTCTCAGAGACCCGTCGCCGCCATCCCTTTTCCAGCGACGCACGCACGCTTACGGAGGCGATCGAGCACGAGCGCGGCCTCCTGGCCGACGTGCGCGCCCTGGGGTTCGTATTCGACACGAGCGACCTGCCGGCGGCCGCGCTGCGACGCTGGATCCGTGACTATGTCAGCACCAGTGCGGGCGAGCTCACCCTGTTGCTGGAGTCGTTCGGCTACAAGCACGGCGTGCCGCTCGACGCCGATCTCGTGTTCGACGTACGCTGCCTGCCCAACCCGCACTACGAGCCCGACCTCGCGCCCCAGACCGGGCGCGATGCGCCCGTCGTCGCATTCCTCGAGTCCGTGCCCGAGGTCGAGCGCATGTATACCGACATCTATTCCTTCGTCGCGGGCTGGCTGCCCGACTATGCGCGCGACAATCGCAATTACCTGACCGTGGCGATCGGCTGCACCGGCGGCCGGCACCGGTCGGTGTATTTCGTCGAGCGCCTCGCCGCGGTCTTCACGCCGCGCTACCAGGTGCTGGTGCGCCATCGCGAGCTCGACTAGCGGAGCGACCATCTCGGCGGTCGCTCCATCCTCGAACCTGACACCAGACCCCGGACGTCAAGCCCGATGCGCATCACCCTCGCGTTCACCGGCGCCTCGGGCATGCCGTACGGCCTGCGGCTGCTGGAATGCCTCGTTGCCGCCGACTGCGAGGTCGCCGTGCTCTATTCCCAGGCTGCCCAGATCGTGGCGCATCAGGAATGCGGTGTGGTGCTGCCAGCGCAGCCGCGCGAAGCGGCCCGGCAGCTGACCGAACGCTCGGGCGCGCGGCAAGGACAGATCGTGGTCCACGGCCGCGACGACTGGATGGCGCCGATCGCCTCCGGCACCAATCCCGCCGATGCCATGGCGGTATGCCCCTGCACCACGGGAACACTTGCGGCAATCGCCCACGGCCTGTCCGACAATCTCATCGAGCGGGCGGCGGACGTCATGCTGAAGGAACGCCGGCCGCTGGTGCTGGTACCGCGCGAGACCCCCCTGTCATCGGTCCACCTCGCGAACATGCTCACCCTCGCCAATGCGGGCGCGGTCATCCTGCCTCCCGCACCCGGCTTCTATGGCCATCCACGCACGATCGCGGACCTCGTCGACTTCGTCGTCGCCCGGGTGCTCGATCACCTCGGCGTGGCGCATACCCTCGGCCCCCGCTGGGGCGACGCGGCGCCGGACGTGCGGTCCACCTGAAATGGCCGACGCCGTCGACACCCCGCGGGAGTCCCATGCGCTGCCGCTCTTCCCGCTGCACACGGTGCTGTTTCCCGGTGGCGTGCTGCCCCTGAGGGTGTTCGAGCAGCGCTACGTCGGCATGGTCAAGGCGTGTCTCGCCGAAGAGCGCGGCTTCGGGGTGTGTCTCATCCTCCGTGGCGAGGAAGTGGCGCGGCCCGCACAACACGAGTCTCCGGAGATCGCCACCGTGGGCACGGTCGCGCGCATCGGCCGGTGGGACGTGCCGCAGCTCGGCATCCTGCAGATCGAAGCGGTCGGCGTGTCGCGCATCGAGGTCACAGGGAAGGCGATGGCCAAGGATGGCCTTCTCGTCGGCAACGTCACGCCCCTTGCCGACGAGCCCCGTGTGCCCCTCGCCGCGGCGTTCGCCCCGCTCGCCAAGCTGCTGGAGCTCATCGCCACGCGGGTGGGCCCCCAGCAGTTTCCCGCCGAGCGCCACTTCGACGATGCAACATGGGTCGGCTATCGGCTCGCCGAGCTTCTGCCGCTGCCTCTTACGGTCAAGCAGAGCATGTTGGAGGTCAACGACAGCGAAGTGCGGCTGGCGGTGCTCGCGCGGTTCCTGAAGGAGCAGCAGGTGCTCTGACGCCTGCCGGCAGGCCAACCGGATGGGGCGATCCGGATAGGCGACCGGAGGCGGCCGGTATAATTCGCGTTCGAGCGAACGAGTATCCCGGAGCGACCATGGCTGGCCACAGCAAATGGGCGAATATCAAGCACAAGAAGGCCGCCACCGACGCGAAGCGCGGCAAGATCTTCACCCGCCTCATCAAGGAAATCACCGTTGCCGCGCGCCTCGGCGCCGGTGACGCCGCCACCAATCCACGCCTGCGGCTCGCCGTGGACAAGGCGATGGCGAACAACATGCCCAAGGACACGATCGAGCGCGCCATCAAGCGAGGTAGCGGCGATCTCGACGGCGTCAACTACGAGGAGATCCGCTACGAGGGCTACGGCATCAATGGTGCGGCGGTGATGGTCGATTGCATGACCGACAACCGCACCCGTACGGTCGCCGACGTGCGCCACGCCTTCTCCAAGCACGGCGGCAACCTCGGTACCGATGGGTCGGTGGCCTTCCTGTTCAAGCACTGCGGCCAGCTGGTCTTCCCCCCTGGAACGGACGAGGACAAGCTGATGGAGGCCGCGCTCGAGGCCGGCGCCGAGGACGTGATCAACAGCAACGACGGCAGCATCGAGGTGATCACCGATCCTTACGAGTACGTCGCCGTGAAGGAGGTGCTCGCCTCCGCCGGCTTCACCGCCGCGTATTCCGAGGTGACCATGAAGCCCGCCAGCGAGGTGGCAATGAGCGGCGACGAAGCGGCACGCATGCAAAAGCTGCTCGACGCGATCGAGTCCCTCGACGACGTGCAGGAGGTCTACACCACGGCCTCGATCGAGGAGACGTGACGTGCCGCTGATCACCACCCCCGCCATCGAGGGTCGCACGATCCGCACCTGCCTCGGCGTGGTGAGTGGCGAGGCCATCCTCGGCGCC
>JBDTWB010000020.1:0-32769 GCA_040006895.1 Casimicrobiaceae bacterium | reverse complement strand
TGCAGATCGCGTAGCGCATCGCCTCCAGCCGGAATACATCATGGCCGCGCAGGTAGCTTTCGAGCGCGGCGAACTGCCGGGTCGCGTCCTCGCCGCCGCCCCCCATCTCCCCGAGCCCGACGTAGCCATCCGCGGTCTCGACCTCGACGACGGTGCGCACGAACCGGCCCCAGTGGGCGCCGTTGCTGTGCAGGATGGCGGCTTCCAGGGGGACGGTGACCGGCGTGGCGCGGATCCGGGCGATCGTGGTGGGCATGACAGTGCGCGTGGGGAATGTGGGGCTGGGAGCGGAGGGAGTGCTACGGGGTGGTCGGGCGCATTGCGGGCACTGGCAGGCGCGTGGCGGCGGGGCGCGCCATGGCCACCCGCGGCGCCGCCGCCCGCCGCAGCAGCAACGGGTATGGGATGCGCACACCGCGTCGCCGGGAAGTTATAAGGGCGCAACCGGGGATTCTAGCCGGGTGGAATGGGTATTGCCACTCGAATTGGTATTACCACTTGACCAGTTGCCGCCCGGCGTTTAGCCTTCGCTTCCGCCGTTCCGCAGTCCGGGACGCCCTTTGCCAGGCTCCCTTGCATGCCTTTCCAGAGTATCGAGCCGCGCCGGCTTTACCGGCAGATCGCCGAGCAGATCCGCGCCCTTATCCGATCGGGGGAATTCCAGCCCGGTGGGCGGTTGCCGCCGGAGCGGGATCTCGCGCGCCAGCTCGGGGTGTCCCGGCCGTCGGTGCGGGAGGCCTTGATCGCCCTCGAGGTGGAAGGCCTGGTCGACGTGCGGATCGGATCGGGGATCTATGTCCTGGGCGAGGCCCGTGAAGGCAAGGCCGACCCCGAGGACGAGCAGCCGGCCGCGGGGCCGTTCGAGTTGCTCCGGGCACGGTACGTGATCGAGGCCGAATGTGCGGCCCTGGCGGCGAAATCGGCCACCAGGGCGCACGTGGCGGCGATCGAGGAGGCGCTGGCCGCGATGCACGCGGAGATGACGGGCGCGCATCAGCCGCTCGGTGCCGACCGGTTGTTTCACCTGCGCATCGCCGAGGCGACCGGCAACGGCGCGCTGGTGGCCGTGGTGAAAATGCTGTGGGAGGAGCGTACCGGCGCGCTGTACCAGCAGCTCGAGCATCATTACGACTCGCCGGAACTATGGGTCGCCGCGCTGGCTGAGCATCGCGCGATCGTGAAGGCGATCGCCGAGCACGACGCCGAGGCCGCACGCAAGACCATGCAGCGCCACCTCAACCAGGCATACAAGCGCTTCAGCAAGGGTTGGGATACCCTGCAATGAGCGCGCAATTCGCAACCGTTTCGCCGGGCGGGGAGTCGTCCCTCGCCCGTTCATTCATCGACGGCCGGAGGCCCCAATGATCACCTGTCGCATCCATGGCAAGGAAGACCTGCGCATCGAGCCCATCGCCACGCCGGAGATTGGACCCGGGCAGGTGCTGCTGCAACTCGGCGCCGGTGGCATCTGCGGTTCCGACTTGCATTACTTCCAGGAAGGCAAGAACGGCAATTTCGTGATCCGCGAGCCGCTCATCCCGGGGCACGAAGCGTCCGGCGTGGTCGCCGCGATCGGTCCTGGCGTCACCCGGGTCCAGCCCGGCGACAAGGTCGCGGTGAGCCCGTCGCATGCCTGCGGCCACTGTGACTACTGCCGCGAGGGTCGCGAGCAGCTGTGCACCTCGATGAAGTTCCTGGGCAGCGCCAGCATCTTTCCGCATGCCCAGGGCATGTTCCAGGAATACTTTGTGATGCCCGAGCGGCAGTGCTACCCGGTGCGCGGCGACGTGTCGCTGGGCGAGCTCGCCTTCGCGGAACCGCTGGCGGTCGCCCTGCACGCGGTCAACCGCGGTCCCGATCTGCTCGGCAAGTCGGTGCTGGTGACCGGCGCGGGGACGATCGGCTGCCTGGTCGTCATCGCGGCACGCCTGGCCGGCGCCGCCGAGATCACCGTTTCCGACGTGCTCGACCGGCCGCTCGCCAAGGCGCGCGAGGTCGGTGCCGATCGCACCCTGCGCGCCGATCGCGAGGGCGAGGCACTTGCCAAGCCGCAGTTCGATGCCGCCTTCGAGGTGTCCGGCAACTTCGCCGCGTTGCGGAGCTGCGTGACCGCCGCCAGGCGCGGCGCACGCATCGTGCAGGTCGGCACCTTGCCGCACGAGCCGCTGCCATTCCTGGTGAACGACATCATGGCGAAGGAACTCGACCTCGCCGGCGCCTTCCGCTGGGGGATCGAGTTCGACTGGGCGGTGCGCTATCTCGCGACCCGGCGGGTCGATGTGCGCCCGCTGCTGTCGGCCCAGTTCGACTTGTCCGATGCCCTCGCCGCGTTTCGTGCCGCGGCGGACAAAACCCAAAGCACCAAGGTGCAGGTCGTCTGCGCCCACGCCTAAGCCGTTGCATCGCCCATAAACCCGAAGGAGGATTCATGCGCATCACCAAGCTCGTCTTATCGGTCGCCGCCGTCGCGCTTGCGCTCGGCATCGCGGCCGGCCCCGCCGCCGCCCAGACCAAGCTCAAATGGGCCCATGTGTACGAGACCTCGGAGCCGTTCCACAAGTGGTCGGTGTGGGCCGGGCAGGAGATCGAGAAGCGTACCAGCGGCCGCTATCACATCGATGTCTTCCCCGCCTCATCGCTGGGCAAGGAATCGGACATCAACCAGGGCCTGACCCTGGGCACGGTGGACATGATCATCTCCGGGCTGTCGTTCGCGGCACGGACGATGCCGCGTATCGGCGTCGGCTACTACCCGTACACCTTTCGGGACGGCGAGCATCTGATCAAGTGGGCGCAAAGCGACGCCTTCAAGCAACTCACCGACGAATACCGTCAGAAGAGCGGCATCCAGATCACCGCCATGACCTACTACGGCACCCGGCACTCCACGTCGAACAAGGAGTTCAAGGACTGCGCGGGCATGAAGGGCCTCAAGATGCGCGTGCCCGACGTGCCGGCCTACCTGGCGCTGCCCAAGGCCTGCGGTGCCAACCCGACGCCGATCGCTTTCGCCGAGGTCTACCTCGCGCTGCAGAACGGCACCGTCGACGCCCAGGAGAACCCGCTGACGACCATCGAGGCGAAGAAGTTCTTCGAGGTGCAGAAGTTCATCATCCTCACCGGTCACATCGTCGACTCGCTGGCAACGCAAGTCTCGCCGTCCGTCTGGGCCAAGCTGTCCGACGCCGACAAGAAGATCTTCACCGACGTCACCCGCGAGGCCGCGGCCAAGGCGACGGCCGAGATCACCAAGCACGAAAGCGAGCTGGCCGAGGAATTCAAGAAGAAGGGCCTCACCATCGTCGCGCCGGACAAGGCTTCGTTCAAGGACGCCATCGCCAAGCAGATCACCCTGGAGTCGATGGGCTACCAGAAGGCGGACTGGGAAAAGATCCAGGCCATCAAGTAGCGCGGTCGCGGCGGGCTGCCCGCCGCTTTCACCCGCCCTGGTCCCGCGCGCCGCGGGGCACCCCGCAAGGGTGCTTCCGCCGTGCGTCCCGACTTGCCATCCATCTCGCTTGTCATCCATCTCGCAGAGCCTGCCTCCATGACTCCTGACGGCAAGACCCCACCCCCCGGCGACGGCTCGGTGCTCGATGCCGATGGTCACTTCCACGCCACCGACGCGCCGATCGACTTCAGCCACTACCCGCTGGAGGCGTGGCTCGCATTCGCATTCTTCTGGGTGCTCGCCCTGGTCATCTTCTACCAGTTCTTCACCCGCTATTTCATGAACGATTCCGCGGCCTGGACCGAGGAGATCGCGCGTTACCTGCTGATCGCGACCGTCTGGATCGCCCTGTCCGCCGCGGTGAAGCTCGAGCGCCACATCCATGTCGACTTCCTGTACCGGCTCATCCCGCCAGGCGCCGGCCGGGTGCTGGCGACCATCGTCGACATCGCCCGGATCGCGTTCTTCGCGTTTGCCACGGTGCTGACCTGGCAGATGATGGAAAAGATGGTGAATTACCGCATGACCATCGTCGACCTCCCGATGAACACGGTCTACGCCGTCTGCATGGTGGGCTTCGGGCTCGCCACGCTGCGCTCGGTGGGGGTGGCGGTGAAGCACTGGCGCCAGGGCTACAGCACCCTGGAGCGCCCCGAGACCATGATCGAGGAGACGGTGTCATGACCCCGGCCCTCCTCGGCTCGTTCCTGGTCATGATGACCACCGGCGTGCCGGTGGCCATCGCCATGGCGGGCTCAGCACTCGTGTACCTCCTGCTGACCGGCGACGTACCGCCGTCGGTGGTCGTGCATCGGATGGTCAGCGGCATCGACAGCTTCCCGCTGCTGGCGGTGCCCTTCTTCATCTTCGCCGGCAACCTCATGAACAATGCCGGCATCACCAACCGGATCTACAACTTCGCGCTGTCGCTGGTGGGCTGGATGAAGGGCGGGCTGGGGCACGTCAACATCATCGGCTCGGTGATCTTCGCCGGCATGTCGGGCACGGCGATCGCCGATGCCGCGGGCCTGGGCACGATCGAGATCAAGGCCATGCGCGACCATGGCTATGAAAAGGAGTTCGCCGTGGGGGTGACCGCCGCCTCGGCCACCCTCGGGCCGATCATCCCGCCGTCGCTGCCGTTCGTGATCTACGCCATGATGGCCAACGTCTCGGTCGGCCAGCTCTTCCTCGCCGGCATCGTGCCCGGCGTGGTGATGACCGTGCTGATGATGCTCACCGTTGCGTACTTCGCCCACAAGAACAACTGGGGCGGGGACGTGAAGTTCGAGTGGCGCCGCATGGGCAAGGCCTTCGTCGAGCTCGGCATCGTCATCGGCTTTCCCCTGCTGCTGTGGCTGGCGATGCGCATGGGCCTGGGCTTCAACGCCGCCATCGGCATCGGGCTCGTCCTGCTCCTCGCCGCCGACTGGAAGCTCGATTTCGAGGCTGTCCTGCCGATCATGACCCCGGTCCTGCTGATCGGCGGCATGACCACGGGGGTGTTCACCCCCACCGAGGGCGCGATCGCGGCGTGTGTTTGGGCGCTGTTCCTCGGCCTCGCGTGGTACCGCACCCTGTCGTGGCGGATGCTGGTGAAGGTGTCGATGGACACCATCGAGACCACGGCCACGGTGCTGTTCATCGTCGCCGCGGCGTCGATCTTCGGCTGGCTGCTGACGGCCACCCGCGTCACCGACATGGTCGCGGCGTGGGTGCTGTCGTTCACCCACAGCCCGTGGGTCTTCCTGGCCCTCGCCAACCTGCTGATGCTTTTCGTGGGCTGCTTCCTGGAGCCGACCGCGGCGATCCTGATCCTGGTCCCCGTGCTGCTGCCGGTGGTGCAGCAGCTCGGCATCGACCCGGTGCATTTCGGCCTGGTGATGGTGCTGAACCTGATGATCGGCCTCCTGCATCCACCGATGGGGATGGTGCTGTTCGTGCTGGCACGGGTGGCGAACCTGTCGATCGAGCGCACCACCATGGCGATCGTGCCGTGGCTCGTGCCCCTGCTGCTCTCGCTCATCATCATCACCTACGTGCCGTCGATCTCGCTGTGGCTGCCGAAGGCGTTCTTCTAGGGTAGGCCGTGGCGACGATCACCCGCATCGACATACTCCAGGTCGACCTCCCGCCGAAGGTGGTGCGCACCGACGCGATCCAGGCGTTCGTCACCCAGGAGACGCCGATCGTGCGCATCGGCTGCGACGACGGCAGCGAGGGTATCGGCTACACCTACACCATCGGCACCGGTGGCTCGTCGGTGGTCGCCCTGTTGCGCGATCACCTCGCCCCCCGCCTGGTCGGCCGCGATCCGGATGCGATCGAAGGCATCTGGAAGGCACTGTTTTTCCACACCCACGCCACCGCGGTCGGCGCGATCACCAGCCTTGCCTTGGCCGCCATCGACACGGCGCTGTGGGATCTGCGCGCCCGGCGGGTGGGCCTGCCGCTCTGGAAGCTCGCCGGCGGGGCCCAGCCACGCGTACCGGTGTACACGACCGAGGGCGGCTGGCTGCAACTGCCGGTGGCGACGCTGGTCTCAGAGACGCTAGCCGCCAAGGCCGCGGGCTTTCGGGGCGCCAAGTTCAAGGTCGGCAAGCCTCATGTCTCGGAAGACGTGGCGCGCCTCGCCGCGGTGCGGGAGGCGGTCGGCGAGGACTTCGAGCTCATGGTCGATGCGAACCAGGCGTTCACCGTCTCGGAAGCGATCCGCCGGGCGCGGGCCTTCGAGCGGTTCAACTTGGCCTGGCTCGAAGAGCCCCTGCCGGCCGAGGACTTGGGCGGCCACGTCGAGCTCGCCGCCCATACCGGCATTCCCATCGCAGTGGGCGAATCGCTGTACGCGCCGGCGCATTTCCGCGAATATCTGGAGCGGGGTGCCTGCTCGATCGTGCAGGTCGACTGCGCACGCATCGGCGGCATCACCCCATGGCTCAAGGTGGCGCATCTGGCGGAGACGTTCAACGTTGCGGTGTGCCCGCACTTTCTGATGGAGCTGCACGTGTCCCTGACCGCCGCCGTTCCCAATGCTGCATGGGTTGAATACATCCCGCAGCTCGACGACCTCACCACCACACGCCTCGCGATCCAGGATGGGCACGCGCTCGCTCCCGACACGCCGGGCCTTGGCATCGGCTGGGACATGGCCGCGCTGGAAGCGCGCGCAGTTGCCCGGCATCGCGTGCCATCGTGATCCACCTCAACTGATCAGGAGGCGCCATGCTCACGCGCGCATCACTTACCATCCGGCTGCATCCCGACGACGATGTCGTCATCGCCCGTTCCCAGCTCGTCAGCGGCACCCGCCTCATGGACGAGGACGTCACGGTCAGCGGCCTCGTGCCGCCGGGCCACAAGATCGCCACCCGCGCGATCCGGACCGGCGATCCGGTCCGCCGCTACAACCAGATCATCGGCTTCGCCAGCCGCGAGATCGCCGCGGGCGAGCACGTGCACCTGCACAACCTGCAGATGGGTTCCTTCGACCGCGATTACGCCTTCGGGGTCGACATGAAGCCGACCGCCTATGTCGATCCTCCCGCCCAGTTCATGGGAATCGTGCGCAGCGACGGCCCCAACGCCGGCCGGGTTGCGACCCGCAACTACATCGGCATCCTGTCCAGCGTGAACTGTTCGGCGACCGTCGCGCGCGGCATCGCCGACTCGTTCTCCCACGGCGCGCACGCGAGCGAGCTCGCGGCGCACGCCCACGTCGACGGCGTGGTCGCGCTCACCCACGGCTCGGGCTGCGGCATGGACGTGCACGGCGAAGGCATGCAGGTGCTGCGCCGCACCCTCGCGGGCTACGCGCGCCATCCCAATTTCGCGGGGGTGCTGATCATCGGCCTCGGCTGCGAGGCGAACCAGATCAGCGCGCTGCTCGGCGCCGAGCAGCTGGACGAAAGCGCCCTGCTGCGCACGTACAGCATCCAGGACACCGGCGGCACCACCCGGGCGATCGCGCGGGGGATCGAGCTCGTCAAGGAAATGCTGCCGCATGCCAACGCGGTCGAGCGCGTACCGGTGTCCGCCGCGCACATCATGGTGGGCCTGCAGTGCGGCGGATCCGATGGCTATTCGGGCATCACCGCCAATCCGGCGCTGGGCGCCGCCGTCGACACCCTGGTGCGCCATGGCGGTACCGCGATCCTGTCCGAGACGCCCGAGATTTACGGTGCGGAGCACCTGCTGACCCGGCGCGCGGTGTCGCGCGAAGTCGGCGAGAAGCTGGTGGCCCGCATCCGCTGGTGGGAGGAATACACCACCCGCAATCGGGGCGAAATGAACAACAACCCGTCGCCTGGGAACAAGGCTGGCGGGCTCACCACCATCCTGGAAAAGTCGTTGGGCGCCGTGGCCAAGGGCGGTACCACCAACCTCGTCGACGTCTTCGAGTACGCGGCGTCGGTGACGGCGAAGGGCTTCGTGTACATGGATACTCCGGGCTACGACCCGGTGTCGGCCACCGGCCAGGTCGCCGGCGGCGCCAACATGATCGTGTTCACCACCGGCCGCGGATCCGCGTACGGTTGCGCGCCGTCGCCGTCGCTGAAGCTGTCGACCAACACCCAGCTCTGGGTGCGTCAGGAAGACGACATCGATCTCAACTGCGGCGAGATCGCCGACGGCACCGCCAGTGTCGACGAGATCGGCGCCAAGCTGTTCGAGCTGATGCTGGCGACCGCATCGGGCCGGAAGACCAAGAGCGAGCAGCACGGCTACGGCCAGAGCGAGTTCGTGCCCTGGGCGCTCGGTGCGGTCATGTAGGCGATGGGGAGCCTGCCATGCGGCGCTGCGCCGCGATTTGACACTCGTCACCCTAACTCGTAGGCTGAGACGAGACTATGCGGGATTCGACAGAAGACCCGATCCAACCAGGAGGAAGTCCGATGAAACGCTTGCTGAGATTGATGGTATGGGCCGTGGCCGCGGGCGCGTCGCTCGCCGCGACCCAGGCGCTGGCGCAGGAAGCACTCACCGTCTGGTGGGTGAAGGGCTTCTACAAAGCCGAGGACGACGCATTCTTCGACGTGGTGAAGAAGTTCGAGCAGAAGTCCGGGGTGAAGGTCGAGGTGTCGCAATACCCGGTGCAGGACATGATTCCCAAGACCGTTTCGGCACTGGATGCCGGCACGCCGCCCGACGTGGCCTACGCCGACGTCTACGACTTCCAGGTGACGGGCAAGTGGGCATTCGAGGGCAAGCTCGAAGACCTCTCGGACATCCTCACGCCGCTGAAGGCGCGCTTCCTGCCCAACACCCTCGAGACCACCTATCTCCTGAACGAGCAGACCAAGAAGCGCGCGTACTACGCCTTCCCGCTCAAGCAGCAGACGATGCATATCGAGATCTGGCTCGACATGCTGGCCGATTCGGGCTTCAAGGAGGCCGACATCCCGACCAAGTGGGCCGACTACTGGAGCTTCTGGTGCAACAAGGTGCAGCCCGGCATCCGCAAGAAGACCGGCCAGCGTCTCTACGCGACCGGCTTCCCGATGGGTGTGGATTCGAGCGACTCGTTCTACTCGTTCCTGACGTTCATGGACGCCCACAATGTCAAGCTCGTCAACGACGACGGCAAGCTGCTGGTCGATGATCCAAAGGTGAAGCAGGGCCTTGTCGCCGCACTTAAGGACTACATCGGACCCTACGACAAGGGTTGCACCCCACCGTCGGCGACCAACTGGAAGGATCCGGACAACAACGTCGCCTTCCACAACAAGACGATCGTGATGACCCACAACGCCACGATCTCGATTGCCTCCAAGTGGCTCGACGACTCCAACAACGCCACGCTCACCCAGGAGCAGCGCGACCAGGCCAAGAAGAACTACTACGAGCTGATTCGCACGGCCGGCTTCCCCAACAAGCCCGATGGCACCAAGATGGTCTATCGCGCCGCGGTCAAGACCGGCGTGGTGTTCGAGAAGGCCAAGAACAAGAAGCGCGGCAAGGAATTCGTCGCCTTCCTGCTCGAGGAGCAGAACCTGAAGCCGTATGTCGAGGGCGCGCTGGGACGCTGGTACCCGGTGACCAAGGAGGCTGCCGAAAGCCCGTTCTGGCACGCCGACCCGCACCGCGAATCGGTGTACAAGCAGTTCCACGCCGGCACGGTGACCTTTGAGTTCACCAAGAACTGGAAATTCACGATTCTCAACAACGAAAACATTTGGGCGAAGGCGATGAACCGCGTGGTCAACGAGAAGGTGCCCGCGGAAAAGGCCGTCGACGAGATGATCGCCCGCATCAAGCAGGTGGCGGGATCGTGATGGACCGAACCATCTAAAAGTTCGCCAGGCAGGCCGGCTGCGCGCAGGTCGTACGCGCGCACCGGTCCGCCCAGGGCCTGCATGTCCTCCAGCCTCGCCCTTCCCGAGGTCGTTCCGGCGACGCCGACCGGGCCGAAGAAGCGCCTGTCGCCGTGGCAGGCGTGGGGCCTCATTCTGCTCACGCCGTACCTGATCGTCTTCCTGGTGTTCGTGCTTTACCCGGTCGGCTACGCGTTGTGGCTCGCCCGTCATCCCGACAGTTATACCCGGCTGCTCGCCGACCCGGTGTTCGACCGCGCGGTGATCAACACCCTGGTGTTCCTGATCGTCGGCATCAACGTCAAGATGTCGATCGCGCTCTTGCTGTCCGGGTTCTTCGTGCACACCCGGTGGTGGATCAAGGTGCTGTCCGTGCTGTTCATCCTGCCGTGGGCGGTGCCGTCGATCCCGACCATCCTGTCGTTCCGGTTCATGCTGAATCCGGAATGGGGCTTGATCAACTCGCTCATCTTCCGTTTCACGGGAGCGGACGGTCCCAACTGGCTCAACGATCCGGAGTTGGCGCTCGGCATGGCGATCATGGTGCATATCTGGAAGTCGCTGCCGTTCTGGACCCTGATCCTGATTGCGGGCCGCCTGGCGATTCCCGGAGAGCTCTATGAGGCGGCGTCGGTCGATGGCGCCAGTCGCTGGCAGAAATTCCGGTTCATCACCTGGCCGTCGATGCAAACGCTCTATCTCACCTCGACCATCCTGTCGATGATCTGGACCCTGGGCGACTTCAACAGCGTCTACCTCCTGACCGGTGGCGGGCCGGCGGACTTGACGCACGTGCTCGCGACCCTCGGCATCCGGTACCTGCGCCTCGATCAGGTCGACCTGTCGATGGCGGCGATCGTGGTCGCCATGCCGTTCGTGCTGCCGCTGATGCTGTTCATGATGCGCCGGCTGTCGCGATGAGGACGCGCCGATGAAGATCCGCAAGGCGGTCAATGAGGCGAAGCTGCTGCTGATCGGGATCCCGGTCTTCCTGTGGACCATGTTCCCGATCTACTACCTGTTCCTGTTCTCGATCTCCCCCAAGGAGACGATGTTCCGCGGGCGACTGTGGCCGGAGGAGCCGACGCTGCGCAACTTCGAGATCGTGTTCGGCCAGAAGCATTACTACCTCAGCCACTTCTGGCTGCAGCTCGGCAATTCCCTGATCATCGCCGTGACCGTCGGTGCGCTCACCCTCGTCATTGCCACCGGTGCGGCCTTCGCGATCAGCCGCCTCAAGGTTCGCGGCGGGCGCTGGGTGATGAACCTCGCGCTGTTCACCTATTTCATCCCGGCGGCATTCCTCGCCGTGCCGATGTACAAGACCATGGGCAACTATGGTCTCCTGAACACGCAGTGGGCGCTGATCCTGGCGATGGTCACGATCGCGTCGCCGTACGCGATCTGGGTGTTGAAGCAGGCTTCCGACAAGCTCCCCTACGAGCTCGACGAGGCCGCCCGCATGGATGGCGCCTCGCCGTTGCAGCTCCTGCGACTCGTCTACCTGCCGCTGATGACCCCGTCGCTCGTCGCCATCGGCACGTATGCCCTGCTGCTCGCGTGGAACGAGTACCTGTACGCATTCCTGCTGCTGTCCAACGATCGGGACATCACCCTGGCGGTGGCGCTGGGGAATTTCCTGGCCGCCGACGATTCGCCGTGGGAGTTGCTCATGACCACGGGTCTCATCTACGCCTTGCCGCCGGCCGCCATCTACTACGCGTTCAAGCGCTACATGGTCGGCGGCCTGACGGCTGGCGCGGTCAAGAGCTGACCGCGTTCCTCGCGACTCCTTCCGAATCCGCCCTCACGACCGGATCAATCCATGGCATCGGTTTCCTTCCACGGCATCGAGAAGAGCTTCGGCACGACCAAGGTGTTGCACGGCGTCAGTTTCGACATCCAGGACGGCGAGTTCATGGTGCTGGTGGGCCCCTCCGGATGCGGCAAGTCGACCCTGTTGCGGATGCTCGCCGGCCTGGAGGAGATCACGGGCGGCACGATCGCCATCGATGGCCGCACGGTCAACGACGTCGAGAGCAAGGATCGGGATATCGCGATGGTGTTCCAGTCCTATGCGCTGTATCCGCACATGACCGTCGCCGACAACATGGCCTTCAGCCTGAAGCTGCGCAAGGCCAAGGAGGCGGTGGTTGCCGAGCGGGTCGCCAACGCCGCCCGCATCCTCAACCTCGAGCCGTACCTCAAGCGCTTTCCGCGCGAGCTCTCCGGGGGGCAGCGGCAGCGCGTCGCCATGGGCCGCGCCATCGTCCGCGATCCCAAGGTGTTCCTGTTCGACGAGCCGCTCTCCAACCTCGACGCCAAGCTGCGGGTGGCGATGCGCGGCGAGATCAAGGCCCTGCACCAGCGGCTCAAGACCACCACGGTGTACGTCACCCACGACCAGGTCGAGGCCATGACCATGGCCGACCGCATCGTGGTGATGCACGACGGGCGCATCGAGCAGATCGGCACGCCGCTGGAGCTCTACGACTTTCCCGCGAACCTGTTCGTCGCACAGTTCATCGGCTCGCCGGCCATGAACGTCATCGAAGGCACGCTGCGCCGCGCGAATGGCGTCGCGTACGTCGAAGCCACGGGAGGGTTGCGCTGGCCGGCGCGCCCCGACGTCGGCACCGACGGCCAGCGCGTCGCTTACGGTATCCGGCCCGGCGACCTGGGCTTGGGCGTGCCGGCCGATGGCGGCGCAGTCCCGGCGGAGATCATCGTGGTCGAGCCCACCGGCAACGAGACCGAGCTCCTCATCAAGGCCGGCGAGGAGCAGATCGTGCTGGTCGCGCACGGCCGGCCGGAGGCGAAGCCGGGCGAGGCCATCGGCCTCGCCATCGATACCGGCAACGTGCATCTGTTCGACCAGGCGAGCGGCGCGCGACTGGACCCCTGAAGGTCCGCGTGCTCGAGGACCAACCTTTCTTCCTTTGCGTGTCCTGTGGCGCGCCCTTTCGAGCCCTCACATGAGCAACCAAGACCCCAAGCAACCCAAGAACAAACCTGCCCTGCGTTCCCTCAAATGGTTCGGCCGCGAGGATCGCGACGGGATGGTGCATCGCTCCTGGATGAAGAACCAGGGCATCCCCCACGACCAGTTCGACGGCCGGCCGGTGATCGGCATCTGCAACACGTGGTCGCAGGTCACGCCCTGCAACGCCCACTTCCGCGAACTCGCCCAGCATGTGCGCGACGGTGTACTCGATGCGGGCGGCTTCCCGCTGGAATTCCCGGTGATGAGCCTCGGCGAGACGCTGATGCGCCCGACCACCATGCTGTTTCGCAACCAGGCGGCGATGGACGTCGAGGAATCGATCCGCGCCAATCCCTTCGACGGCATCGTGCTGATGATGGGGTGCGACAAGACCACCCCGGCCCTGATGATGGGCGCGGCGTCGTGCGACCTGCCGACCATCGGCCTGTCCGGCGGGCCGATGCTCAACGGCAAGTTCCGCGGCACCGACATCGGCTCGGGCACCCACGTGTGGAAGTTCACCGAGATGCTCAAGACCGGTGAGATGACGATGAACGACGTCATCGACGCCGAGGCGTGCATGTCGCGCTCGGCGGGGCATTGCATGACCATGGGCACGGCGTCGACGATGGCGTCGATGGTCGAGGCGCTTGGCATGGGCCTGCCGACCAACGCCGCCATCCCTGCCGTGGATTCCCGGCGCCGCGTGCTCGCCCGCATGGTCGGGCGGCGCATCGTCGCCATGGTGAAGGAGGATCTGCGCATGTCCAAGATCCTCACCAAGCAGGCCTTCGAGAACGCCATCATGGTCAACGGCGCGATCGGCGGATCGACCAACGCGGTGGTGCACCTCAAGGCGATCGCCGGGCGCATCGGCGTCGACCTCGATCTCGACGACTGGGATCGACTCGGCCGCGAGGTGCCGTGCCTGGTCGACCTCATGCCGTCGGGCCGATTCCTGATGGAGGACTTCTACTACGCCGGCGGCCTGCCGGTGGTCATCAAGGAGCTCGGCAGCTTCCTGCACAAGGACGCGCTCACCGTCAACGGCCAGTCGCTCTGGGCCAACGTCAAGGACGCGATCAACTACAACCCGGAAGTGATCACCCCGATCGGCAAGCCGTTCAAGCCGCACGGTGGCATCGTCGTGCTGCGCGGCAACCTCGCCCCGCGCGGTGCGGTACTGAAGCCCTCGGCGGCGTCGCCGCACCTGCTCACCCACACCGGCCGGGCGGTGGTGTTCGAGGACATCGACGATCTCAACCGACGCATCGACGATCCGGCGCTCGACGTCGACGAGCACTGCATCATGGTGCTGAAGAACTGCGGTCCGAAGGGCTATCCCGGCTTTCCCGAGGTCGGCAACTTCGCATTGCCGGCCAAGATCCTCAAGAAGGGGATCACCGACATGATCCGCATCTCCGACGCGCGCATGTCGGGCACGGCGTATGGCACGGTGGTACTGCACACCGCGCCGGAAGCCGCGGCCGGAGGACCGCTGGCCCTGGTGCAAAGCGGCGACATCATCGAGCTCGACGTGCCCAACCGCCGCCTGCATCTGCAGGTGTCCGACGAGGAGCTGGCGCGGCGCAAGAGCGAATGGAAGGCGCCGCCACCGCATTCGGATCGCGGTTGGGTGAAGCTCTACTGCGAGCACGTGTTGCAAGCTGACGAAGGCGTCGACCTCGACTTCCTGGTGGGCAGCTCCGGCGCCCCGGTGGGCCGCGAGAGCCATTGAGTACCGCGGTCGGATCGCGCGAACCCTGCGGCACGAAGTGGGCATTGCAGGCAGCGTGGGTGGCGCTCGAGCCAGGGCCTGACGGTCGCGTGCACGCGCTGCGGGCCTTGCCGGGATGGGCGCGGTGCGCGCCCCGGCTCGACGGCGCAGCGCGCCTACCCGTCATCGACGCACCGCACGGCCCCACCTTGCGATGAGCCTCTTCTACGCCGTCGGGCTGGTGTTCACCCTGATCGCGCTGTGCGGCTACATCAACGCCCGCGTGTTCAAGATCCCTGAGCCCGTCGGGATCACCGCGGTGGGACTCGCGCTGTCGCTGCTGGTGGTGTTGGCCGGCATCATCCATCCGTTCGGGACGGACTGGGCACGCAACATCGTCAGCCAGCTCGATTTTCCGGAGCTCGTGTTCCACGGCATGCTCGGCCTGCTGCTGTTCGCGGGCAGCCTGCACATCGACTGGAGCGACATCGCCGGCGAGCGGTGGACGATCGGGACACTGGCCACGATCGGGGTGACGCTCAGCACGCTGATCGTGGGCGGCTTGCTGTACTACGTCGCCCAGTGGGCGGGCTTCGGCCTGCCATTCATGCATTGCCTGCTGTTCGGGGCGCTGATCTCGCCGACCGACCCGATTGCCGTGCTGGGGGTGCTGCGTACCCTCGCGGTACCGAAGCGGCTGGAGACCCGGATCGCCGGCGAAAGCCTGTTCAACGACGGCACCGGCGTGGTGGTGTTCCTCACCCTGCTCGGGATCGCGACCGGCACCGGCGGCGAAGCGCCGACTATTACCGGTGTTGCCGGCCTCCTTGCCATGGAAATCTTCGGTGGCGTCGCCATCGGCCTGGCAGTCGGTTTCCTGGGATTCTTCCTGCTGCGCGGCATCGACAGCTATGCCGTGGAGATCCTGATCACCCTCGCCATGGCAACGGGTGGCTACGCGGTCGCCGAGCTGGTACACGTGTCGGCACCCATCGCGGCGGTGGTGATGGGGCTGGTCATCGGCAACCACGGCCGGCGGTTCGCGATGTCGGAGCGCACGCGCTTGCGGCTGTTCGAATTCTGGGAAGTGATCGACGACGTCCTGAACCTGGTGCTGTTCGGTTTGATAGGCCTGGAGGTCATCGCACTGTCCCCGTACGTCCTGCAGGTCGTGCCCGCGCTGATCGCGATTCCATTGGTGCTGGTATCGCGCTGGATCAGCGTCGGCCTGCCGCTGCTCGCGATGTACCGCCTGCTGCACGCGTCGAAGAACGACATCCGCATCCTCACCTGGGGCGGTCTGCGCGGCGGCATCTCGGTGGCGCTGGCCCTGTCCCTGCCCGCCATCGAAGGTCGGGAGGTTATCCTCTCGGCGACCTACGGGGTGGTGCTGTTCAGCATTCTGGTGCAGGCGCTCACCCTGCCACGTCTGCTGCGCAAACTCGGCGTCGGCGGTGGCGCGGGCAGCCATGGCAAGGATGGCGGCAAGCAGACCGCGCACGAGACATGAAAACCAGGAGATCGCAATGGGCAAGGACACATGGAGGGCGGCAATGGCCATCGTAGGCATGGCGGCAGGCGTCGCCGCGGCTGCGGAGATCACCGTGCTGAGCGCTGGCGCGATCGAGCCCGGGCTCACGGCTGCGGTGGAGACCTACAACATGTCCTCGCCGCACTCGGTCAAGGTCACTTTCAACACCGCCCCCCAGTTGCGCAAGCGGATCGAGGACGGCGAACGGTGGGACGTCGTCATCGCGCCCCCGGCCGTCCTGGAAGAGTTCGCGCGCGCGGGCCGCGTGCGTCCCGAGCGAGTGGATCTTGGCCGGGTCGGAATGGGCGTCACGGTGCGCGCGGGTGCTTCGGTACCCGAGATCGGCAGCGTCGACGCGGTACGGACGGCGATGCTCGACGCCGAGTCGCTGGTCTTCAACCGCGCGTCCACCGGGCTCTATCTCGAGCAATGGCTGCGCAAGAACGAGCTCTATGATCGCGTGGCGCAGAAGACCATTCGATACGACAACGGCGCCGCGGTCTTGGAGCACGTGCTGAAGGGTACCGGTCGGGAGCTCGGCTTCGGCGCGATCACCGAGATCCTGCTCTATCGGGAGCGCGGCCTTGTGTACGTGGGTCCGCTGCCAGCCGGCATGCAGAACACCACGAGTTATGCGGCGGCGACCACGCAGGGGGATGCTGCCGCGCTTGCATTCGTCGCCTACCTCGGCGGTCCAAGCGCCCGCGCGGCGTTCAGGAACGCGGGGATCGAGTAGCCGCGGGCGGGTGTTGCCGAGGCGGAAGACCTGCGAGGCCCGTAGCCGACGGGCTCGAAGGCAGCGGCCGAAAGCACGGCTCGAACATCATCACCGAGATCACAGCGGATCGAGGACACCGCCAATGAAGGCCTTGGTACGCGGCTCGCACGGGTTTCCAAGCACCTGTTCGGGCGGTCCCTCCTCGACGATCCCCCCGCCCTCCATGAAAACAACGTGAGACGCGACGTCACGCGCGAATCGCAATTCGTGGGTCACGATTATGGCGGTGCGGCCTTCGATCGCGAGATCGCGGATCACACGCAATACCTCGCCGGTCAGCTCGGGGTCGAGTGCAGAGGTCGGCTCATCGAACAGCATGATCTTGGGATCCATCATCAGCGATCGGACGATGGCTACCCGCTGCTGCTGGCCACCTGACAACGTCGCGGGGTAGGCGTTAGCCTTGTCTTCCAGATTTACCGTGCGGAGAAGCGCTCCTGCCTTTTCCATCGCTTCCTTGCGCTTCCAGCCCAGCACGCCCGTAGGCGCTTCGATGATGTTGCCCATCACCGTCAGGTGAGGGAAAAGGTTGAAGGATTGGGACACCATTCCGATGCCCGCGCGGTAGCGAGCGATCTGCCGACCAGACAACCGACCCGCGCCGTCTTCGGGTCCTAATGGCGTGATCTCGATGTTGCCCACCGTGATCTTGCCAGCCTGAATTCGTTCGAGATAGTTGATGCAGCGAACCAGGGTGCTTTTGCCCGAGCCACTCGGCCCGATGATTGCGAGAGTCGAGCGCGGCGGCACGAGCAGATCAACGCCACAAAGCACTTCGAGCGATCCGAAGCGTTTGTGTACCTTCTCCAGTCGTATGACAGGATCAGGCGACGGCACGACGTTGCTCCTGGAAATAGCCTCCGGTCGGGA
The DNA here is from genome assembly GCA_040006895.1 of Casimicrobiaceae bacterium. Taxonomy (GTDB): domain Bacteria; phylum Pseudomonadota; class Gammaproteobacteria; order Burkholderiales; family Casimicrobiaceae; genus CAIWHR01. Next base: position 15,128 of record JBDTWB010000020.1, on the reverse strand, counting down.
GCTTGCGCGACAGATACCGCACTGCCGAGGAAACTGCGAACACGAGGACAAAATAGGTAAGCGCCACCGCAGTGTAAACGGGCATCGGGAGAAAGGTGGCGCTCACGATGAGTCCTGCCTGGTACATGAGGTCCGGCACTGCGATGATTGAAACGATGCTAGTAGACTTGAAGCAGATGACGTACTGGTTGAGGATGCCCGGAAGCATCCGGATCAAGGCTTGGGGGATGACGATCCGTCGCATGAGACGTGCGTACGTCATGCCGAGCGATTGCGCCGCTTCGATCTGTCCTTTGTCGATCGACTCGATACCGGCGCGGTATTCTTCTGCGAGGTAGCCACTCGACTGCAGCGCAAGAGCGATGAGTGAGCTCGTAAAGGCGTCAAACTTGATGCCAATGATCTCGGGGAGCGCGTAGTGGACCCAAACGAGCTGGACGAGAATGGGCGTATTCCGACAGAACTCGACATAGAACACGGCCGGCCCGCGAACCAGACGACTTCGTGCGAGGGTGCCGAGACAGGCGATCAGGCCGACCACTACCGCCATCAGCATGGCGATTACGGAAAGCGCGATCGTGACCCAGATTCCGGCCAGTAGGACGTCGTGGTATTCCCAGAACACCTGCCATATGCGCATCAACGACACGAGCCTCTCCTGTCGAGGGGTGAATAGGGAACCGCGGGCAGCGCCTGCCAGCGCTGCCGCCTTGCACGATGTGAGGCGGCCGAAGTGCCGCTAAGGGCTACTTCTTGGCGAAGGGATTCGTCTTGGCCATGTACTCTTCGTATGTGCGTTTGGCCAAGTCGTTGGCACTTACCCACCGGACGTATTGGTCCAGGAAGTCCTTCCATTCCTGGTCTCCGTAGCGTACCGCCCAGCCGACCGGCGCATTCCCGAAGTCCTCTCCAGGGAAGGCCATCTTGCCCCACGAGGAATTCTCTGGAATCTGCAGCCACCAGTTGATGTTGATGATCGGCAGTATGGTCACGTCGGCATCCCCTCGCTGGGTTGGCGGCAGAGTCTCGACATCCGACTGGATCTGCAGCGCGAGAAACTTCGCCTTGGGGAACATGCGCTTGCCGGTCTCGTATTCGCGAGAGCCAAGGCCGACGGCGATGGTGACGTTGGGATTGTCGAGATCGGAGATCTTCTTCAAGTTCTTCTTGTTGTCCTTGCGGATGATTGCGTTGAGTCCCTTGGACCGAAACGGCGTGACAAAGCTCACTTCCATGGCGCGGGGCGCATTGTAGACGAAGCTGCTCCCGAAGAAGTCACAGTCGCCGCGCTTCAACGCCAGAACGGCGGTGTTCCATTGAACCTCGACCGGCTGAACCTTGACCTTCATCCATGTAGCGAGCTCGTTCGTCAGTTCGACGAACACGCCCAGCCACTCGCCGGTCTTCGGATCCTTGTAGGACTCGGGAGAGCCTTGCGCGTAGCACACTTTCATCACTCCTTCCTTCTTCACCTTCGTCAAGGTGGAGCTATCGGATTGACCGAATGTGGTACCCGCGACAAACATGAGAAAGACAGGTACGACGCGAACGAACGGACTCAGCTTCATGTTCAATCTCCTTGATGAATGAATCGACGCTCCGGGAAATGCCGGAGCGTCACCCGGATCCAAGCCAGCGTCCAGATCATCGGACGCGTGGGACGCGCGCCACCGAGCGCCCGGACTTGATATCCGTCATGACCGCCGGCGCGGTATTTCGAGCGATGAGCGTCATGAGGTACTCGACAGACCGCGTGTCCGGCCGGAAAGTCAGCGTCACGATGGGGATCTGCGAGTTGGCGATTTGTAGACGCTCGGCCGCAGAGGGTGTGACGAGCACGACGTCGCTCGTTTGCAATAGCCTGGAAACGGCCGCGCGCTCCTTGGTCAGGCAGCCCTGAACGCGAAGGCCGGGGTTGTAGCCGTCGACCATTCCGGTCAGCGCGAGCAGCGTCGGTTTTAGATCGCATACGATGCCCACCCGCGTGCCGGCCCGGAGCCGCGCGACGCGCATCAGCGATTCGGGATCGATGGGAATGTGCAGCCCGCATATCTCGGCACGTCCGCCAGTCCCTGCGGTCGCGCCGAGCGCCGCTTCGATCACTGCCAGGTGGGTTATGTTGACGGCAAGAATACTGAATTCGGTGAGGAAGCGCTCCGGGTGGCTCAGCACCACGTCGATCAACAGTGGCTCGATCGGATGTGCGACGGCGAACTGCAGGTCGCGACTGAGCGTCGTCGCGTCGTGACGGTTGCACTCTATGAAGCCGACGCGTGGTCCGGCATGCCCGTAGGACTGGGTGACAACGTCGTCGACGAATTCTCGAAAACGCTGCTGGTCAAGGCCGACCAACTTCGCCTCCTGCACCGCCAGGGCGAGTAGGCCGGTAATGCCGTCCAGCGCGGTGTCGACGGAGATGCGCAGGCGTCGTTTGCTGACGAACGTGCCGAAACCCGGTCGAGTCAAGAGGTATCCGCGCTGCGCGAGGGAGCGAAAGGCCTTGCTGACAGTGTTCTTGTTCGCGCCAAACTCGACGGCGAGCGCCTCGCAGGTGGGGATCCGCTGCCCGGGAACGTATTCCTTGCGGGCGATCCGCAAGAGGATGGATCTTTCGATCTCAGACCACGAGATCGCGCGCTTCTCACTCCGGCGGCGTTCACCGGGAGTGGACGGCGAGAATGCACGATGGATGGTTTCCGTCATCGATCAATCCTAACTCTTAGGATGATGCATGGCAATCATCGCTCGCCGGGTCAATAGCCGATCGCACATCCGTCCTGGCGAGGCTCCGAACCAGCCACCCACACGCCATCGGGCAAGGCGAGAATGATTTGGGCTCCTCCCATCCCGCGATGCTCGCGGCGAATGATCTCGTGGCCCCAGGCCGCGAGGGTCGCGCATGTCGCGTCGGGTACACCAGCCTCTATGACGACCCGGCGTCCGCCTTCCCACCAAAAGCGCGGTGCGTCGACGGCAGTCTGAACGTCAAGTCCGTAGTCCAGCAGGTTCACCAGCAATTGGAGGTGCCCCTGCGGCTGCATCAGGCCTCCGCTGACACCGAAGACCCCGTGCAGCACGTCGTTGCGCAGCATCATCCCGGGGATGATCGTATGAAAGGGTCGCTTGCCCGGACCGATGCAGTTCGGGTGGGCTGCATCGAGGGAGAATCCGGCCCCCCGATTCTGCATGACGAAGCCGAGGCCCTCGGCGACGTGGCCACTTCCGAAGTCATCGAACACGCTGTTGATGAACGAGACCGCGTTGCCGGCGGCATCGGTCGCGGCGAGATAGACCGTATCGGATCGCCCCCAAGCCTGCTGCGTCGGCGCGGAAGCGCGCCATCCGGTCGGGGGCCGTGCCTGGTCGATCAGCCGTGCGGTCGGGACATCCGCGAAGCGTGGATCGGCGACGTGGTCGAGCGCGGTAACCATCGCATGCTTGGTCGCTTCGATCAGCAGGTGCCAGCATTCTGGTGAATCACGGGAGTGGCGGGAGAGGTCGACGGCCGCCATTGCTCTCAATGCGACCAGCGCCGCGATACCCTGTCCATTGGGTGGGCATTCGAGAATGTGGCAACCGCGATATTCGACACCTATCGGATCCTGCCATTGGGCGCGATACTCCCCCAGGTCGCGGCGCGTCAGCAGTCCTCCGCGCCTTTCGACATAGGTGAGCAACCGTTCGGCAATTGCCCCTCGATAGAATTCGTCCCGCCCCCCCTTTGCGAGCAATCGGAGCGTTTGTGCGAGATCCGGTTGCACGACAACCTGTCCGGCGCGAGGCGCGTGCCCGTCGATGAGCAGGGTGCGTGCCGCCTCGGGATCCTGCTTGAGCCTGGCCTCGCTGGCCAGCCAACTCTGTGCATCTCCGGGCGCGACTGCGAACCCTTGTTCGGCGTATTCGATGCCCGGTTGCAGGATCTCGTGAAGCGGCAACTTGCCGTGCCTCTCCAGCATCTGCAGCCAGCCGTCGACGCATCCCGGGACCGTCCACGCGAGAGGGCTGTGCTTCGGAACACTCCTCAGCCCCAGTGTCCGGTAATGGTCGAGCGTCGCGGCGAATGGTGCCGGGCCGCTTGCATTGAGGGCGTGAACGCGATGATCCTTGGCGTCGTAAACAAGCGCGAAGGCGTCGCCTCCGAGTCCTGTCTGATAGGGCTCGACCACGCCGAGCACCACCGCTGCCGCAACCGCCGCATCTGCAGCAGTCCCACCGGCCAGCAGTATCCGGATGCCTGCGAGGCTCGCAAGCGGGTGCGCGGAGGCGACCATTCCGCCGCGTGCAAACACGGGTGAGCGCCGCGAGTTGAAGTTCGTGGTGTTGAAGGTATCCATTACGCGTGGCTTGTCTTGGCGCTAGGCTAGCGGCGAGCGGGGCACATCGCCGAGTTGGTCACCAGACCGCGTCGCAAATCATGCGACGGGCAGCGGCGGGCTGCCCACAGCGTAGCGGGCGAGAATCTCCGGGTCGAGCTCGATCCCGAGGCCGGGGCGCGTCGGCACCGCCACCCAGCCATCTTCGAGTTCCATTCGCTCGCGCGTCAGCAGTCTGTTGATGGGGGTCTCGGCCACGCAGTATTCCTGGAAGTATGCGGTTTCGAGCACGGCATTAAGATGCAGCGAGGCTGCCTTGATGACCCCGCTCTTCCAGGCGTGCGGCACGCATGGCACGCCTCGTTCTTCGGCAGCGCGGGCGATCTTGAGCGCTTCGGATAGTCCGCCGCAACGTGTCACGTCCGGCTGGATTACATCGACGTGACCGCGCTCAACGAGTTCCCGGAAGCCCCAGCGCGTCGCTTCCTCCTCCCCGGCGGCGATGCGCAGTTCCACCGCGTCGGCGAGCTCGGCGTAGGCCTCGAACTCATCCGGCTCGAAGGGCTCCTCGAGCCAGTAGATGCCGATGTCCTCGAGTTCGCGAGCAACGCGGATGGCGCGCTTTGCATCCGCACCGTATCCGAACCCCGCATCGATGAGGATCTCCACGCCCGCACCGGCGGCGTGCTTTGCCGCCCGTGCGAGCCTCACGTCGTGTTTTTCGTCCTTGCCGATAGGGCCCCACCCGAACTTGATAGCCGTGAAGCCCATGGTCACGAGTCGCTCGACGCTTGCCATGACTTCGCGTTCCGAATCCGGCATCAGCAAGGACGCGTACGGACGTACCCGCTCCCGCTTCTTGGTGCCGAGCAACTCGCATACTGGCTTGCCGAGCTTCTTGCCCTTGATGTCCCATAGCGCGATGTCGATACCGCTGATCGCATGCATGGCCACCCCACGGCGTCCGTAATAGACGGATCCCATATACATCCGGCGCCACAATGCCTCGATGTCGAGGGGGTCCTGGCCGAGCAGCACATGCCGGAGTCCGGTGGCGATATAGTGCGAGTTCGGTGCGTCGATCACCGCCTTGACGACTTCGGGCGCCGAATCGACCTCGCCGATCCCAACGATCCCTTCGTCGGTATGCACGCGCACGATGAGATCGTCCTGGCTGCCGTCGGCAATTGCGCCGTCGACGACTGGCTGGCGCAGGATGATGGCCTCGATTTCGGTGATTTTCACTCATTGCTCCCGTCGATTGGTGATGAAAACTGCTTTCAGCTGAAGATGTCCGCTACGAGATCCCCGGTTGCCACGGCCTGGTGACCGACCCAGCTCTGTGGCGGGAACGTCATGATGTAGCCGTCGGCGGGCATCGTGATGCTCTCCACCTCGTTGCCGAACAGGTCACGGGTACGGGCAATGACCGTCCCGGCGGCGACGAACACCCCGCATTCCACCTCGAAATGTATGAATCCGCCGCGCTCTGCCCGAATCGTGGGTAGCGCCCGGTGCAGTCCCTGGACTACGCGGACGTCGCGTTGTGGCTCGACCGATCCTTCGATCATGCCCAAGCGCTTCAGTACGTTGCAGATCCCTCGAAGCGCCACCGCGATGTTGGCCTGATCCAGCATCCTGGAATTGGTCATCTCCACCATGAAAGCCGGTTTGCCTTCGTCGAGACACGCTCCGGCTAGCGTCAGTGGATTCGGCATGGTGGTGATCGTCGTGACGCCGAACGCATTGGCGAGTTCGAGGGTATCCGCCCACGCGGGTGTGCCAGGCGCGTCACGTTTGCCCCCCGCGTACATGAACGTGAAGGGAATGCCGGGTTCGCCAACTGCATGCAGATCGATCGCGTGGTCCGCCTGGGCGACGAGCTCCGTCCAGAGGAAATGGACGATCCGCTGAGTCATGCTGCCGCGCGCATCGCCCGGCCACAGCTTGTGGATGTCGCCTGCGAACGCAATCCCTTCGCGGGCCGCGTAATGCGGTGCAACGCGGGTTGCGAATTGGTGCGCCAGCAGATTGGCGAGGGGTACCGCAAGAATGGCACCCTTCAGCCGGTCCGGATCGAGCTCTGCACGCAGGCGACGTAGCAGATCGACGGAGTAGATGGTTTCCTGGCCATGCGAGCCAGCATGGAGATATAGGATCGGTCCATCATTACGGCCGTTTATGACGACGATCGGCACCCGAACTTGGGTGACGCCATCGGCGAGCTCGCCGATCGATGCATATCCGCTCGCAACGGTGCCACTCTCCGCGACTACGGGCCCAGCCTTGAGCGTCTCGCGCATCCATCACTCCTCTTGGGGCGCTCTGGTTGCGCTCCGAATGTCCATTGGCTGCTAAGAACCCAAACGAAGCCGGCGGGGCACGACCTCGGGGTTCACCGGCGAACGCGGCTGCTCACCGCGCAGGATTCGCACGATTTCGTGTGCGGCCCCTACGGTGACGTCCTCGCGCGATTCTTCGGAGTACCAGGCCACATGGGGCGTGAGGATCACGTTGTCCAGTCGCAGCAGCGGGTCGTCCGGCGCGGGCGGCTCAGGATCGGTGACGTCCAGGCCGGCTCCCGCAATTTGCCGGCCACGAAGCGCAGCCACAAGCGCTTCCTGGTCGATGATGCCGCCTCTCGACGTGTTGACCAGGAAAGCGGTCGGCTTCATGAGCGACAGCTCCCGCGCGCCGATCATGCGGGCGGTTTCGCGTGTCAATGGCACGTGCAACGAGACAAAATCCGCACGTCGCAGTAGTTCGTCGAGTTCGACGAAAGTAACGTGCGTGTCCTCGGTACGATGGCGGGCATGCACGAGCACCTCCAGGCCAAGACCGCGCGCCTTGACGGCGAGCGTGCGGCCGATGTCACCAAGCCCGACGATCCCGAGAACCTGCCCAGCAAGGCGTCGACGCGGAGCCCCGGCGCGATAGGACCAGCCACCGCTGCGCACGTGCCGGTCGAAGACGAACAGCGCCCGGGCCCAGCCTAGCAGCAAGGCCAAGACGTGATTCGACACCTCGTCCCAATTGGCATCGCGAACGTTCGCGACCCAGATGCCGCGGGAGGTCGCCGCAGCAACGTCGATGTTGTCGACACCCTTGCCGAAATGAACGATGCCTCGGCATCGAGGCCACGCGTCGAGTACCGTTCCCGATAGCGCCACGTGCTGGTTGATCACGGCGTCAGCGTCTGCGCCGAGCGCGATGGCGTCGTCCTCATTCCGACAAGCCCCGATCACCACATCGAGACCTGCCCGGGTCAATACCTCCATGGCCGCACCGAGGTCGGAATAGTGGTGATCGGTGATGACAACTTTCACCGCACGTCCCCTTTTTGCGGGTGCTCTCGGGACGGAACCGTCCGCGCCGTCTATGCCCCCAAGACTATTGATGGCAATCCTAAGATCTAGGATAATGGATGTCAACGCCTCGCCCATCTTTCCCAGGGAGGACTTCGTGCTGAAACGCGGTGCTGTGGACTTCCTCGCACAACTGCAGAGCCGGTTGTATGCGGCCGTTTTGTCCGACGTTCTGGATGAAGTCGGCTTGCGAAATCAAGCAATGACGCCGCACATCCGGCCGCTCGATGATTCGCTGGTCCTGGTGGGATTCGCGCGAACCGGGTTGTTCCGGGAGGTATTTCACGTCGCCGATGACGAGAATCCCTATGATCTCGAGATTCGAATTATCGATGACTTGAAGCCGGGCGATGTCGTCGTCTTCGGTTGCGGCGGATCGAGTCGCATCGCGCCGTGGGGTGAGCTCCTGACTACGGCGTCCAGAGCGCGCGGCGCGTCAGGGGCCGTGATGGACGGGTTCGTGCGCGACATTCGAGGAATCCGCGCAGCAAGGTTTCCCGTGTTCCATGGTGGTATCGCACCGCTCGACTCGAAGGGCCGCGGCAAGCTCGCAGTTATCGACGTGCCGATCGAATGCGGAGGCGTGGCCGTGAGTGCCGGAGACCTGGTGTTTGGGGATGCCGACGGTGTTGTCGTCGTGCCGCGGCACGCCGAGGAGGAAGTATTGGCGCGTGCCCTTGCCAAGGTCGACAACGAGAATCGCACTCGAGACGAGTTGCGGCAGGGCGCCAGGCTTCAGGAAGTCTTCGACCGTTACAAGGTGCTCTAGGCAGTCATGCTCCGAAGTTGCAGCCGGTACTGGGAGGTCAGATGATTAAGCGCGTGACGATCATGACTCGCAAGCCTGGCATGACGCGGGAGGATTTCGCCGATTACTGGATCAAGCGGCACGCGCCGCTGCTGGCGTCGCACCCGTCAGTCAAGCGATTCACGATCAACGTGACGCACGAGTATCTCCGCTTCGGCGTGCGCAACGAGGACCTCGAAGATCCGTTGCGCACCACCATTTTGACCAAAACGCCCGACGGCATCGTGGAATTGTGGTTCGAAGATCGAGAGTCCATGGAGGCGATGTACAAGTCCGAGTTTACTGCCCAGCTGGTGGCGGACGCGGGAAACTTCGTCGGCGCGATCGTCACCTTCATCATGGACGAGCACGAGATCAAGTCGGATGCCGCGTGACTGGCGGACCGGGCGCCGCGGCGCGCCCTCTCCGGTGCGTTTCGTGACGGCGGGCCGCGCACAGCACGAATGCGACTCCCGCCGTGGAGCGGCGGCGGTCCGTGATGATCACTCCCAGCATCGGGCGCGGCCCATGACATCGGGTTCATCGGTCGCGGGACAGGACTGGCTTTGGTGAGGGCCGGCACCAAGAGGCGCTAGATCCTTGCAGGCGGCACGATGGCTGAAAACCATGACCGCGATCATGGTCGGCACTGCCGATTGCCGCTAAGATCGCGGTCACCGTGCCTCGCTCATGCGCGTTCCGCGCCGCTTGCTTCCGCGTTGCTTGCATTCTTATGGGGTGTGGGCTGTCTGCGTGTGCTGAGCAGGCAGCGCCGGTTCTGCAAGGCTACATCGAAGGCGAGTACGTGCGGGTGGCCGCGCCCTTCGCCGGGACGCTTCAGCAACTGTCCGTGCAGCGTGGGGGCGAGGTCGCCGCCGGGGCGCCGCTGTTCGCGCTCGAGCGTGCCAACGAGACCGCCGCGCGCCGCCAGGCAGAGGCTCAGGTGGCTGCCGCCGAGGCAAGGGTCGAAAACCTGCGCTCGGGGCGCCGCCCCCCGGAGGTGGAGGCGATCGACGAGCAAAGGCGCCAGGCGGAGGCGGCGCGGCAGCTGGCCGCGACGACCCTCAAGCGCCAGCAGGATCTGGCCGCGAAGGGTTTCGTCAGCCAGGCAGCGCTCGACGATGCGCGCACCCAACTGAAGAGCGCCGAGGCGCAGGTCGCCTCCCTGGCGGCACAGGTCGCGACGGCCCGACTGCCGGGGGGACGCCCCGCTGAGATTCGCGTCGCGCAGGCGGACGTGACCGCGAGCCGCGCGGCGCTCGCCCAAAGCGAGTGGCGACTCGACCAGCGCGTGGTCGACGCCCCGGTGGCAGGCCGAGTTCACGATACCTATTACGTCGTCGGCGACTGGGTGAACGCCGGCAGCCCGGTGGTCGCGATCCTGGCGCCCGGCAACGTCAAGGCGCGGTTCTACGTTCCGGAGACGATGCTCGCGCGCATCCGGCCGGGGATGAAGGTGACGCTAGCTTGCGATGGTTGTCCGGCACCGGTGGCGGCGACGGTCAGTTTCCTGGGCGATCGCGCGGAGTTCACGCCGCCGGTGCTGTATTCGAAAGAGAACCGCGCCAAGCTCGTCTATCTCGTCGAGGCGAAGCCCTCCGCGCAGGATGCAGCCAGGCTCAACCCGGGCCAGCCGGTCGACGTGACCCTGCCGGCGCCATGATCGCTAGGCCTGCCGACGAGGTAGTCATCGACGTGCGCGGCCTTAACAAGCACTTCGGGGCCCATCATGTGGTGAAGGACCTAGCCCTCACCGTACGCCGTGGCGAAATCTTCGGATTCCTCGGACCGAACGGCAGCGGCAAGACCACCACCATCCGCATGCTGTGCGGCTTGCTGACCCCCGACAGCGGCGAAGGCCATTGCCTGGGGTTCGATATCCTCCGCGAGACCCGTGCCATCAAGCGCCGCGTCGGCTACATGACCCAGCGCTTCTCGTTCTGGGAGGATCTCACCATCCGTGAGAACCTGACCTTCGTGGCGCGGATGTACGGCCTCGACCAGCGCGGCTCCCGGGTCGATGCCGCCCTGGCCCAACTCGGCCTCGGTGATCGGGCGCGCCAGCTCGCGGGCACCCTGTCGGGAGGCTGGAAGCAGCGACTGGCGCTGGCAGCTTGCCTGCTGCACGAGCCGGAGCTCCTGTTGCTCGACGAGCCCACCGCAGGTGTCGACCCGAAGGCCCGGCGGGAGTTCTGGGAAGAGCTGCACGCCCTCTCCGCGCGCGGCATCGCGGTATTGGTCAGCACCCATTACATGGACGAGGCCGAGCGCTGCCACAAGCTCGCCTACATCCTGGCCGGAGCGCTGCTCGCGCAGGGGACCGCCGCGGAGGTGGTCGCGAGCCAGCATCTCGTCACCTGGTCGGTGCGGGGCCCCGACCTGCCGGCGCTCGCCGAGGCGCTGCGCAATGTGCCGGCGATCGAGCAGGTCGCCGCTTTCGGCAATGCGCTTCATGTGACCGGATCGGACCCGGACGCGCTGGCCGCGGCCCTAGCACCCTGGCGCGCGGACCCGCGCCTGGAATGGGAGCAGCACGAGCCCAGCCTCGAGGACGTGTTCATCCACCTCATGGCCGAGCCGCGCGCTATGAAGGCCGCTATCGAGGCGTGATGGGCTATTTCTCGTTCTCGCGCTGGGCGGGCATCGTAGCCAAGGAATTCATCCAGCTGCGTCGCGACCGCCTCACCTTCGGCATGATCGTGGGCATCCCGATCGTGCAGCTGGTGCTGTTCGGCTACGCCATCAACTCCGATCCGCGCCATCTGCCGACCGCGGTTCTTTCCGCCGACCGGAGCGAGTTCACCCGAAGCCTCGTGTCGAGCCTGAAGAACAGCAACTACTTCGCCTTCGTGCGCGAGGTACGGAGCGAAGCGGAGGCCGAGCGTCTGCTCGCACATGGCGACGTGCAGTTCGTGCTGACCATTCCGGAGGGTTTCACCCGGGCGCTGGTGCGCGGCGAGCGCCCGGCGGTGCTGCTCGAAGCCGATGCCACCGATCCCGCGGCAACCAGCAATGCGCTCGGCGCCCTCACGGCGCTCACCCAGTCGGCGCTCGCGCACGATCTCGTCGGTCCCCTGGCCTCGCTGGCGGGATCCCGCGGCGCATTCGAGGTGCAGGTCCATCCCCGCTACAACCCCGGTGCGGTGACCCAGTACAACATCGTCCCGGGTCTCATGGGCGTGATCCTCACCATGACGATGGTGCTGATGACCGGTCTGGCGATCACCCGCGAGACCGAGCGCGGCACGATGGAAAACCTCCTTGCCACCCCGGCCACGGCATTGGAGGTCATGACCGGGAAGATCGTGCCGTACGTGCTCATTGGCCTGGTGCAGGTGAGCCTGATCCTCGGCTTCGCCCGCTGGCTGTTCGGCGTGCCGATGCATGGCAACCTCGCCGTGCTCTATCTCGCGGTGCTGTTGTTCATCGCCGCCAACCTGATGCTGGGCCTCACGTTTTCCGCGCTGGCGCGCAACCAGCTGCAGGCCATGCAGATGACCTTCTTCTTCTTCCTGCCGTCGATGCTGCTGTCGGGATTCATGTTCCCGTTTCGCGGCATGCCGCAATGGGCGCAGGCGATCGGCGAAGCGCTGCCGCTCACCCATTTCCTGCGCATCGTCCGCGGGGTCATGCTGAAGGGCAATGGCCTTGCCGATATCGGCGCGGAGGCATGGCCGATTGCCCTCTTCATGGCCGTGGTGATCGCGGTCGGCCTGCGCTTTTTCAAGAGCACGCTCGACTGAGGATCGATGGCGACCTATCTCTTTGCGTGGAATCCCAAGCTCTGGCCCTGGCCCGAGCTCACGCAACTGCGTGCACGCGCTCGGCGACGGGGATTCGTCGACATCGAGTGGTCGAGCGGGCGGACCCGCACGATCGAGCCCGGGAGCCGGGCATTCATGATCCGGCTCGGCGTTCCTCCCAAGGGCGTGATCGGGTCGGGCTACACCCTGAGCCCGCCGCGCGCGGACATCCACTGGCGTCCGGAGAAGGCCGCGGCGGGGACCACGACCAACTATCTCCAGCTCCGCCTCGAGCACCTCGACGAGATGCCCGTTGTAACGTTCGACGATCTTGCAAGGCCACCGTTCGCCCGCTATCGATGGGGGATCAGGCAGTCGGGTGCGTATCTTCCGGAGTCGCTCGCCGACGCGCTCGAGACGCTCTGGGAATCACGGCTGCCCGCGCGGCGCCATGTTCGCCGCAAGGCGAGGACGTCCTAGTCGCGGGCGCGGATCGGTTCTGCGGGCCGGCCAACCGCGCGGCGCAGGGATGACGGCGGAGCGTCCGTGCAACAGAACCGGTGGGCCGCGAGCCGCGGGCGGCATGCGCCGGTTCCCCGGCGGCAGGACGCACGGCATGATGTGGGCGTTGGACCTGCACCCCGATCGATGCCATCACCGCACCTTGTCTCGCTGCTCATTCCCGTCCAAAGCGCGCGATTTTTCGAGCCCGCGCTGGCGAGCGCGGTTGCCCAGACCTATGGCAACCTGGAGATCGTCGTCGGCGACGACTCTCCCGACGGCAAGGTGGCCGCAATCGTCGCGCAACGGGGAAGTCGGCGGGTCACCTACGTCCGTAACCCGTCGCCGCTGGGCTTCCACGGCAATTTCGCCGCGCTGTTCACCGTCGCGCGCGGCGATTACGTGAAATTCCTGAATCACGACGACGTGCTGCATCCGCACTGCGTGGCGCGCATGGTCGCGGCGTTCGTGACTCTCGGCGAACGGGTCGCGTTGATCGCAAGCCGCCGCCAACTCATCGACCCGGGCGGCGCGGTCGTCCCGGATACCGCCGCGACACGGCCGCTGTCGGACAGGGATTGCGTGTTCCATGGCCCGCGATTCGGCGACGAGATGCTCAAATGCAGCATCAATCGCATCGGCGAACCGACGGCGGGACTGTTCCGCCGCGCCGACGTCGATCTCGCGAGTGGCACGCTGTTTCGCGTGGGCGAGCACGACTACACGTGTCTTGCCGACATGGCACTATGGTTGCGGCTCCTGGCGCGCGGCGGCCTGTTCTACTTCGCCCATCCCCTCTCGTTCATCCGGGTCCACTCGATGCAGTTCCAGAGCACCCCGGAAGTCGGTGCGCGCTGCATCGCCGAGCGGGTGCACTTGCCCACCGATGCACGCCAGCTCGGGTTCCTCGCCGCTGACGAAGATCATCGCAACGCCCGCGCGCACGGCGTTTCCCTGGTTGATGCTGCTCTGGCGAGACCCGGTCTCGACCCCGTCGCGCGGCGCTTCCTCGAGGCCGCCCGGCTATCTTCCACAACCCCGCCGCCCGAGGCGCCTTCCTGAACGCCCCATCGGGCGGCGTCCGATGGGGGCCCAGCGCCTTCCGGCGGTAGCGCAGCGTCGAGGCTCTGATTCCACTGCTCCAGCCGCGTCGATGGGCGCCTGCACCTTCCGGAGGCAGCGCATGGTCAAGGATCTCATCGCGCGGGTCCGATGCAGGGGGCGAGGGGCACCGCTGCCGGTGGAACCGCCGTGCGGGTTGCATCGGCGAGTCCGGACGTTCTTGGGAAGTGATTGTCGACGTGGCGCGCGTCGCGGGATGCTCGCGACTGCCCCATCGAAGCTCGCACGCACGTGTGGCGCGCCGCAGTGCGGCAATTCTCGCCAGAGCCACCCCGGTTCTCGCCAGAGCCACCCCGGTTCTCGCCAGAGCCACCCCGGTTCTCGCCAGAGCCGGCGGTCCTGGCCTGGGCCGCGGGTTCTGGCCTGGGCGCCAATAAAAAAGCCCCGCCGGAAGCGGGGCTCGAAGTCGGATGGACGGTTTTAGTGATCCCAGCGCCCATGGCGGCCGTGGCCACGCCAGTCGCCGCGATCCGAGAACCGCACGTTGACATAGGGGCGGTAGGGTGCGACATAGCGCGGGCCGGAGCGGTATATAACCCTCGAGGGTGCGTAGTACACGGGCGCCGGGGCGTAATACACCGGGGCCGGCTCGTAGTAGACCGGGGCGGGCTGGTAGTACGTCGGCGCCGGCTGGTAATACGTCGTGGTCGGGCCGTAATAGGCGCTGGGGCCGGCGTAACCACCACCGTAGTAGTACCGGTTGGAGTCGGCCGCGGCACTCGCGCCGACGACGGCACCCAACGCCCCGCCGGCCCACGCACCATGGACTCCGTTGATGCTATGGCCGATCGCGGCGCCGATGCCGCCTCCGACCAGGGCGCCCAGCACCGGATCGCCCGCGTTGGCTTGGGTGGACAGCGCAGCCGTGGCCATGGTCGCGGCGACGGTGGCGATAAGGACAGGTCTTTTCAGCATGGACTCGATCTCCTGAAACGGTGCCGTCGGCAACGGCCTTCGTGGGCACCCTATCGCCTTAACGCACCAGGCGATGGTTTGGTTGATTCCGTTGTCGCGTTGTACTCGATGGTTGACCCCCCGGCGCCGCTGGGACGGCCTGCGGCACGGATTACTACGTAAGCCAGGAAGGTTCCGGCGCCGCATTACGATGGGAGGTTGTCCCGATGCATTCTCTGCCATACGGCGGTTCAGCGCCGGGGATCCTGACCCGATGTATATGAGAGGCATGCGCGAGATGATGGTTCCCCTACCGCCCGGTGAGACCTGCCCCGCCCGCGCCACGCCGCGGGAGCGGGAGCGGGAGCGGGAGCGGGAGCGGGAGCGGGAGCGGGAGCGGGAG
>JBDTWB010000019.1:0-32861 GCA_040006895.1 Casimicrobiaceae bacterium | reverse complement strand
ATCGTGGCATGGTTGGGGCTAGGGCGCCGCGCCGTGGACGTTCTGGTGCAGCGCCCGCGCCTGGGTCACCCATGCATCGCGACGAATGCGGCCGGGAAACTCGGCGAGTCGCGCGTTGAATTCGTCGACGTCGCGATCGTTCCACCGGGCGATCTGGCGGTACGTGGTGATGCCGAGCTGGTGCAGCATACGCTCCAGCACCGGCCCGATGCCGACGATCAGCTTCAGGTCGTCCGGCGCACCCGGGCCACCGAGGATCGGCGGGGGTGCCAGCGTCTCGATGTCGATCACCAGCTGCCGGTAGCGCGCCACCTGCGCGCGTTCGGCCGCCAGTATTTCGAAGAGCTGGCGACGCTCCTCGGCAAGCGCCGCGAGGTGCGCGAGGGCTGCATCCCGGGTCGAGCCGGTGCGGCGCAGCGCGGCGGCCTCGGCCTCCAGGCTGCGCACCAGGCGGGCGCGTTCGACGTCGATGCAGGCGGCGCTACCGCGCTCGCCTTCACGGGTTGTGGGCGGCGGCGTCGCGGCAATGCCCGCTGTCCCGATCGCCGCAGTGCCCGTTGCCTCGCCCGCGGCAGTGCCCGTTGCCATTTCGACGGGCGGCCGTCCGGACGACGGCCCCTCGTCGCCCGTCGAGGGCGGCGCACTGGGAGCCGGCTCCCGGTCCGGACGGGCACGCCCCCAGGCGAAGCCGATGGCGAGCGCAAGCAACAGGGCAAGCAGAACGAGCGCGGTCGGCATCATCGGCGGTGGTGGACTTCCGATTACGGGTCGACGCCCCGGGCCGTCGCGTTCGGCGCTGGAGCCTCGCGGCGGATGCGGTGGTGGTCGGTGGCGGTTGTGGCAAAGGCCGGCGTCGATTGTAGTCGCAACCGTTGTCGCACCGGCGCACTGGCGGTACCCGCCACGCAGCCTGTCAGGCGCCTGTTCACCCGATCGTGACGGTACCGCCTGCTAAAATGAGGGTCCGTGCCGGTCCTGAACGTACCGTGCCGGTCCCGCCCATGGCCGACCCCATTCCTCCCGAACACGGCCGGATCCCATCGGCGGATCCCGCCGCCGACGTCCCGCACGTCGAGTCCGGCGCGCCGCCGGCCGCTCGCGCCCCTGCGGCCGCGCGTGACCGGCCGGCGGGAAACGTCTCGCGCGGCCTGCTCGCCGCCACCCTGGCGGTGGCGGTGCTGGTCGCCGTGGCGGCGTGGCTCGACGGGCGACGCACCGAGCAGATCCTGAGGACCGAGGTCGCGCAGCGCCTGACGGCCATCGATGCGGTCCGCGAGTCGAGTGCCAAGTCCCAGAATCTGATTGCGTCGGACCTGCGTGACGCGCAGGCCAAGATCGGCCTCCTCGAAGCCCGCGTGGCCGAGTCACAGGAGCAGCAAGCGGCGCTGGAGGCGCTCTATCGGGACCTCGCGCCATCGCGCGATGAGATTGCGCTTTCCGAAATCGAGCAGGTGCTGCTGGTCGCGAGCCAGCAGCTGCAGCTGGCCGGGAACGTCCAGGCCGCATTGGGTGCGCTGCAGCTCGCGGACGCCAAGCTGCAACGCCTGGACAAGCCGCAACTGCTGCCGTTGCGCCGGGCCCTGGCGCGCGACATCGATCGGCTCAAAGGGGTCCCCTATGTCGATGTGGCCGGGTTGACCTTGAAACTCGATCAGGCGAACACTGCCATCGACACCTTGCCGTTGGCGATGGACGAGCGCCTGCCGGATCCGGTCAAGGAGAGCACGGTGCCTGTAAGCGAAGGCCCGGCATGGCGGCGTCTGTTGCGGGACATCTGGGCCGACATCCGGCAGCTCGTCCGCATCGAGGTCGCGGATCGACCGGCTGCGCCGCTGGTGCCGCCGCCACAGCAGTACTTCCTGCGCGAGAATCTGAAGCTGCGCCTGCTTTCGGCGCGCGTGGCCCTGCTCAACCATGACAACGCCACGTTCAAGGCGGACATCGGCGCCGCCGACGACTGGCTGCGGCAGTATTACGATACCCGGTCGCGTCCCGTCCAGGCGGTGCAGGGCATCTTGAAGCAACTTGCCGCGACGCCAATGTCCACCGACCTGCCCGACCTCGCGCGCACCCTCGATGCGGCACGGGTGCTTCGCCTGGCCGCCGAGCGCGCGCCGGGCCGCATCTCCGGCGCGGAACGCAGCCGGTAGGGCTGCCGGTCGTCGTGCGCGTTCTATTCTGGTTCCTGCTTCTCGCCGCGGCCGCGGTCGGTGTCGCGCTCGCGTTGCGGCTCACCAGCGGCTATGCACTGTTCGTGTCCCCGCCATACCGGGTCGAGATCGCACTCAACCTTTTCCTGCTTGTCGTCCTGGTCGCCTTCGTGGCGTGCTACGCCGGCGTGCGCGTGTTGCGCGGCGCCTTGAACCTGCCCCGAGAGGTCCGTGGCATGCGTCGACGACAGCAGCTGGAGCGGGTGCGCAGCGGACAGGACGCCGCCGTCGTGGCGCTGCTCGAAGGTCGTCACGGGCGGGCCCGGCGGCTTGCCGAGGACGTACTGGCGATGCCGCAGAGCACGGGTGTCGCGGCCCTGGTGGGTGCTCGGGCGGCCATCGATACGCGTGACTATGCTGCCGCCGAAGCCTTGCTCGCGCGCCCTGACGCCCAGGTGCAAAGCCTGGCCGTGCCGCGGCTCATGATGCAGGCGGAGATGCGTCTCGATGCCGGCCAGCCGGTGGAGGCCCTGACTATCCTCGAGAAACTGCGCAAGGACGCGGGCCTGCACACCGCCGCGCTGCGGCTGGAGGTGCGCGCCCGCCAGGCGGCCGGGCGTTACGCCGAAGTCCCGCCGCTCGTCGACCAACTGGTCAAGCGCAAGGTGTATTCCCCGGCGGAGGCGGAGGTCCTGCGGGCAACGGCCCACGCTGCGGAGCTCGAGGCGCGCCGGGACGACTTGGCGGCCCTGCGAGCCTACTGGAAGAGCCTGTCGGATGCGGAGCAACGCCATCCGCGCGTGGCGCGGGCAGCCGCCGGGGGCTTTGTCAACGTGGGTAGTGACCGCGATGCGGCCGACATCCTGGCGCGTGCCCTCGATCGCTCCTGGAGCTCAGAACTGGTGCTCGCGTTCGCCGCCTGCAAGCCGCTCGACACGATGCGCCAACTCGAGGTTGCGGAGCGCTGGCTGACGGAGCACAACCAGGATCCGAAGCTGCTGTTCACCCTGGGGTTGCTCTGCCAGCGCCAGCAGCTCTGGGGCAAGGCCCAAACCTATCTCGAAGCGAGTCTTGCGCTCGACGACGCCTACGCCACGCGGGTCGCGCTCGGCGAGTTGTGTGTGCACCTTGGACGTACTGCCGAGGCCAACGCCCATCTCGCCGCCGCGCTCAACCTGGCGCTGGCCGCGCTGAAGCATGCCGACGGCGACGAGCCCAAGCCGTTGTAGCGAGCGCGAGGTCTAAGCCGCTGCAGCCCAGTGCGGCTGACCGGGTCAAGAAAAAGCCCGCGCGAGGCGGGCTTCAGGGAGGATGGCGTCGACCGCGGCGACCACCGCCTACATCGTCGACTGCGCTCTACGCCGTCACCTTCCCTCAGTTGGTCGTGCCGGAAGCCGTAGCGACCTTGGTGTCGGCAGTTGCAATGCCGGTGCGCGTCTGGGCCGTGCGGGCGTTGCGTGCTTCCCGGGCCTTCGCCACCGTGGCCTTGAATGATTTCTGCGCAGGCGCCTTGCTCGCGACTGGGCTCGACGCCTGTCCGAATTGCGCGGGCGACGCCGCGGCAGACGTATCGTCGAGCTCGCAAGCCGAGATGGTCGGCGTCAACGCGAGAAGTGCGACTGCCGAAAGCGTGACTGCAAGTTTCATGGCACCTCCCCTTCGACAAAGAGCGGATGTCCAATCTGCTCCTCCGCATGCGGATTGTCAATGGACGCCGCGAGCGCCCTTACGTGCGTGTCCGGCACGGATTTTCCACCGCTGCGCCCGGCGGAAACGGCCGGCAAAAGTCCACGCGTTCCGGTAGTGGCTGCAATGCGCGCCGTGGCGCATTCCTGCGGGCGTCGAGATCGCGCTTCCGCGTGACAAGCATCTTGCACTCTTCACGACGTGGGATCTCATGCAACGCACACGGAGGAATACCCGATGAATCGACAGTGCAAGCAGCGAACACATCCTTGCGGGTGTCGTCATCCGGCGCTGTCATTCGCCGTTCATGCGGCGAATGACACCAGGCGCACCGCCCATACCCGTGCACCGAACGATCATCAGCACAACGCCGCGATGTTCGATCGCGCCGACCGGAACCGCGATGGGCAGCTGACGCCCGACGAGGCCCGCGCTGCCGACGCGATCCACGGAATGTGGAAGGGCCTCGACACCAACTCGCCGGAGGGTCGCGGCGCTCGCGACGGCGGCGCTGCATTCCGGGGTTGCCGCTTCGCTCCGGGATCACGCCCGCCTGCGTGACGGGCCCGTGCTGTTCGGCGTTGCCGACGGCCGGCTTGCCGTCGCCAGAGCCAGGGTACTCAGGGTGCCTGCTCCCCGGCGGCAGCGTAGGTGAAGCTGTCGGCATAGAACTCGTCGTCGGGCAAGCCGCGGTCGCGGATGAAGGTGCTGCGTGCCGCATCGATCATCGCCGGCGCGCCGCAGGCGTAGATCTGGTAGCCCGAGAGATCCGGAAAGTCGTCGAGCACCGCCTGGTGCACGAGGCCGGTACGGCCGGGCCACGCATCCTCGGCGGCGGGCTCGGATAGCACCGGGATGAACGTGAAGTTCGGATGCGCTTGCTGCCATTGCGAGGGCAGTCCCGGCATGTAGAGATCGCGCAGCGCCCGCGCACCCCAGTACAACACCATTTCCCGGGCATGATGGTGATAAAGCGCGTGCTCGATCATGGCCTTGATCGGCGCGAATCCGGTGCCACCGGCGACGAAGACGATCGGCTTGTCCGATTCCTCGCGCAGGTAGAACGCACCCAGCGGACCTTCGAAGCGCAGGATCTCGCGGCCCTTGTATTGCGTGAACAAGGCGTCGGTGAACGCGCCGCCGGGAATGTGCCGGACGTGGATCTCGAGCAGGGCGTCGTCGTGCGGCGGGTTGGCGAGGGAGAAGCTGCGCCGCCGGCCGTCCTTCAGCAGGAAATCAATGTACTGGCCTGCGAGGAATTGCAGTCTCTCATTGGCGGGGAGCTTGAGTTTCACCACCGCGACATCTGGGGCGGGCTTGGAAATGGTCTCCACCCGGCAGGGCACGCGCCTGATCTGCAGGTCGCCGACGCGGCGCACTTCCTTCACTTCGATCACGAGGTCGGTGCGTGGCCTCGCCGAGCAGAAGAGCGCGAGGCCCTTGCGCTTCTCGTCGTCGGTGAGCGTCGTCGCCTGGTGGGCGCCGTAGTCGACCTCGCCGGCAAGGATGCGACCCTTGCACGTCCCGCACGCGCCGTTGCGGCAGCCATAGGGCAGCATCAGATCGGCGGCCATTGCGGCCTCGAGCACGGTGTCGCCCTCAGGGCAGGCGAACGAGTGATCGCTCGGCTTTATGATAATCTGGTGCGGCATCGTGAGCGTTTGCGTGAGCGTTTGCGTTCGGCGATCGAGCGACTGACAGACTGACGAATCGGGCAATGCGCGCTGCAGGGCCGGGCGCGAACGCGAGACTTGCGGGCGAGACGACGGTGATCCGGGTACTGCTGATCGGTTGCGGAGACGTCGCGCTGCGGACTGCCGCATTGCTGCGCCACAAGGTCAGGCTCTATGGTCTCACCCGCCGCAGCGACGATGCACCGCGTTTGCGTGCCCACGGCATTACTCCGATCGTCGGCGATCTCGATTGGTTCGCCAGCCTGCGCCGGCTCGCCACCGCGCCCTTCGCCGTCCTCCACTTCGCGCCCCCGCCGAGCGACGGCCGGGACGACCCGCGCACGCGCAATCTGATTGCGGCGCTGACGCGGGCGCGGAGCATACCACGACGTTTCGTCTACATTTCCACGTCCGGTGTCTACGGCGATTGCGCCGGTGCGCGCATCGACGAGCACCGGCCGCGCCGCGCCCGGTCGCCCCGCGCACGCCGCCGGGTCGCCGCGGAGGATCGCCTGCGTGCGTGGGCGGGTCGCTGCCACGTGCAACTCGCCATTCTGCGGGCGCCGGGCATCTACACTGCGACTCGCCTGCCGCTGGAGCGCATCCGCCACGGCTCGCCGGTGCTCGCCGCCGACGAGGACGTGTTCACCAACCATATCCACGCGGAGGATCTTGCCCGGGCGACGGTGGCCGCGCTCTTCCGCGCACGCCCCAATCGGGCCTATAACGTGACGGACGATGCCGAGCTCAAGATGGGCGCATGGTTCGATGCCGTCGCCGATGCCTATCACCTGCCGCGCCCGCCGCGCGTGACGTGGGACGAAGCCGAGCAGCGGCTGGCGCCGCAGATGCTGTCGTTCATGGGCGAGTCGCGGCGGATCTCCAACGCGCGCATGAAACGGGAATTGCGGGTGCGTTTGCGCTATGCGACGCCGCATCGCCTGCTCGAGGAAATCGCGCCGCGCGACCTCAAGAAGCAGCTCGCCTTGCCGCTATGATCGGCGGAGAGGTCGGGGACAAGGCGCGCAATCCGTCGGACGCTGCGGCATCGACCCGCAAACCCGGCCTGCTCCGGCGCATCGCCCTCCGGCTGGACGCGTACGAGCGCCTCATCCGGCTCGACAAGCCGATCGGCACTCTGCTGCTGCTGTGGCCGACGCTCGCGGCGCTGTGGATCGCGGCGGGCGGGCGGCCGACCGTGGTGCAACTCCTGGTCTTCACGATGGGCACGCTGTTGATGCGTTCGGCCGGATGTGCGATGAACGACTGGGCCGACCGGCGCTTCGACCCTCATGTGAAACGCACGGCTGCGCGGCCGCTCGCGACCGGCGAGATCGCCCCTTGGGAGGCGCTGGCCGTCGCCGCGGTACTCGCGCTCCTGGCCTTCCTGCTGGTGCTGGCGACCAACCGCACGACCATCCTGCTATCCGTGCCGGCGCTGGCGATCGCGATCGCGTACCCGTTCACCAAGCGGTTCTTCAGCATGCCCCAGGCGGTGCTCGGCGTTGCCTTCTCGTTCGGTATCCCGATGGCGTTTGCCGCCGTATTCGACGATGTGGTGCCCTTCGGGTGGTGGCTGCTGGCGATCAACTTCTTCTGGGTGCTGGCCTATGACACCGAATATGCGATGGTCGATCGCGACGACGACCTGCGACTCGGCATCCGTACCTCGGCCATCCTGTTCGGGCGCTTCGATGTCGTCGCGGTGATGACCTGCTACGCGATCTACCTCGCCGCGATGGCGTGGGTCGGCAAGCTGCGCTTTTTCGGCGGGTTCTACTACGCCGGCCTCGCGGTGGCGGCGGTGATCGCGCTGTGGCACGGGTTCATGATCCGCGACCGGACACGGGCCGGCTGCTTTCGCGCCTTCCTGCACAACCATTGGCTCGGGATGGCGGTTTTCGCGGGCATCGTGCTCGACTTCGGCACGCGGCTGCGCGCCTGGCCGCGCCTGCCGTCGATGCAATGGTGATCGGCGCGCGCGCATTGCTGCTGGTCTGGCTCGGGATGCTCCAGACCGGGTGGACGGTGGCCCATGCGGCGCCCGTGGTGGAACGGGTGCGGTTCGCGAGCCTGCAGCCTGGTGAGGCTGCCCTGCAACTGGACGCCGTCTGGATGCGGCCGGCCGGCAGCGAGGGTCGGGCACTGTCTGCGGTGATCGCGCTCCACGGCTGCGGCGGCCTGTATACCGCGGCACGCAGCCCGAGCGACCGGCTCACCGCGCGTCACCAGCGCATGGCCGAGATCCTCGTCGACGAGGGCTACGCCGTGCTGTTTCCCGACAGCTTCAGGCGTCGTGGAATCGAGGAGATCTGCACCCAGCCGTCTCGCACCCGCACCATTACCCAGAAGGAGCGAACCCTCGATGCGCTCGGCGCCCTGCAGTACCTGCAGGCGCGCTCCGACGTGCAGTCCGACCGTATCGCGCTGCTGGGCTGGTCGCACGGCGGCAGTACCGTGCTTGCCGCGATGAATGCGGCGAATGCGACGGTCCGCGACTTCCGGGACGTGCGCTCCGCGCTTGCCTACGTCCGCACCGCGATTGCCTTCTATCCCGGCTGCGGCGACGCGTCGCGCGCGGCTGATGGCTATCGCCCTGCTGCGCCGCTGCTCCTGCTGGTCGGCGGCGCGGACGACTGGACGCCATCCCGGCCCTGCATCGATCTGGTCGACCGCCTGCGGCGCAACGCCGAGCCGGCCAGTATCGTGGTCTATCCCGATACGTTCCACGGCTTCGACGGCCCCGGCAACGCCGCGCGGCGCCGCGTCGACGTGCCTAACGGCGTGCGTCCCGGGCAGGGTGTGACCGTCGCCGCGAATCCGCAAGCGCGCGCCGACGCCTACGAGAGGGTGCGCGGGGTGCTGCGCGCCGCGCTCGCACCCGCTGCGGCGAGGGACCGTGGGCGCCCGCTGGCGCCGGTAGGCGGGACCAATCCGGCGGCCCTGGTCATGCAGGCAACCGATGGGATCGATCCCCTGCGCGCTGCCGCTCCCGCCCGGGACAGCGCGCCGTGAACGTACTCGCGGCCGCGCAGCTTCCGTTCACGGCCGCGAGCTGCCTGATCGGTCCCGCGCGTGGCGCGGCGCAACTCGCCCGGTATCGTGATCGCCGCGTGCGGGCGCTCGTCGCGCATGCGGCTGCGTGCATCCCACACTACCGGGCGCTGTGGCAACGCACCGGTACGTGCTGGCAGGCGTTGCGCGGCACGGCGGATCTCGCCGCCCTCCCCGTGACGACCAAGGCGATGCTGCGCCGCCTCTCGCCCGACGATGTGGTGGACGGTCGTCTCGATCGCGCGACGCTCCTGCACCATGCAACCAGCGGGTCGACCGGGATCCCGACGCATATCTGGCGCACGCACGCCGAGGAGCGGCGCCTTAATCTGTTTCGCTGGCGTACGCTGGTCCGCTTCGGCCTGCGGCCAGGCGATCGACTGGCGGTGGTGAAGCTGACCACGGGCGGCATGCCGCGGGGTTTCGATATCCTGCAGCGCGTCATGCGCGGCGTCGGTGTGGTCGACCGTCGGGCTTTCGATTGCTTCCTGCCGCCGGAAGCCTTGCAGGCGCGACTGGAAGCGTTCCGGCCGCAGGTGCTCTCCGGGTTCGCCCGGTCGCTGGTCCGTCTGGCGCGGAGCGTGCCGGCGTCGGCGTCGGCGTCGGCATCGGGGTGGGCGCCGCGGGTCGTGGTCACCGGTGGAGAAGGCATCTCGCTGGCGGAACGCGAGCTCCTGCGGCAGCGGTTCGATGCGCCGGTGCACGACATCTATGGCACCACGGAGTGCAACGTCATGGCGTTCTCGTGCGCCGAGACCGGTGCCTACCATGTGTGCGACGACAGCGTGATCGTGGAGGTCTGCCGTGACGGTGTGCCGGTGGCGCCGGGGGAGACCGGCGAAGTGGTGGTCACGTCGCTGCATTCGTGGGCGATGCCGCTGATCCGGGTTGCCGTGGGCGACCGGGCCATTGCGGGGGATGACCACTGTGCCTGCGGCAGCCGGTTCTCCACCCTGCAGGGCATCGAGGGCCGCGTCGTCGATCCATTCACGGTGGCGGGCGGGCGGGTGGTGCATCCTTTCGAGCTTACCAACCAGGTCCTCGAGGCCGCGGCCGCCTGGATGGCCGAATTCCAGATCGAGCAGGAGCGGGAGGACGCATTTCGCGTGCGGGTGGTCGGCAAGCACCCGGTGGGGACCGAAGCGCTCGCCGACCTGGGCCGGTCGCTGCAACGGGTGCTGCCCGCGAGCGTGCGGGTGGAGGTCGAGCTGGCCAGCGCCCTCGCCCGGGACCCCAGCGGTAAACTGCACTATTGCCGGTCGTTGCCCGCGACCGATGCGCCATGAATGCGGGTTTGCGGTCATCGCGGCGAGGCAACGCACCCGCGCGGCGCATAACCGGGAGATGTCCGGCGCGTTGCCCGATGTCCGGTGAGGTGCTCCGACGGTCGACCCTGCAACCGCCGAGGACACAACCGTCGAGGACGCAACCGCCGAGGACACAATCGCCGAGGACGCAACCGCCGAGGACACAATCGCCGAGGACACAATCGCCGAGGACACAATCGCCGAGGACGCAATCGCCGAGGACGCAATCGCCGAGGACGCAACCGCCCGGCCAACCAAGGAGCTCCTGGCGATGAACATGACCTCCGTGCTCGCCGTCGCTGTTGTCGCGATCGCTGGCAGCGTCCTGCCCGCGTCGGCCCAATCCCTCGCACCGGACATCGTGGTGGTCAAGGTGGTCGACGCACCCGTGGCGGACGTCTGGAAGGCGTGGACCACGGCCGAAGGCATCGAGAGCTTTTTCGCACCCAAGGCGGTGCGGGTCGAGCCGTGGCCGGGCGGGGCGTTCGAGCTCTGGTTCGGCCTCGACTCCCCGGAAGGCTCGCGCGGCAGCGAGGGTTGCCGGGTGCACAGCATCACGCCGATGGAGCAGTTCGTGTTCGAGTGGAATGCCCCCCCGACGCTTCCGGAGATCCGGTCTTTGCGTACCCTCGTATATCTCGACTTCAAGGCGCTCGACGGCAAGCGAACCGAGGTGACGTTGCGCAACTTCGGCTATGGCCAGGGCGAGGCCTGGGCGAAGAGCCGCGCGTACTTCACCAGCGCCTGGAATGCCGTGATGACGGGGCTCGAAAAACGCTTCGCCAAGTCCTCGTGAATGCCGGCCGTTAGCCGCGCACCGGAACCCGTCCCGGTCGTTGCCGGGACTTCCTGTTGAAGGTCAAACGATGAGCATCGATCTGCAGCTCGACGGCAGGACCGTCGTGGTGACCGGCGGCAGCAAGGGCATCGGACTTGCCTGTGCGCTGGCATTCGCGCGGGAGGGCGCGCGCGTCGCCATCATTTCCCGCGATCGCGCCAATCTCGACACCGCCGTTTGCGAACTCGAGCAGGTCGGCGCGTGTGTCGGCATCGTGGCCGACCTCAAGGATCCTGACCAGGCGCAGCGCGCCATGGGCGAGGCCGAAGCGACGCTCGGGCCCATCGCGATCCTGGTGAACTCGGCCGGTGCGGCGAAGCGCTATGCGCCGAAGGACCTCGACGCGCAGGCGTGGCATTCCGCCATGGACGCGAAGTTCTTCACCTACGTCCATGCCATGGACGCGGTGCTGCCAGGCATGGCGGCGCGTGGACGCGGCGCCATCGTGAACGTGATCGGCATGGGCGGCAAGGTCGGAAATCCGATGCACCTGCCGGGTGGTGCTGCCAATGCGGCACTGATGCTCGTGACCACCGGGCTCGCCCACGCCTACGGGCACCAGGGGATTCGCATCAACGGCGTCAACCCGAGCTCGACCCTGACCGGTCGGGTGCAGCAGGCGCTCACCGCGGAATCGCGCGCAACGGGCTTTCCCGAAGCCGAGTTGCGTGCGCGCGGCGAAGCGAAGATACCGCTTGGCCGCTATGCGCGACCGGAAGAGGTCGCGCAGGTGGTGCTGTTCCTGGCATCGACCCAGGCGAGCTATGTCACCGGCGCAATCCTGCCGATCGACGGCGGTGCCTACGCCGTCATCTAGTCGTCGTCGCGTGGCGTAGCGGTGGAAACCGGCGCACGGCGGGAAGCGGTGCCAGGTGCGCTCTCGCGTACCAGCCATGCGCAGGCCGCGCCCGCTGTCGCGACCGCCGCCAGTACCCCGATGGCCTGCGACCAGGCATGCGTGAGATCTCCGGCGGCGCGGCCCCGATCGAGCACCCAGCCGATCGCGGGTTGCAGGATGCCTGCGCCGAGGAAAATGCCGACGTTGACCACGCTCGTGGCGATGCCGGAATGCTCCGGCGCGTTCACTTCCTTGGCAACGGTCCACGTCAGCACGAAGCCCGGGATCACCAGCCCCATCAGGAAGAACCAGGCGAGCGTCGCAGCCGTTGGCCATTGCACGTGCAGGAGCCAGGGCAACCACGAGCAGGCATACAGCGCGGTGTAGGCACGCATCACGTCGCGGCGGTTCGCGAGCAGGTCCGATATCACGCCGACCACCAGCGCGCCGATCGCGACCCCGAGCAGGAGCATGCTGCCATGCTCGGCCGCCAACACCCGCGACATGCCATGGACGTCCTGCAGGTAAGGTACCGCCCACAGGCCGGCGAAGGCGAGATACGTCCCGGCCACGCCGACGTTGACCAGGAAGCCGGGCCACGTGCGGGGATTGCCGAGCACGTCGCGCAGCGCCCGTCGCCAGTCGAGTGCAGGCGCATCCTGCCGCGCGCCGTGATGAACGGGCGCAAAGCCGAGCGCTTCCGGCCGGTCGCGGACCTTCCACCAGGTCAGCCCGGCAAGGGCGAGGGAAAGGACACCCAGCCCGGCGAACACCATCCGCCATGACGTCAAGGTCACGAGCCAGGCGAGCGGTGCACCGGCGATGACCGCACCGAGGTTGCCCGCCAGCATGGTGATGCCATTCTGGGTGGCGAAGCGCCCGGCGGGATACCACACCGCGTTGATCTTCAGGATGGCGATGAAGGCGACGGCTACGCCGACCCCGACCAGGGTCCGACCGATCGCCGCGATCTCCCAGGTCGGCGCCAGGGCAAAGGTGAACGAACCGAGCGATGCCACCACCGCGCCCAGGGTGACGATGCGTCGCGGGCCGAGGGTGTCGGCGAGCACGCCGACGGGAATCTGCAGCAGCGTGTAGACGTAGAAATACGTCGCGGCGAGGGTCCCGAGGATGGTGCCGCTGATCGCGAAGGCGTGGGTGAGCTCGCCGGCGATGGCCGCCGGGGCGGTTCGATGGAAGAACGACAGCACGTAGCTCGCCAGCACCGTCGCGAACACCAGCCGGCGGGCGGCAGCAAAGCGGGGGTGGGCGTCGGACATCGCACCATTGTAGGTCCATCCCGCGAGCGCTCGGACACGCACTGACCATGGTGGGTCACGGTGGCGACGATCGGCCGGATGCAATCCGACAGGCGGGCGGCGCGGGTCGCGCTCGGCCGTTGTGCAGTCCGGCAGCCGGGCGGCGCGGGTTCGCGTCCATCTGCGCGTCGGATGGCTGCGCGTGACCGGTCGATCGAGGGCGTGCTTCCGGCGGCGCGCGCGGCACCGCGACAGGGGTTCACTTCGCCTGCACGTAGAATGGCATTTCCCTCTGGAACCGACGAATGAAGTACACCGACCTGCGCGACTTCATGGCGCAACTCGAAAGTCGTGGCGAGCTGAAGCGCATCGCGGCGAGCGTCGATCCGCGTCTCGAGATGACCGAGATCTGCGATCGCGTGCTCCGTCAGGGCGGGCCGGCGCTCCTGTTCGAGCGCCCCACCGGACACGCCATGCCGGTACTGGCCAACCTGTTCGGCACGCCGCGACGCGTGGCGCTCGGCATGGGACAGGAATCGACCGAGGCACTGCGCGAGGTCGGTCAGTTGCTCGCGTTCCTGAAGGAGCCCGAGCCACCCAAGGGACTGCGCGATGCCTGGCAGAACACCCGGCCGGTGTTCATGCAGGTGCTCAACATGGCACCCAAGGTGCGCGGCAGTGGGCCTTGCCAGTCCATCGTCTGGGAAGGGAACGATCTCGATCTCGGCCGCCTGCCGATCCAGACCTGCTGGCCGGACGACGCGGGGCCGCTGATCACCTGGGGACTCACGGTGACGCGCGGGCCGAACAAGCCGCGCCAGAACCTCGGGATCTACCGCCAGCAGGTCATCGGCCGCAACAAGGTGATCATGCGCTGGCTCGCGACGCGCGGCGGTGCCCTCGACTTTCGCGACCATGCCCGTGCGCACCCCGGCACGCCGTTTCCCGTGGCCGTCGCGCTGGGGGCCGATCCGGCAACGATTCTCGGCGCCGTCACGCCCGTACCCGACACGCTCTCGGAATACCAGTTCGCCGGACTGCTGCGCGGCGCCCGCACCGAGATCGTGAAATGCCTGTCGCACGACCTGCAGGTGCCAGCCTCGGCGGAAATCGTGCTGGAAGGCTTCATCGAGCCCGACGCCGCCGATCCCACCGGCTTCGAGACCGCGCCCGAGGGACCCTTCGGCGATCACACCGGCTACTACAACGAGGTCGAGCGCTTTCCGGTGCTGACGCTACGGCGTATCACGATGCGCACCGACCCGGTCTATCACTCGACCTATACCGGCAAGCCCCCCGACGAACCCGCCGTGCTGGGCGTAGCGCTCAACGAAGTGTTCGTGCCGCTCCTGCAAAAGCAGTTTCCGGAGATCACCGATTTCTACCTGCCGCCGGAAGGCTGCTCCTACCGGCTCGCGATCGTGGCCCTGAAAAAGCAGTACCCCGGTCACGCCAAGCGAGTGATGTTCGGCGTGTGGAGCTTCCTGCGCCAGTTCATGTTCACCAAGATCATCCTGGTGACCGACGACGACGTGAACATCCGCGACTGGAAGGAAGTGGTGTGGGCGTGGACGACGCGGGTCGATCCGGCGCGCGACACCACCATCATCGAGTCGACGCCGATCGACTACCTCGACTTCGCGTCGCCGGTCTCGGGGCTAGGCGCCAAGATGGGTATCGACGCCACCAACAAGTGGCCGGGCGAAACCAGCCGCGTGTGGGGTCGGCCGATTGCCATGGATCCGGCCGTCAAGGCACGGGTGGATGCGCTCTGGGGCACGCTCGGCCTGTAGCCCGGTCGGGACGGCCCGGGCGAGGGCCGTACCCGTCACGGCGCTCCCCCGGGGATGCCGGATGAGCATCCCAGCCCGACGCGCCAATCAGGCCCGACGAGCCAAGCCCGGACCCGTGGTTCGGGCCCGGGCGCAAGCGCGTGCATGGAGCGTGACGGGCGCAGCGGCTCGCCATGGGGGAATCAGTCGTCGCTGCTGCCGCCGCGGGTAAGCAAGAGGCCGACGACCACGCCGACCACGGCCGCGACGCCCAGTACCTGCCACGGATTCTGATGGACGTACTCGTCGGTGGCGCGCGCCGCCGCGCGCGCCTGCTCCAGCGCCTGGCCGCGCAACTCCTGCAGGCGCAGCTTGGCCGCCAGCAACCTGGACTCGACCTGGGCACGCAACTCCCGGGCCCGTTCGCCCGTCGCCTTGTTGGCTTCCTGCAGCATGTCCTGGGCGTCGGCCACCGCGGCCGAGACATCTTCCATCATGTCATCGCGATTGGTGGGGAAATTGGCCATCGGGGGACCTCCTTGGAGTGATTGGTGGAGTGGAGCCGGGCGGCGGCGCCGCCAGCTTCCAGCGCTACTATGATATCGGCCGGGGCGATTAGTTGCCGGCCAGCGCCTGGGCGTCCGCTCCGGGATCCCCCCTGGAACGACCTGGGACTGGAGTCGTCATGCCCGGGTTGACCCTGCCTGCCCTCGATCCTGCAACCGTTCCCGAGCGCCGTGGCTCTGGGTATCCCGAGCCCTTCAGGTCGCGCATGGGCGATCGCGCCAAGCGCCGCTTGGGCGCTGCGTGCGGCCTGACTGGCTTCGGCGTCAACCTGGTAACGCTCGCCCCTGGCGGCCAGTCGGCGTTGCGGCACTGGCACACCCTCGAGGACGAATTCGTCTACGTGCTTGCCGGCGAGCTCGTCCCGGTCAGCGACGCTGGCGAGCAGGTGCGAGGTGCGGGGATGTGCGCCGGGTATCCGGCCGGATCGGGCGATGTCAAGACCTGCTCAACCGCGGCGCAGCGCAGGCGGTCTATCCCGAGGTCGGCAGCCGCAGCTTCGCGGACCGGGCGTTCTATCCGGACGACGACCTGCAGTGGGTCGATCGAGCGGGAGGATGACTTGATCGCGGCCCACAAGGATGCGCGCCCCTATCCGGGTGCATAGCCTGCCGACGCCGGCTTGAACCCCGGCCGGCGGGCCGCATCTATCGTATCGCGCGACTCGCGCTTCAACAGGGACATCGCCAATGGCCGACTACAACGCCCCGCAGTCGACGAACGTCGTGGTAGCGCCGGAGCCGCCGATTACGGCGACGCTGGTCGCCTACGCGCTGTTCGGCGTCGGCGCCGTCGCAACGCTCATTTCGGCGGGGTTTCCCGTCGCGCTCCCTCTGTTCGGCCTGCTCGGCATCATCGGGGTGGTCATCGCCTACGTGAAGCGCGACGATGCCCAGGGGACATGGGTAGCCTCGCACCTGCGCTGGCTGATCCGAACGTTCTGGTACTCGATGCTGTGGGGATTCGTCGGCGCGTTGTTCCTGCTCCTGCTGGGGATCATCCTGATCGGGATCCCGATCGCCTTCCTGATCTGGGCGCTTGCGTCGATCTGGGTGATCTACCGGGTGATTAGGGGCTTCCTGCTGTTCAATGGCAACCGGCCGGTACCCGGGATGTGACGACCCGGCGGTGCTCGATCAGTCCGGCGCCGCCAAGCGCGCGATCAGGCGTGCGCGGTAGACGCCTTCGCGCCGCAGCGCCCCGCCCCCGTGCGGCGAACTCTGCCTGCAGCATCGCCAGGCGGGCATGCGCGCGGCCGCGCTCGTTCTCGGACGTGAGGGTGGTGAGGAGGCGCGCCAGATCCGCAATCTGGAGGCGCGCCAGATCCGCAATCTCGCGATGAAGCGCGAGCTCCGGTGGCACGACTCCAGCATTCTCCAGGATGCGATAGCCGACGCGCGCCTCTTCGGGCACGAGGCGATCGTCCTCGAGCGCCAGGGGCTTGCCGCGACCCGGGAGAGCGTCGAACGCGCCGTCGCCGATCGCATCCTCGATGCGTTGCTCGGCAAGCAGGTCGAACAGCAGCCTGGAAACGACTCAGCGCGGGGACGTAAGCGTGGGCGAGCGTAAGCGTGAGCGAGGGTAAGCGGAGGCGAGCGTAAGCGCCAAGGCCGGTCTTCACCGTGGGGGGATGCCCCGGGCCCATGCGGCCCCTTCCTGGAAGACCCACTGGACCAGGAAATCGAGCGCGGGTTGCGCCCGAGCGGCTTCGGGGTGATTGACCAAGGCGACGACCAGGAAGCGGCGCCCACCCGCGTCCAGGACGTAGCCGGCGAGGGCGCGAACGCCCTCCAGTGAGCCGGTCTTGAGCAACGCCTGTCCGGCCACCCGGCCGTTCTGGAAGCGCCGTTCGACGGTGCCGTCGGTCGCGGCCACGGCGAGGGAGGTGCTGAATTCCTCGCGCACGGCGCTGTGCTCGGCGGCGAGCAGCAGGCGTGCGAGTCCGCCGGCGCTGACCTTCTCGGTGCGTGAAAGTCCCGAGCCGTTCTCGACGAGCAGCGCTGGCATCGCGAGCTTGTGAGCAGCCAGGAAGCGGCGGATCGCGGCGGTCGAGCGGGCAACGGTCGCCGGCGGGCCGCTGTCCTCCACGCCCAACGTGAGGAAGATCTGGCGGGCCATCACGTTGTTGGAGAGCTTGTTGACGTCGCGCACAATGTCGTAGAGCGGCGGGGACTCGAGGAGCGCCACCGGCCTCGCGTCCGCCGGGGCTTGGCCGGCACGCCAGCCACCCTCGAACTGGCCGCCTGCCGCGCGAAAGTAGGCCGCGAACATGGCATGTGCATAGTTCGGCGCATCGAGCAGGGCCAGGTACCAGGACCGCTCGCCGCAGCTTGCGGGAAACGCGCCGGCGAACGCGAGCTCCGCGTCCACGCCGCGATTGATGATCACGGGCAGGAGGTCGGCGCGCCAGTCGTTGCAGGGGCCATTGCCGAGCAGGGGGGCGTTGATGACGCGCACGGCGGGCAGGGGCGGCTCGAGGGTCAACCGGGTCGTGCCGGCGAGGGCGTCCGGCGTGAAGATCATCCGCACCGTGTTGAAATTGACCAGCAGGGCATCGGGCCCGACGTTATAGGGCCGCAGCGGTGCGGCATCGAAGAGGCCGCGGTCGTGGGGCGGCAGCTCGAACCACGTGCGGTCGAGCACGAGGTCGCCGGTGATGCGCGCGATCCCGGCCGCGCGCAGCGCCGCGACCAGGGCCTGCCATTGCTCGATGGTGATCTTCGGGTCGCCATGACCCTTGAGTACGAGGTCGCCGGCGAGCACGCCATTCGCGACCGGACCGAGGGCATACGCCTCGGTGCGCCAGCGGTAGTTCGGACCCAGCATCTCCAGTGCTGCGTAAGTCGTGACCAGTTTCATCACCGACGCCGGATTCATCGCCGCGTTGCCGCGATGGGCGACGAACGGCTGGCGGGCGGTGACCTCCTGCACCACGATGGCGACCGCATCGAGCGGAATGCCGGCATCGAGGAAGGCGCGGCCCAGCGGGCGAGGCAGCGCTGCCTCGGTAATGCCGGCGACGAGCGCCAGCGCGATCCACAATCCCAGCGCGCCCCGGCGCCGAAACCGCGCGAGCCTGCGGGGCGCAATCCTGTCGCCGCGACCACCCCTCATGCAGCCTCTCACGCAGCCTCGACGATCGCCTGGGTCCCGTGCACCAGCTTGGCGAAGTCGGCGTCGCTGCTCACGTACGGCGGCATGAAATACACGGTGTGGCCGATTGGGCGCAGCAGCAGTCCGCGCGCCAATCCTTCCGCGAAGCACCAGCGCGCGAAGTCCGTGCGTGCGCTCTCCACCTCGAATGCCCAGATCATCCCGCAGTGGCGGAAGTCACGAACCTTGGGGTGCGACGCGAGCGGCGCGGCAAGGTCGCTCCAGCGCGCGGCGCGCCCGGCATTGCCGGCGATCACGGCGTCGGTCGCGAAGATGTCGAGCACCGCGAGCGCCGCACTGCATGCGAGGGCGTTGCCAGTATAGGAATGCGAGTGCAGGAAGCCACGGGTGAGCGCGTCGTCGTAGAACGCGGCGTACACGGCGTCGGTGGTGAGCACCGCCGACAGTGGCAGGTAGCCGCCGGTGATGCCCTTGGACAGGCACAGTAAATCGGGGGCCGGCGCGTGCGCCTGCTCCCACGCGAACAGGGTGCCGGTTCGACCGAAGCCGGTCATGATCTCGTCGGCGATAAGCAGCACGCCGTGCCGCGTGCAGGCCGCGCGGGCGCGCGCGAGGTAGTGCGGGTCGTACATACGCATGCCCGCGGCACCCTGCACCAGCGGCTCGACGATGAGCGCGGCCAGGCTTGCATGGTGCTCGGCAAGATGCTCTTCCAGTGCCTCGGCGGCTTCGTCCGCAGCTTCGCGCGCGGCGTGACCCCGCGCAGCCGGCCGCGGTGCCGGGACCCGCGCGTGTCGGGCGATCAGCGGTGCGTAGGTGTCGCTGAACAGGGCGACGTCGGTCACGCCAAGCGCACCGAGAGTCTCGCCATGGTAGCCGCCGGTGAGGCTCAGGAACGTGCGCTTGTCGGGTCTTCCGGTGTTGCGCCAGTAATGGAACGCCATCTTCAGCGCGATCTCCACTGCCGAGGCCCCGTCGGACGCGTAGAACGCGTGGCCGAGCCCGGCGGGTGCGAGCGCCGCGAGTCGCTCGGAGAGCTCGATCACGGGGCGGTGGGTGAAGCCGGCGAGGATCACGTGGGCGAGCTCGCCGAGCTGCGCCGTGATGGCGGCATCGATCCGCGGGTTGCGGTGGCCGAACAGGTTGACCCACCACGAGCTCACGGCGTCGAAGTAGCGCCGTCCATCGAAGTCGATGAGCCACGCGCCCTCGCCGCGGGCGATCGGCACCGGCGGCAGGGTTTCGTGCGTCTTCATCTGCGTGCACGGATGCCACACTGCGGCGCGGCTGCGATCGAGCCAGCGCGCGTTGCCGCTCTCGGCCACGCTCTAGCGACCCGGCAAGCCGGCCTCGCGCGGCGCCAGCGCACGCGCGTGGCGCACCTGCATGCGCGCCACGGCGTGTACGAGCTCGCGCGCGATGCCGGGCTCGCGTACCGAATGGCCGGCGTCGGGCACGACGATGTAATCGGCTTCCGGCCATGCGCGAGCAAGCGCGTCCGCCGTCGTGATTGGACACACGATGTCGTACCGGCCCTGCACGATCGTACACGGCAGGTGCCGGATGCGGGCGACGCCTTGCAGCAGGACATCGGCGCCCAGGAAGGCCTGGTGGACGAAGTAATGCGCCTCGATGCGGGCGATGGCGAGGGCGCTGGCGTCGTTGTCCAGGCGCGGTTGCGCTTCCTGTTGCGGCAGCAGGGTCGAGCAAGCCGACTCGTAGCGGTCCCACGCGCGGGCGGCGGGCAGATGCACCGCCGGATCAGGATCGGTGAGTCGACGGTAGTAGGCCTGGAGCAGGTCGCCGCGTTCCTCGCGAGGCAGGAATTTCGCGAAGCTTCGCGCCGCCTCGGGGTAGATCGTGCCCATGCCGTGGATGAACCAGTCGATCTCCGCCGGGCGCGCGAGAAAGATGCCGCGCAGCACGAGCCCGGTACAGCGGTCGGGGTGCGCCTGCGCATAGGCGAGCGCAAGGGTCGAGCCCCACGAGCCGCCGAATACCAGCCAGCGGGCGACGCCGAGGGCTTCGCGCAGGACTTCGAGGTCGGCGATGAGATGCGTCGTGGTGTTGTGGGCGAGCTCCGCCACCGGCGTCGACCGACCGGCGCCGCGCTGGTCGATCAGGATGATTCGCCAGAAGGCGGGATCGAAGAAGCGGCGGTGGTGCGGCAGGCAGCCGCCTCCCGGCCCACCGTGCAGGAATACCACCGGCACGCCGCGCGGATTGCCGCAGGCTTCCCAGAAGAGGGTGTGCCCGCCGTCTACCGGGAGGCGGCCCGTGGCATGCGGCTCGAGCGGCGGGTAGAGCGGATCGGGGCGGGTGAACGGGGCGATCGACATCGCAATGGGCGGACGGGCAGGCACCTTGAGTGGTCAGCGCCCGCGATGGGACGCTCGCCGGCATTGTAGGTCACGGCGCGCCGCCGGCCAGGCGCGGCGACGCGCCCTTCCGGGAAACGTACCCTCCGGGAGCTGCGAAGCCGGTCGCCCGCGCCGGGACGTGCAAGCCAAGCAAAACGAGCACCAAGCAAAAGGCGCCGGTCCGCGGGTCGCGGCCGGCGCCTTGGCGGGAGCCCGGTGGTCACTCCGGGATGGCACGCCCTAGCGCGTCTTCTTCCAGCCGATCACCTTCTGCTTCTGCTCGCCCAAGCCCTGGATGCCGAGGGCCATGACGTCACCTGGCTTGAGGAACTGCGGCTCGGGCTTCATGCCCATGCCCACGCCCGGGGGCGTGCCGGTGGCGATGACGTCGCCCGGCAGCAGGGTCATGTAGCGCGACGTGTCGGCCACGACCTCGGCGACGCTGAAGATCATGGTGCGGGTGTTGCCGGTCTGCTTGCGCTCGCCGTTGACGTCGAGCCACATGTCCAGGTTCTGTGGATCCTTGATCTCGTCGGGGGTCACGAGCCACGGGCCGATCGGGCCGAAGGTGTCGCAGCCCTTGCCCTTCCCCCACTGCGTGGCGCTGCGTTTCATCTGGTACTCGCGCTCGGAGACGTCGTTGATGACGCAGTAGCCGGCGACGTACTTGAGCGCATCCTTGGTTTCCACGTAGCTCGCCCGCCGGCCGATCACCACCCCGAGCTCCACCTCCCAGTCGCCTTGGGTGGAGTCCTTCGGCAGCATCACCGTGTCGTTCGGGCCGACGATCGACGAGGGCGCCTTGTAGAACAGGATCGGGTTCTCGGGAATCGGATGCCCCGTCTCGCGGGCGTGATCCTCGTAGTTGAGGCCGATGGCGAGGAACTTGGTCGGCGGGGCGATGCACGGACCGAGCCGTTGCCGACCCTTGACGAGGGGCAGCCGGCGCGTGTCCAGGCGCGCGAGCTCCTTGAGACTGGCAGGCGCCAGCACGTCGCCGCCGATGTCGTCGACCTTGCGTGAAAGATCGCGCAGGTTGCCTTCATCGTCGATGAGGCCGGGCTTTTCCTTGCCGGGTGGTCCATAGCGTACGAGTTTCATGTGAATGCCTTGTCGGGAATGGGCAGCGGGGTAGGGGAACCGATATTCTACCCAAACGGTCATGCCGCTTCCGGATCGCGGCACGGCGGCAGCACCCGCACGCACCGCTCGCCACGCGCGGCACGCGCGCCCGAGGGACTACACTCCGCAAGTCGGCATGCACCGCAACTCGTCGAAGGGACGCCGTGAGCTATCGCGCTGCCAGGAACGCACCCACGCGACCCGCGTGGGGCCTCGTGGGCTGGCTCGTCCTGAGCCTGGCCGCCGGCGGTTCGGGCGCGCTCGCCTCTGCCGACGCGGCGGCGTTCTACGCAGCGCTGGCGCGGCCGTCATGGGCGCCGCCCGCGTGGCTCTTCGGACCGGTGTGGAGCGCGCTCTACGTGCTGATGGCGGTCGCGGCGTGGCTGGTATGGCGCCGGGAAGGATGGGCCGGCGCGCGCGTTGCACTGGGGCTGTTCGTCGCCCAGCTCGTCGCCAACGCGCTGTGGACCTGGCTCTTCTTCGCATGGCGCCAGGGTGCGCTGGCGCTGGCCGACATCGTGGTGCTGCTGGTGCTGCTGCTGGCGACCCTGGTCGCCTTCGCGCGAGTCTCGCGCGCGGCGGCATGGCTGCTCGTGCCCTACCTCGCCTGGGTGAGTTTCGCGGCCGCGCTCACCTACGCCGTGTACACCGGCAATCCGCGCCTGCTTGGCTGAAGGCGCGTCGCCGCGGGCCGGTTGCGCAAGCCAGGGATCTCGGGCCCGAGGCGATCGGCCCTCGGTGGCGCGATCCGATCCGCCACGGCCGGACCGTCACCCGGCCTCCACTCCACCGCCCGCGTGACTGCGCGGGCCGGTCCTGCTAGATGGTCATTCCGCCGTCGACCGAATAGATATTGCCGGTGGCGAAGGCGGCTTCGTCCGAGGCGAGGAACACCACCACGGGCGCGATCTCCGCGGCGGTGGCGAGTCGTCCCATGGGCTGGCGGGCAATGAAGTTGCGCCGCGCCTCGGCGGGATCGGGAAACGCGTTGATGCGATCGTGCAGCGACGGCGTGTCGACCGTGCCCGGAGCGATGGCGTTGCAGCGGACGCCGCGCGTCACGAAATCGGCCGCGACCGCCTTGGTGAGGCCGACCACCGCCGCCTTCGAGGCGCCGTAGGCAAAGCGGTTGGGCAGGCCGCGCAGGCTGGAGGCCACCGAGGCCATGTTGATGATGCTCGCCCCGTTATCGGTGGCCTTGTAGTGCCCGAGCATCTTCGGCAGGGCGCACTGGATGGTCATGTACATCGCGCGCACGTTCAGGTTGAAGCTGAACTCCCAGTCCTTGGGCGTGCATTCCAGGATTGAGCCGTTGTGGACATAACCCGCGCAGTTGAAGAGGACCTGCAGCGGCGGCAGGGAATCGAACATGCGCGCTACCGCGGTATCGTCCAGCACGTCGAGCGGGTGTGTCTCGACGTTGGGAACGCCCTTGAGCCGCTCGAGTAGCTGTGGATTGACGTCGGTCGCGTACACATGAGCGCCTTCGCTCGCCATCGCGCGCGCGGTGGCCTCGCCGATGCCCTGTCCTGCGGCAGTGATGAGCGCCTTCTTGCCTGCCAGTCTGCCGGCCATCACGTGGTCTCCTCGTAGTCGCCTGTCAATCCCTGCAGTTGCCTGTCAAGCCCGGTGGTCGGCCGCCAATATATCAAATCGGTTGCCGTGCCGGCTGCGCAAGGGCGCGCCTCACCCCGCCGGCGGCGCGCACTCGAGGCGATCGGCGCCGCGATGCCGGCGAATCGCCGGCGCGGGATTGCCGTCAGGCACTGGAGGATCGCTCCGCGACGAGCAGGGCGACCGGAAAATCGCCGAGCAGATCGCCGATCGGGATGCCCGCATCCGAGGCGCGGACGATGCGGCCGGTCAGCGTATCGCGGTACAGGTCGGTGCCGGCGATGGGCCGCGGGATGCTGGTATCGTCCCAATCAACCTGCGCGGGCAGCGTGCCGGCAGACGCCCCGAGCGCCGCGAACAACCGCCCGCACACCACCACGCACGCATCGTCGCCATGACGACGCGCGAAGGCGAGCACGTGCCGCGCCTTGGCGCCCTCGGCCGCGAGGACCTGGTAGTCGCCGTCGCGGAAGAGCTGCGGATGGTCGTTGCGAAGCTTGAGTCCCTGGCGCACCACCCACAGCTTTGCCCGGCCGTCCTCGGGATCCGCGAAGAGGCCGCGCACGGCGGCGGGCAACCGTCCCGGCGGACCCGCGGCGAGCGCATCCAGCGCGGTCAACTCCCGGGCGCGCAGCGCGTAGTCGACGGGGCGGCGATTGTCGGGATCGACCAGGCTGAAATCGAGGAGCTCGTTGCCCTGGTAGATGTCCGGAACGCCGGGAGACGTGAGCTTCAATGCCGTAACCACGATACTGTTCAGCAGTCCGAACCAGGCGAAGAACGCCCGCTGGCTCGCCAGATCGGCAAGAAAGAGGTTGCGCTCGCCAGGGGCGAGCAGTCCGTCGATGAAGCCGGTCAGCGCCGCCTCGTAATCGACGTTGACGTTGATCCAGCTGGTGCTGACCTTGGACTCGCGCGATGCCTTGACCGCGTAGGCCTTCAGACGCTCGCGGTATTCCTCGAGCGCGGCAGCATCGAGCTGCCCACGAGGCAGGCTGCCGACCAGGGTCTGGTAGATGAGGTACTCATCGTTGCGCGAGGGCGCGGGCTGGCCCTCGAGAGTGCGCTTCTTGCTGCGGTTGAGGCGGCTCCAGCGGCGCACCAGCAGGCGCCATGCCCCCGGCACTTCCGAGATGAGATCGATCCGTGCGCGCACATCTTCGGAACGCTTGTTGTCGTGGGTGGATGTGGCGATGAGCGTGTGCGGCCAGTGCGCGGCACGATGCGCGTTGGCGGCATGGAAGGCCGACACGCTGGTGCCGAAATGGTCGGGGTCGCCGCCCACCTCGTTCAGCGACACCAGGCGGTTGAAGACGTACAGCGCGGTGTCTTCCACCCCCTTGGCGGTGACCGGGGAGGTGAATTGCTGGAAGCGCATCGCGAACGCGCGATACGCGCCGCGCAGCACTTCGCTCGTATGCGCCGGCGGGCGCACCAGCAGCACGTTGCGCAGGAACTCGAATACGCTGACGTCGGCCGCGCGGCTGCGCCGGCGCGCCCGCGCCACGGCCCACTCGATGTGGCGGCGATCGTGCGAGCCGACCTTCTCACTCACGTAGGTCCGGTAGACCGGGAAGGCCGCGGTCACGTCCATCAGCG
Source organism: Casimicrobiaceae bacterium (assembly GCA_040006895.1). Classification (GTDB taxonomy): domain Bacteria; phylum Pseudomonadota; class Gammaproteobacteria; order Burkholderiales; family Casimicrobiaceae; genus CAIWHR01. Next base: position 7,911 of record JBDTWB010000019.1, on the reverse strand, counting down.
CCTGGCGCAGCACGTTGAAGGTGAAGTCGCGGGTGTGCCGGTCGGCGCGCGCGATCTGCAGCAGCCGGTGGGTGAGCACGTTGAGCTCGGAGGCGAGCGTGCCCTGCATCACGGCGAGCTTGCCTTCCGTGGTCGCGTCGTCCCAGTCGACGGCCTCGTCGCGCACGAACGCCCGCCACGCGCGGTCCACCCGGCTCTTCGCCGCGGTGTCGACGCATACCCCGTTGGCGAGATTGGCGAACCGGTAGCCGGTGGTGCCGTGAATGGCCCAGGTGAGCGGCAGGTCCTCGTGAGCGGCCAGGATCTTCTCCACCACCACGTACAGCGGCCGCTGCCGGGCCGCGTCGGCAGGCGTACCGCCGGTGGCCTGGGCGTAGTACTCCTGCAGCCGCGCGAAATAGCGCGCCGGATCGTGCAGGCCGTCCGGATGGTCGATGCGCAGGCCGTCGACCTTGCCAGCGGCCGCGAGTCCCATCACGAAGCGATGCGTCGCCTCGAACACCGCCTCGTTCTCCACACGCAACGCAGCGAGATCGTTGATGTCGAAGAACCGCCGGTAGTTGATCTCGTCGGATGCCACGCGCCAGAAAGCGACCCGGAATGCCTGCGCCTCGAGAAGATCGTGCAGCCGCTCCATGGACGGCGCATCCCCTGGCGTGCCGTTCCACTCCGCGATGGTGGCGTCGATGGCGCCCCGCAGCGCGTCGTTGTCGGCGACGAGCCGCGCGAGCTGCGCCTTGATCGCTTCCTTCGCTTCGTGCCGCGCCTGCATTTTGGCGGCGGAGCCCGGGGTGCGTGCCGGCAGCGAGGCGATGCCGGTCAGGATCGCCACGAGCCGGGTGGTGGCCGACGGCGGCAGGTCGCGGGCGAGCTGCCGGGCCCGCTCGAGGAGCGGTGGGTAGGTGCGTGGATCCAGCGGCAGCCGGTGGCTGTAGTAGCGAACCGTGAACGCGCCATTGGCCGCCTCGAATCCGACCTTGAGCTCGCCGCGCTCGAGCACGCTGCCGTAGTGGTCGCCCAGGACCGGGATCAGCACCCGCGCGCCCACGTCGGCGTCGCGGGTCGTCCAGTCGATGTCGAAATACTCGGCATAGAGCGAGCCCGGGCCATTCTCCAGCACGTCCATCCACCAGGCGTTGTCGCTGCCCATGACGCCCATGTGATTGGGCACCATGTCGAGCAGGTGGCTCATGCCATGGCGGGTGAGGGTCTCGACGAACGCGTCCAGGTCGGCGCTGTCGCCGATCTCGGGATTGATGCTCGCGTGGTCGACGATATCGTAGCCATGGCGGCTGCCGGGACGGGCGCGCAGGTACGGCGAGCAGTACACGTGGCTGATGCCGAGCTGGGCGAGGTAGGGCACCAGCGCCGTCGCGTCGCGCAGCGTGAACTCGCGATGCAGCTGCAGTCGATAAGTCGAGCGCGGCACGCGTGCACCGGCGGATGGAGCCCCCGGCTGCGCTTCCCGGGTGGTGGTGCCGCGGGCGCGGCGCAGCATACGGGTGAGGTCGACGAATCGCCGATCGTCCATCCAGCGCTCGAGCGACACCGGCAGCCGGCTCTGCCAATTCGGATAGGTATCCGTCGTCCCGGGGAGGTTGACCTGCTCCTCCACACCCATCACGTCCTCGAGCTGGACCATCATGACCTTGGAGGGGGCGATGGCCAGGAATTGCTGCAGGCGCAGCGCGAGCTCCGGCGTCATGGTGTCGGGGACGGGCGCACCGCGTTGCCATCCGGGCGTCGCGACGCCGGCTTGCGCGAGGGCCTCCAGCAGCGCGAGCCGCTCGCGCGAGCGCATCGTCCGCGCTTCGCCGGCCTGCTCGGGGCGCGAGAACAGCGCACGCTCCGCGCGCGCATCGATATCGAATCCGCGCCACCACCCACCGACTGTTGGCAGGTCGTGCGTGGTCACGGTGACCAGCGCCTGGGCCGGGTAGTCGCTCGGCGGCAGGAAATCGACGTCCCCGTCGCGCTCGAACCACAGCAGCTTGTAGGAGAGCACGTTGCCATCCTTGAGCGCCTTGCGCACCTCCTCGGATACCGTCCCGAGATCCTCGCCGACGACCATGCACCGCTGGCGCTGGCTCTCGAGTGCCAGCACCGCCATCAGGTCGTCGAGCGGGTAGCGCACGTAGGCGCCATCGGCGGCGCTCTGTCCCTCGGGTACCCAATAGAGGCGCGCCAGACCCATCACGTGGTCGATGCGCAAGGCGCCGGCATGGCGCATGTTGGCGCGCAGGGTGGCGATGAACGGTGCGTACGCGGTGTCGCGCAGCGCGTTGGGAATGAGCGGCGGCAGGCCCCAGTTCTGGCCCTGGGGACTGAAGATGTCCGGCGGCGCGCCGACGCCGGCGGCCACGGCGTACAGCGACTGGCTCGACCACGCCTCGGCGCCGCCGCGGTTGATGGACACGGCAAGGTCGCGGTAGAGCCCGAGCTCGAGGGCATGATCGCGGGCGCGCTCGGCTGCTGCCTGCAGCTGCACGTCCGCCTGCCATTGGCGATACAGTGCGGCGTCGATCGCAGCACGGTGCTGCTGCGCAAAGCCGCGCACCGCGGGACTTTCCGGATTGCGATACGCCTCGGGCCACACCGGCCAACCCCACGCGTCGCCGTCGCGGGCGTGCAGGTGCCACTGCAGCGCTTCGAACAGCGCCAGGCGCTCGAGCGCCTCGCCGCCCTGGACCACGAAGGTGCGAAAGGCGGTGGCCCGCGGCGTGCCGCGGGCGAGGTGGTGCTCGATGAAATACGCGGCAAGGACGCGCAGCACCTCTTCCTTGGCGCTGGCGACCGCCGGGTAGTCCACCGTGTCGCGTCGGCGCAGAGCGGCCACGCGCGCTTGGAAGGACTCGCTCGCAACGAGCTGACGCGCCGGCTCGCATTCCGCGAAGTCGGCGACCGCCTCGATGTCGATGTAGAGCGTGTTGAGCGATAGCCGCGACGAGGGGCTGTAGGGGCTCGCCTGCGCGGGATCGTGGGGAAAGAGTGAATGCAGTGGATTGACGCCGACGACGTTCGCGCCCTGGGCACCCCACTGCTCGACGATGGTGGCGAGGTCGGTGAAGTCACCGATGCCCCAGTTGCGTCGCGAGCGCACGCCATAGAGCTGCACCGCAGGGCCGAATATGCGGCTCCCGGCGCCGAGCGCCGGCGGCTCGTAGCACGCCGCGGGTGCGACGATCAGCACCGCGCTGCCGAGCACCTCCTCCCCGTCCTGCAGGATGAGGCGGTGGTAGCCCTCGGGCAACGCCAGATCGAGCGAAAGGCGGTAGGCGGTCACGCCCGCGTCGTTGCGTGCTGCCTCGACCAGGGCCTCAACTGGGATTTCACCGGCGTGCTCGGCACCGTTCTCTTCCTGGACGCGGTAGCCGAGCGCGCGCGCGGTGCGGGCCTCGGGCAGCTGTATGCGGACCTCGCGCGGGGCGCCCGGCTTCCAGATCTGCACGGGCGGCAGGGCTTCGGCCCAGTGGCTGGCTTCGAATGCGGCCAGTTTCGCCTCGGCCGCGGCGTCGTCTTCCACCGGACAACCCATGGCCCCCAGCAGCGCGCGCATGGTCTGGGGAGCGGTCGGATGGGACTTGCCCCAGACGTCGGTGTACTCCGGGACGATGCCGTAATGCGTGGCGAGCCGGGAAAGAGCGTCGCTCATTGGGTACTCTCCCCCAGGCTTGCCCACTGCGTGGGCTGCGCACCCCCCCTCCCGGAGAGGGGGCGAGCGCCCCGGGACGGCCCTTGGGACGGCCCTGCGGCGCTCATGACCCGACTCCGCCGGCGCCGATCAGGGCAACCCGCACGCCCCAGGGCCCCAGGGTGGGAACGTCACCGGGGGTGGCATCGGCATTGACGACATGAGCGAGCGTGCCACCGGCTCGACCGACGGTGCGTGGCGCATCGTTGAAGTTCGCGACGATCTGCCAGGTGCCGCCACCCGGCAGGGTCCACGACACCTGCAGCACGCCATCCCCGGCGGTGTGATGCCGGCCGGCATGGCCGCCAATGCCCGGCAGGCGCGGCACCAGCATGCGCCGGCGCACGTCGAGAACCTCACGATAGAAGGCGAGCCATTCCGCGTGCGCCGGCTCGTCGAGCTCGTCCCAGGGGAGCTTGCTGGCCGTGAACGTGTCGGCCGCGTTCGGGTCGGGAATCGCGTCGCGCGCGTCCTCGTCGCGGAACCGCGCGAAGCGGCGGAATTCGTTGCGCCGTCCCTGGGTCACGGCCTCCGCGAGCTCGTCGTCGAAGTCGCAGAAGAACAGGAAAGGCGAGGACGCGCCGAACTCCTCGCCCATGAAGAGCAGCGGCGGCGCCGGTGCGAGCAGCAGGCACGCGGTGACGGCGCGCACGACCGGCGGCTCGGCAAGGGCCGTGACGCGCTCGCCGAACGCGCGGTTGCCGATCTGGTCGTGGTTCTGCAGGAAGCCGACGAACGCCAGCGGCGGCAGGTGCGCGCTCGACTCGCCGCGGTGCAGGCCGCGAAAGTCCGACCAGTCGTTCTGGTGGAAGAACCCCTCCGCAAGCGCTCGGCCGAACGCCCCCACCGGGGCCTGGGCATAGTCGGCGTAGTAACCGTCGCTCTCGCCGGTCGCGAGCACGTGGGCGGCATGGTGGATATCGTCGTTCCATTGGGCCGTGGCGTGGCGCGGGGCCAGCGCCCCGTCGCGGTCCAGGTAACGTGCCGCGTTGTCGTCGTTCTCGAACACGAGGTGCACGTGGCGGTCCCGGCGCAGGGTTCGCCGCACCGTCTCGGTGAGTTCCACCAGGATATGCTGGTCCGAGGTGTCGACGATGGCGTGCACGGCGTCCAGACGCAGGCCGTCGAGATGGAACTCGGTGAGCCAGTACAGGGCGTTGTGGATGAAGAAGTCGCGCACCGGCCGGTTGTGCGGCCCATCGAAGTTGATGGCTGCGCCCCACGGCGTCTGGTGTGCGACATTGAAGAAGGCCGGCGCGATCGCGTGCAAGTGGTTGCCCTCGGGACCGAAATGGTTGTAGACGACGTCGAGCAGCACCATGAGGCCCCGCGCGTGTGCTGCATCGATCAGCCGCTTCATGTCCTCGGGGGCGCCGTAACACGCGTCCGGGGCGAAGAGCAGCACGCCGTCGTAGCCCCAGTTGCGCTCGCCCGGGAAGTCGGCCACCGGCATCAGCTCGATGGCGGTAACGCCCAGCGCGACCAGGTGATCCAGTCGTTCGATCGCCGCGGCGAACGTGCCCTCCGGCGTGAACGTGCCGACGTGCAGTTCGTAGATCACCGCCTCGTGCCATGGCCGGCCGAGCCAGCCCTCGTCCTGCCAGTCGTAGGCGCGCGGGTCGACCACCGCGCTCGGGGCGTTCACGTCATCGGGATTGGCGCGCGAGGCCGGATCGGGAACGGGGTCACGGCCATCGATCCGATAGGCATAACGGCTGCCGGCCGAAGTGTCCGGGACGATGACCTCGAACCAGCCATCGGCGCCGGCCTCGAGGGCGATGGATCGACCATCGTGTCCGAGAGCGAGCGTGACGTCCTTCGCGCCGGGCGCCCAGAGTCGGAACCGGGTGTGGCCGTTCTCGGCGAGCTCGGCGCCGTAGGGCATGGGGTGACGGCGTCTCATGGGGCACCTTTTACATTCAGCAGGAGCGCGAGGGCGCGCCCCTGCAGGGGAAATAGATCCCCGGGTCGAAATGTCGTGCCTGCCGGCAGGCCGTCGTGCTGCGCCGTGTCGATGAGCGGCCGCCAGTGCTGGGTCGCACCCATCGCCGGCAGGCGGAACGGCACCGTCTCGTGATGGCCGTTGAACAGCACCAGGAAACCATCGTCGACCACTGGCCGGCCACGGGCATCGACCTCGCCGAGCGCTTCGCCCTCGAGGTATACGCCAAGGGTGCGGGCGAAGTCATGGCTCCATTCCTGTTCGGTCATCTCGGCACCATCGGGCTCCAGCCAGAGGATGTCCTTCACGTTCGTGCCGCGCAAAGGCCGGCCCTGAAAGAACTGGCGGCGATGGAACACCGGGTGCTTGGCGCGTACCGCGATCATGCGCTGGGTGAACGCCAGCAGCGCCTGTCCATCCTCGGTGAGGTTCCAGTCGATCCAGCTCACCTCGTTGTCCTGGCAATAGGCATTGCTATTGCCGTTCTGGGTACGCCCGATCTCGTCCCCGGCCACCAGCATCGGTACACCCTGTGAGAGCAGCAGGGTGGCGAGGAAGTTGCGCTTGCGACGCTCGCGCAGGGCGCGGATATCGGGGTCCGCGATAGGGCCTTCGGCGCCGCTGTTCCACGACAGGTTGTTGTCGTGGCCGTCGCGGTTGTCCTCGAGATTGGCCTCGTTGTGCTTATGGTTGTACGACACGAGGTCGTGCATGGTGAAACCATCGTGGGCGGTGACGTAGTTGACACTGGCATGCGGGAGCCGGCCGTCGCGGCCGTACAGGTCGGACGATCCGGTGAGCCGGCGCGCGAACTCGCCGATGAGCCCGCCGTCCCCCTTCCAGTACGCGCGCATGGTGTCGCGGTACTTGTCGTTCCATTCCGCCCAGCCATGCGGAAAGTTGCCGACCTGGTAGCCGCCTTCGCCGATGTCCCACGGCTCGGCGATCAGCTTCACCTGGTTCAGCACCGGGTCCTGGCGCAGGATGTCGAAGAAGGCCCCGAGGCGGTTCACGGCATGCAACTCGCGCGCGAGCGAGGACGCGAGGTCGAAGCGGAAGCCGTCGACGTGCATGTCGGTCACCCAGTAGCGCAGCGAGTCCATGAGCATCTGCAGCACTCGCGGATGCTGCATGTTGAGGGTGTTGCCGCAGCCGGTGTAGTCGACGTAGTAGCGTGGATCGTCGCCTTGCAGCCGGTAATACGAGGCGTTGTCGATGCCGCGGAAGCACAGGGTCGGCCCGAGGTGATTGCCTTCGGCGGTATGGTTATAGACCACGTCGATGATGACTTCGAGGCCCGCCGAGTGCAGGGTCTTCACCATGGTCTTGAACTCGTTGACCTTGCCCGATGCCGAATAGCGGGGCTCCGGAGCGAAGTAGCCGATGGTGTTGTAGCCCCAGTAGTTGCGCAGCCCGTGCTCGACCAGCCGGCGATCGTCGATGAACGCGTGCACCGGCATGAGCTCGACCGTGGTGACGCCCAGGCGCTTCAGGTATTCGATGACGGGGGCCGTCGCGAGCCCGGCGTAGGTCCCCCGCAGCGGCGGCGCGACGAGCGGATGCAGCACGGTGAGGCCGCGCACGTGCGCCTCGTAGATCACCATGTCGTGCCAGGGCACGTCCGGGCGGCGATCGTCTGCCCAGGTGAAGGCCGGGTCGATCACCTTGCACTTCGGCATGCCGCGGGCGCTGTCACGCCGGTCCATGACGAGGTCCTCGCGGCGGTGCCCCAGGGTGTACGCGAACATCGCGTCGCTCCACTTGAGTTGTCCCACCATGTTGCGGGCGTAGGGATCGAGGAGCAGCTTGTGCGGATTGAACCGATGGCCTTCGGCGGGAGCGTAGCGGCCGTGGACGCGGTAGCCGTAGAGCAACCCCGGCCGTGCCTCCGGCAGGTAGCAGTGCCACACCTGGTCGGTGCGTTCGCGCACCGGAATGCGCTGCAGCTCGCGCCGTCCGGTGGGATCGAAGATGCACAGCTCGACCCCTTCGGCGTGCTCGGAAAAGAGGGCGAAGTTGACGCCCTCGCCATCCCAGATGGCGCCACGTGGCTCCGGCCTGCCGGGCCAGATTGCGGAAATCGGAGGCGCCATGTCACGCGCCCATACGGGAGCGTGCGCTGTCCTCCCGCCGACACGGCGCGGAGGCGACGTGGGCGGCTTGCACTGCGACGGCGAGTCTGAAGGTGTTGTTCATTGCTTGTTGGTTGTTATCCCTGGAATCGGTATTGCACGCATCGCGATTGCACGTATCGTGATTGCACGTATCGTGATTGCAC
>JBDTWB010000018.1:0-34308 GCA_040006895.1 Casimicrobiaceae bacterium | reverse complement strand
GCGATCCTGGGCGAGCTCGCCACGTACGAAACGGTCACCGGGTTCAAGGTGACGCCGGTGGTGGGCTGGGTCGAGCCACCCTTCGACGTCCACCCCGATCCCAGCGAGGTGGCGGACGTCTTCGAGGTGCCGCTTGCGTTCCTGCTCGACCGCGCCAACCAGCAGCGCCATTTCCGGATGCTGGGCGAGGTTCGCCGCGACTACTGGGCGATTCCGTACGGCGAGCGGTTCATCTGGGGGGCGACCGCTGCGATGCTGCTGATGCTCGATCGCACCCTCAGGGACTAGGCAAGGCCGCGAACCCGCGCCGACCCAAGGGGTACGCCCCGGCGGCATGGAGCGCGCGACGGCGGGCACCTTGGCAGACGCCTCCGCGGGCGACCCTCGCGCAGGGCGCCGGCCCGGCGCGTGACTCCGGGCGTCCGCCGGGCGTCCTAAGGTCCAGGTCCCCGGTGTCGCGCCGAAACGCCGCTACGTCGCCGCAGCGGCCGCGCTGACCTGCGTGGCCCACTGGAACGCGGAAAGCTGGAAGCCGGCCAGTTCCTTGCGGTCCAGCGAGCCCACCCTTTCCAGGGACGCACTCACGGCCTGCATGTCATCGCGTTCGAGATGCTCGGCGAGCGACAGCAGCGCGCCGATATCGCCCTTGCGCTCGAGCAGCGCCAATTCGACCGGCTCCGGCAGGTTGAGCTCCTTCAGCACGTCGGCAATCGGCATTTCCAGGAGCACGTCCATGAGCGACAGCACGCCGGTGATGAAGGCGAGCTCCTTTACCTGGCTGTCCGGGCCCGGCCGGTGCCCCGTCACGAGCTCCATGAGCTTGCCGCGCACGGCCGCAAGCTGCAAGAGTGGCGCGCCGGCACTGCCATTGGTGCGGTCGGCCGTGTAGAGCAGAAGCTGTAGCCAGATCCGCAACTGCCTGCGGCCAAGCACCACCAGGGCGTGGCGGAGGGAGGTGATCGACTGGCCCCGCTGGAACGCCACGGAATTGACCAGTCTCAGCAAGTTCAGAGCGAGGTTCGGATGACGCTTGAATTCCTCTTCGATCTCCCGCGTTTCCGCGTCCTTCATGGCCAGGGTCAGCAGGCGCAGCAACGCGAACTTCGCGGGCTTGGTGCGCCGGCCGGTGATCAACTGCGGACGCGCGAAGTGGTAACCCTGGAAGAGCTTGATGCCGAGGCCCTTGGCCATCTCGAACTGTTCCGGCGTCTCCACCTTCTGCGCTACCAGCAGCACGGGAAGCGGCCGCAGTATGGCGACGATCTCGGGCAACAGCAATTCGTGGATCGACTGCATGTCGATCTTGACCACGTCGACCGCGGTCATGAGCTCGCCCAGATCCTGGAAGTTGCCGACGAACTCCGATAGCGCCACGCGATAGCCGCGCTTGCGCAGCTCCCGCAGGCGATCGAGGGTCGCCTCGTCGAGCATCTTCGTCTCCACCAGCTCCAGCACGATCCGCTTGGGCGGCAGCGCCTCGATCAACTCGCTGAACAGGAAATCGGTGTCGACATTGAGGTATCCGTCGACGTCGCCCAGTACCTCGGCGATGCCGATCTCGGCAAACACGTTGGCGACCACCGTCGACGTCGCATCGATGCTATCGGTGATCCGGGCCGCATTGTCGTCGGTGGAACGAAAGAGCAGCTCGAATCCGGCGAGCTCCTTGTCGGCGTTGACGATGGGCTGGCGCGCCACGTAGATGTTCTCGAGTGCCAAGGCATTTCTCCGCGGGTAGTTGCGATGTCACGCGCCTTCGTGCGGCCCTTGCCGGATCGGCAGTGGCGCACAGACATGCTGGGTTCCATCGAATATCGGCGCAAAACACGCATTCTGTAGGGCACCTGCCGGGCGATCGCCGACACCGCGTCTCACACCGGCTGCCTGCCGGATCAGCCCGGGGCGTCAACGCGGGCCGCCGAGGACTCTCCCAGCAGCCGAGCGCGGTAATCTCGCTCGCGCTGGACAATGGTGTCGTTGTGCAGGGCCCGCAAGGTCTTGACCAGGGTGCGACCGGTGTCCGGGAAAAAGTAGATCTTGCGGGGATGCACGCCCAGGAGGTCCTGCGCCGCGATCCGGATGCCCTGGCCGCGCAAGAAACGCAGGACGAACGCAGCATTGCGCTCGCCGACGCTGCGCTTGGCCGTTTCGAGCAGCGTGCCACCACCAAAGACCTTGGCTTCGAGGTGCTCGCGATCGACACCGAGCTTCAGGAGCTTGCCGACCAGGACCTCCATGGCGTAGACCCCATAGCGCGCCGACTCGCTCCCGGGACCGTCGGCAGCACCGCCGTCGGGAAGCATGAAATGGTTCATGCCACCGATACCGAGGCGTGTGTCGCGGATGCACGCGGCGACGCACGAGCCGACCACAGTGACCAGCATGGTATCGGCCGGCGCCACCTGGTACTCGCCGGGCAGCAGCTTCAGCGCCTGTGTTTGGAACTTGTGGTCGAAGTACTCGATCCGGGCAGTGCCGGCGAAGTCGTCATCACGCATCAGCGGCTCGCGGATTGGTGGGGGGAGATCCCCTGGTGTAAACCGTGTTGCCCAGCGGCCGGAATAGCGGGGTCGCATAGGCAAGACTTTCGGAATGCCCCGTGAACAGCAGCCCGTCGGCCCCGAGCAGCGGCGCCAACCGGGTCAGCACGGCGAGCTGGGTGCCGCGATCGAAGTAGATAAGCACGTTGCGGCAGAATATTGCGTGCAGGTCGGTCTCCACGTCCGGGCAGTCCTCGCGCAGGTTGATGTGGCGGAACTCGATCAGCGACCGTACCTCGGGCCGCACGCGGATGAGCCCGGCATTGACGCCATCCCCCTTCAGGAAGTAGCGACGCAGCAGTCCTGTGCTCATGCCGGCCGATCGCTCGATCGCATAGACGCCCTGGTCCCCGACCGCGAGCACCTCCGTGTCGATGTCGCTGGCGATGATGCGCACCGGGGGAGCGAGCGTGCCGAACGCTTCGCAGGCGGTGATCGCGATCGAGTAGGCCTCTTCTCCGGTGGAGGCGGCAGCGCACCAGATCACCGCCGCGCGGCGCAGCCGCTTGGCGAGGAGATGGGCGCGCAGGACGGGAAAATGATGGCTCTCGCGGAAGAACGCCGTGAGGTTGGTCGTCAGGGCATTGATAAAAGCTTCCCATTCGGGCAAGGTCGGGTTCTTCTCGAGCCTGTCGAGGTAAGCCCCGAAGGTCGCGGTCCCGCACGCCCGCAGCCGTCGCGCCAGCCGGCCGTACACCATGGTTTGCTTGTGCGGGTTGAGGGCAATGCCGGCGCGCTCGTAGATCAGCACCCTCACCCGCTCCAGATCGCGGGAGGTAAAGACGAACTCGCGGACCTCGTCCGCGACGTCGGCGACATCGCCTTGCCCAAGCCGCGCCATCGCCGACGCGCCGACAGCGCTGCCTCCGATGCGTCGTGCCGCGGGCATGATGGCTAGAACTCGCTCCAATCGCTGTCGGTACCGGTGGCGGCAGCGGCGCGACCTGGTGCCTTGCCCTTCGCGGCGGCAGGGAGGCGGGTGACGTTGCGCGCACGATTGGGCCCGCGGCGCTCGACGAGGGGCGCGGCGGCGAAGGTATCGTGTTGGCGCGTCCGGCCGGCGGGCTTGGACTCGATGGTGAACACCGCGACGGCCTCGGCAAGACGCTGGGCCTGCTCCTGCATCGATTCGGCAGCCGCCGCGGCCTCCTCGACCAGGGCCGCATTCTGCTGCGTGGCGTGATCCATGTGCAGTACCGCCTGGTTGACCTCTTCGATGCCGGAGCGCTGCTCCTGGCTGGCCGCCGTGATCTCGGCCATGATGTCGGTGACCCGCTTGATGGAGGTCACGATGTCCGCCATGGTGGCGCCGGCATTGTTGACCAGCGTCGCGCCGCTCTCGACCTTCGCGACCGAATCCTCGATCAGGGTCTTGATCTCCTTGGCCGCGGCGGCGGTGCGCTGCGCGAGATTGCGGACCTCGGTGGCCACCACCGCGAATCCCCGGCCCTGCTCGCCCGCGCGCGCCGCCTCCACCGCTGCGTTGAGCGCCAGGATGTTGGTCTGGAAGGCGATGCCGTCGATCACCCCGATGATGTCGGCGATGCGCTTGGAGCTCGCGGTGATGCCGCCCATCGTCTGCACGACGTCGGCCACCACGGACCCGCCCCGCACGGCCACCGCCGACGCCGACGCGGCCAGCTCGCTTGCGCGGCGCGCGTTCTCCGCGTTCTGCCGGACGGTGCCGGTGAGCTCTTCCATCGACGAGGCCGTCTCCTGGAGACTCGATGCCTGCGCTTCCGTGCGCTGCGACAGGTCCTGATTGCCGGCAGCGATTTCGCGCGACGCCGTCGCAATGGCCTCGGTCGCCACCCGCACCTCGGTGACGATGCCCGCGAGATTGCCGTGCATGTGCTTCAGGGCGAGCAGCAGCCGTCCGGTTTCGTCCTTGGACGTCACCTCGATGGTGCCGGAAAGGTCGCCGCCGGCAACCCGATCGGCGACTTTCACCGCCTCCGACAAGGGCCGCACGATGGAGCGGGCGAGCATCACGTTCACCCACACCGCGAACACGGCGAACGGAATGCCGAAAAGGATCGAGATCTTCACCGACATTTCGGCCCGCGCCAGGACCTGCTCCTGCCACTCTTTCTGGACCCGGTCGTACTCGGCGACGAAGGCCTGCACGGCGCGCTGATAGCCGGCGAGCGCAGGCTTGAACTCGGCCTCGAAGGCCGCCACCGCGGCCTTGTCACCGGCCCGCTTCAGGCGGATGACTTCCTCGCGCGTCGCCAGGTAGCTGCTGCGCGCGGTGGCGACCCCGGCGAGCAGGCGCTTCTCGGTTTCGCCGAGCGGCTGGCTGGAGAATTCCCGTTGCACGACATCGATGCGCGCTGAAGTCTGCTTCATTTCAGGTGCGAGCCGCTCGCCGAGCGCGAGGTCGTTGCTTTGCAGGATCGCGGCCGCGCGTCCGGCGTTGAGCGCCGTCAGCTGTTGCCATTCGGCCAGCGCCACCCGTGCCTTGGTGTAGGTCGGTGCTTCCCCGAACCGGTCACGCAAGAACATCAGGTCGCTCGTACCGAGCACGGCCATGCCGCCTGCCAGTGTGCCGAGCAGGGTGAGCATCACCGCGATGCGTTTGCTGACGCTCATGTCGAGTAGAAACTTCATGCGAGGCTCCTCGAGGCGGCTACGCCGACTCCATCCGGGCCGGAATCGGGAACATGGCGGGGTCTGGCTTGGGCGATGGACATCTCGTCGCTCGTCATCCAGGCGGCAATGTCGAGCAGAATCAGCATGCGTCCGTCGATGGTCGCAAGGCCGACGATGTGCCCGGTATCCGCAGCAGTGCCCAGGTCGGGTGCAGGCCGGATCTGGTCCGGGGTGAAGGCCAGCACGTCGGAGACGCCGTCGACCACCATCCCGACGACGCGACCGCCGATCTCGAGCACGATGACCACCGTGAAGGCGTCGTAATTTGCGCGCTCGAGGGCGAGCTTGATGCGCATGTCGACGATTGGCACGATCTCCCCGCGCAGGTTGATCACGCCCTTGATAAACGCGGCTGCGCCGGCGATCCGGGTCACCGGGTCATGACCACGAATCTCCTTGACGGCGAGGATGTCGATGGCGTACTCCTCGTCGCCCAGGGAGAACGCCAGGTACTCCTTGCGCGCGGCGTCGTCCGGCCGCGCCGGCGTATGCGCCGCAGGTGCGGCCTGTGCAGTCGTGACATGCATGCGTGTTCCTCAGTGAAGGACGGGACGTGCGTCGCCCTGATGCTGCCGCACGATGGCACCGAGATCGAGGATGCAGGCCACGCGGCCGTCGCCCATGATCGTTGCCCCGGCGAACCCCGGGGTGTGGCGATAGTGCGTGTCCAGGCTCTTGACCACCACCTGGTGCTGACCCAACAGTTCGTCGACCGCGAGCGCGATGCTCGTCCCCTCGGCCTCGACCACGACGAACATCGCTTCGGGGGATGCCAGGGACGGCCTGCCGACGACACTGGCAAGGGAGACCACCGGCAGGAACCGGTCGCGCACGGCTACCACGCGTCCCTGCCCGGCGATCGAGCGGAGCTGCGCGCCGGCGGCCTGCAGCGACTCGACGATACCGGCGAGCGGGACGATGTAGCACTCGTCGCCCACGGACACGGCGAGACCCTCCATGATGGCGAGGGTCAGCGGCAGGCGGATGCTCACGCAGGTGCCGGTGCCAGGCGTCGAGGTGAGCGCAATGGATCCCGAGAGGTTGGCGACGTTGCGCTTCACGACATCCATGCCGACGCCGCGACCGGAGATGTCGGTCACGGTCTCGGCAGTGGAAAAGCCCGGCTCGAACACCAGGTTCCACACTTCGCGGTCGCTCGCGTGCTCGGGGACCGGTATGCCCCGTTCCCGGGCCTTCGCGACGATCCTGGCGCGATCCAGGCCGCGGCCGTCGTCACCCACCTCGATCACCACGCTGCCACCCTGATGGCGCGCGCTGAGGCGCAACGTGCCGCACGCCGGCTTGCCGGCGCAAAGCCGCGCTTCGGCGACCTCGATGCCATGGTCGATCGCATTGCGTACGAGGTGCACGAGGGGGTCCATCACCTGTTCCACCAAACCCTTGTCGAGCTCGGTCTGCCCGCCGTCGATCTCGACCCGCACCGACTTGCCGAGCCTCGCGGCGAGCTCGCGCACCAGGCGCGGGAAGCGGTCGAACACGGCCGCGATCGGCAACATCCGGATCGACATCACCGACTCCTGCAGTGCCCGGGTGCTGCGTTGCACGTCGGCCATTCGCGCGAGCAGGTGTGCATGCTCGCCGGCATCGAGATCGGCGATCGACTGCGCCAGGATGGCCTGGCTGATGACGAGCTCCCCGACCTCGTTCACCAGCCGGTCCACCTTGCCGACGCCGACGCGGATCGACTCCCGCAGCGCCCTGCTCTCGGGCGCCGCCGGAGGCGCATGCGCAGGCTCGCTCGCGGCGTCAGCATTCGATGCGGCGCGCCGCGAAGGGATGCCCGCCCCCACCGACCCCATGGGGCTCGTCGCCGACGCTGCCGCCGTTGACGATGTTGTGCTTGGTGCCGCCGCCGGCACGATGGCCGCCGGCTCCGCATGGATCGTGAGCAGGCGGGCGTCCATGACGAAATCGAAGAGCGCGCGCACCACGTCGTCGCTTTCCGCGGTCACGAGCTCCACCCGGCGCGCCCCATCGCCGGTCGGCAACGATGCGTCGACTGCGCCGAACACGCGCAACTGATCGAGCAATTCCGCAAACCCGTCGTCGTCGAGTGCTCCGGCCGGACATCTGATCACGAGGGTGCGTGCCGCGTTTTCCACAGCACTTTCGATATCAGCCGGTGGCGCGCGTCCACCCGCACAGGCTCGGATTCGCCCGCACATGACGTCGGTCGTGAGGATCGGGAGTGGCCCGGCGCCGCCGCGGTGGGCCAGCAGCGCACGCAGTACGTCGGCAGCCTCCAGCAGCACGTCGATGGAGGCGGTGGTCAGACTGCACGCCCCCTTGCGCACGCCGGCGAGCAACGACTCGAGTTCATGCGTCACCGCGGCAACGTCGGTGAACCCGAACATGGCACTCGCGCCCTTGATCGAATGCGCAGTACGAAAGATGGCGTCGATGTCAGCGGCGCGCGGGACCGGGAGATCGATACCCAGCAGCAGCTTTTCGACGTGCGCGAGGTGCTCCGCTGCCTCCTGCAGGAAATCCCGCTCGAAAGGATCGAGATTCATGGCCGGCGGGCCGATCGCGGCCCGCGGCTACGCCGATCTGGTGGACGGCCACGCGCGCCACGCGAGGGCGATGGGATCGGGTGCGGGTATGCAACCATGGGTTGTCGATGCGAAGGGGTCGCGCCTGGCGTCGGGCTGGCCGGATCCTCGGGTCTATTCCTTGTAACGGCCGTTGCGCCCGGAAATGAACCGTGGATGGCGGCACATGCGCTACGCGCCGACTGCGCAACACGGGCCGCGCTGGGCAGCAAGGAGCGGCGGCACGGGTGGAATGGAACAATGCGAGTCCAGCCGCATCCGTGCCGATCGGACCGATCGCGCGTGACTGGCGCGCCTGCCGGCGCGGCGGCTGCTGGCCTAGCGAGGCACGACCCGGTTCTTGCCGTCCGTCTTGGCTTCATAGAGCGCCCGATCAGCGCGGGCGATGATGGCTTCCTCGGTCTCGCCGTCGACCCGTTCGGCCACGCCGGCGCTGAACGTGATCGGCACGTCTTCACCGGCGTACTTGAAGGGGTTGCGAGCGAGATCGTGCTGTACCCGGCGCAGCACGCTCATGGCCTGCTCGATGTTGGTCTCGGGCAGCAAGGCGATGAATTCCTCGCCACCGTAGCGGGCAATGACATCGGAGGCGCGCAGCGACGCGCGGATGGTCGCGGCGAGATGGACGAGCGCCGAGTCGCCCGCCTGGTGGCCGAGGCGATCGTTCAGCGCCTTGAAGTTGTCCACGTCGAGCATGGCGAGCGAGATCGGCCGATGATGACGGTCCGCGCGCGCCGCCTCGGTCGCATACGCGCGGGACAGCCCGCGGCGGTTCGGCACGCGGGTGAGCTGGTCCTCCTGCAGGCGGTCCGATAGCATGACCAGCTCGGACTCCAGGCGCGCCGTGCGTTCCTGGAACTGCTCGACCGTCCGCCGGGCCGCGAGGAGCTCCTCGCGCGAGCGGCCGAGATCGACCTGCACGCCGCGCGTGTCTTCCATGATCCGCACCACCAGACCCGACAGCTCGCCGATGTCGCTCGCCCGCTCGATATCGCCGCAATACACGGCGAGGCGGTCGTGATAGCCGCCCGCGTTGGCGGCGAGCTCGCCGATGCGCTCGATGAAGGTCGCGACCATCTGCTTCATCGCGTCCTTGGCATGGTCGAGGCTCTGCTTGAGGGCGCCCTGCCGCATGGCGATGTCGCGCAGGCCCATCTCCAGGTCGGTGATTGCCTTCATGGTGATCTGACCGCGCGCGAGCGCCGCGACGGCATCGATCTGGCCGCGCATCCAGCCGCCTTCGCCATGCAGCTCGCTGACGTTCGCGGACAGCAGATGCAGCAGCCGGAGCAGACCCTCCTGGATGGCCTTGACCTCCTCCCCCGCGCGGCTGGTACGTACCAGCAAGGCGCGCAGCTTGCCCGCGAGCGACTGCAGATCGGCCGCAGCGGGCGCAACCCGCACCTCTGCAGCGAGGGTCGCCGCCTCCTGGACGAGATCGGGCGTGAAGCCGAGATCGGGCGCCACGTACGCGACGAGCGCGTCGGCGAGGAGCGCCCTGCAGGATTCGGTCACCTGCTGCCAATCGGCGCCTTCGTTGCCACGGCTCGGCGGACGGGCCCGCAGCGAGGTCGTGACGGGGGTCGGGATTTCCGCCGGGGTGTTGCATTGCTTGACCACCGCCTCGCGTACGGCCACCCAGTCGCCGCCATCGAGGGCGTGATGCATCGCCTTGCCAGCCCTGGCGGTGTGTGGGGATCCCTCGGCCAGGTCGGCGGCGATCTGGCGCAACGCCAGGAGCGGTCCACCGCTCGAACGCTGGTCACGGCCGGCAATCTCCTGATAGACGCGTGCATAGTGGTCGGGCGTCGGCGGCAGGCGCAACGCCGCGAGGTGGAGGAGTGCCTTGCGCGCGATGGCGAGCGGACCTCCCGGCTGCTCGGGCAGCGCAGCGACCGACGCGTCGGTACTCGCAGTCATGGCGCTTTTCCTGGCCGGGACTGCCCGGGACGCACGCAGGTTGCGATGGCGTGCATCACAGGTAGGCGAACAACGATAGCCCGGACATCTTGACGAACGACTTCTGGGCGGCTTCCAGCGCGACCTGTTGCTGCGCAAAGAGAGACAGCGCGCGGTTGTAGTCGAGGTCCTCGAGGCGCGACATGGTCTGCTGATACTGGATGGTGCGATCCTCACTGACCGAGGACAGTGCATCGAGCTCGCGCAGACTCGCGCCCACGTCGGACCGTGCCGTGAGGACGTGGTCGAGGGCGTTCTGCACGTTCTGCAGCGCGTTGTTGGTACCGTTGAGGTACGTGGCGCGCTCGGCGGCAGTGCCGGCGGGCGACCGCAGGGTCGAGATGAGGTTCGACAACGTTGCGAACATGCTTTGCGGGGCAGCCGGTGCGACGGTGAACTGGTCACCGGACTGCGGCGCCCCGGCGATCGCCAACCGCATGCCGGCGACGATGATCGGCGCGCCGTCGGTGTACGCGTTGCCGGTGGACACGGTGGTGCTCGTCGTGACGTCGACGACGTCGTAGGTCGTCACCCCGCCGGCGATGTTGAACTGCAGGGCATAGGTGTTGCCGGTGACCGCTGCCGGGTTGGAAACCGAGGTCGACCCGATCACCCCGGTGCCGGTGTTGGCCACGTCCGGCGATACCTGGAACGTGCCGTTGCCGTTGCGAATGGTCTCGAACAGTGCGCTACCGTTCTGCGCGATGTTGAGATAGCGGGCCGCGCTAACCTGGAGGGTGCGAGCACCCTGATCGCCGCTGTAGGTGACTGGTGACGCGCCACCGCCACTGAAGGGTTGCGAGTCGCTCTGGAAGCCGCTGAACATGAACTTGCCGTTGCTGTCGCGGCTGTTCGCGAGCCCGACGAGTTCCTCGAGGCGGTTCGCAACGTCGGTGGCGAGAGCGGCGCGGTCGCTTGCGCTGAGGGTGCCGGCCGCGGCGTTGACGACCGTGGTGCGCACGCTCTGGAGCAGATCGGTGATGCTCCCGAGCGCCGAATCGTTCTGGCTGAGCGCGTCTCGGGCCGATCCGATGTTGCTTGCCAGACGGTCGTTGTCGGCCTTGGCCTGGCGCACCACCAGCGACTGTGCAGCGGCGATGGGGTTGTCCGCGGCGGTGAGCAAATTCCGTCCCGTGGCGATCTGCTGCTGGTTGTGCAGCATGCCGGATTGCTGGCTGACGATCGCGTCGATGCCCTGCTGGTAGAAGAGTGGTGTGCTGATGCGCATGCGCGTCGCTACCGAATGTCGAGGATCGATTGGAAAAGGGTGGAGGCGATTGCGATCAGCTTGCTGGCCGCGAGGTACGCCTGCTGGAACCGCTCCAGGTTGGCGGCCTCCTCGTCGAGGTTCACGCCCGAGACCGACTGCTGCGCGGCATTGGCCTGGGCGAGGAGGCCGGCCTGGACGTCGTGCTCGACCTGCGCCTGCTGGGCCTGCGTGCCGATCCGGCTCACGAGCTGCGCGTACGCGACCTGGATCGACGCACCGCCGGCCACGACCGCCCGGCCCGCGACGGCGGCGAGGAGCTGGGCGTTACGCCCGTCGCCGATCGCACCATTGTTGGGGGTGACGCCGAAGGTGTCGCCATTGGCGAGCGGGCCCGTGAGGGTGAAGCTCGCGCCACCGAAGGCGATCGTCGCCCCCGATGTGTAGGGCACCGGCGCACCCGCGGCATAGGTCGTGGTCGTCGTGCCCGAATTTACCGTGACGGGAAGCGTCGCCGGAAATCCGGTGAGCATACCGGTGCCGGACGAATACGTGAGCGTGATGGGCGCGGCAAAGGGCGCAGCCGGATAGCTCGAGTCGATGCCTCCCTGGGAAATTGCGCCGGTGCCGAGGTTCGCAGCCGAGGCGGAGGTGCGGATGGGCACGGCTGCCGCGATCTGAGCGGCGCTGGTGATGGCCACGCCGAAACCACGCGCGGCGAAATGCGTCGGCCGGACGAGATACGAATCACCGGCCCCGGCGGGGCCGCTCAGCGCGAGCTTCACGCCATCCACGGTCTGCGGCAAGGTGGCAAAGGTCTGGGCCGTGCCGTCGTCCAGACGCGTGATGGTGTAGTTGGTGCCGTCATACGCCAGGCGGTAGTCGCTCGTGGTGACCTGGGTCGCATCGACGACGCTCGCTGCGAGCGTCGCGCTGCCCGTATTGGTGAGCGCGGCCTGGACGTGCGGACCGGGGACCGTGAACAGGTCACCTCCGAGAGCTCCGGCGAGATCCTGGCCGAGGCGGTGCTGGGCATTGATGGCGGTGCCCAGTGCCAGCGCGACGCGGCCAAGCTCGTTGCGCGCCCCGGCAAGCTCGCCGTCGCGAAACGAGAGCGCCCCCGCGAGTTCGCCGCCGGTGATGTCACCCGGTCTGAACGCGAGCTGCATGCCCCCGGTGCTCAATCCGATCTGCACGTTGTCGGGGTTCTGCGGATCGGACACGACGGTCATGGTATGCGGGTTCGCGCCAACGACCAGCGCCTGGCCGTTGGAAAGGAAGACGTTGTAGCTGCCATCTTCCTGTGGCACCGCCGTTGCACCCACCTGCTTGTTGAGCTCTGCGAGGAGGTGATCGCGCTGGTCGAGGAGGTCGTTGGGCGGCGACGCGAGGCTGCCCGCACCCGCGGCATCGCTGATGCGGCGATTGATCGACGCAATCTGTACCCCTAGCGCGTTGATCGTGCCGACACTGGAGGTGATCCGCGCGTTGGTCGTCTTGTCGAGCTCGCCTAACTGGCCATCGAGTTGCTGAAAGCGGCTGACCAGGGCCTGCGCCGACGACAGCACCACTTGCCGGGCGGCGAGGTCCGATGGATTGGCAGCGACCGCGTTGATCCCGCTGAAAAAGCTGTCGATGGACGGCGAAAGTCCGCTGGTGACATCGCCGAGGCTGTTGTCGATCTGGCCGAGAAGGTCCTGACGCACGCCGGCGGCACTGGCCTGCGCCTGCGAGGACAGCACCCGATTGGCGAGGAAATCGCTGTAGATCCGGCGCACGGACGCGACATCGACACCCTGACCGAGGTAACCCGCACCCGTGTAGACCCCCGGACGTGTGGCCTGAATGGTCTCCTGCCGGCTGAAGCCCGGGGTGTTCACATTGCTGATGTTGTGACCGGTCGTCAGCAGGCCCGACTGGGCAGCCGCTAGAGCGCTCGCGCCGATGCCGAGGATGTTGCTCATGTGCCTGGATCGCGTCCGGTGGTCGCGGCCTGGGTCGCCGTCATGCTCTTATCGGCGGCCGGCGCGCCAACTTGAATCGGCGCGGCCTGGATGCCGAGTTGGCGCGCCACGAGGTCGATGCTCCGGGCGAGCTTGGCCCCGTACTGCGGGTCGGTCGCGTAACCGGCACGCTGCAGCCCTTCGGCATAAGCGCGCGGGTTGCCGACCTTGGTCATCACTCCGGCATAGCGCGCGCTGTCCTTGATCAGGCTGGCGAAATCCTGGAAGGCCTCGCCAAAGGATCCGTAGGCCCGGAAGCGTTCGACCGTGCGCACGGCCTGGCCGGCGACGACCTCGGTGGTCGGGGCATCGGCAACGCCGCCTTTCCACTGGGTGCCGGCCTTGATACCGAACAGGTTATGGCTGGTGTCGCCGGTCGCGGTCCGCGGCAGGCTCTTGCCCCACCCGGTTTCGAGCCCCGCCTGCGCGAGCAGGTAGTGAACCGGGATGCCGACGGCCTGGGCCACCGCCTCGGCATGTGGCCGCATCTTTTCGATGAAGGCTTCGACGCCGGCCGGCAGCAAGCCGCCGATCGGTCCGGCGCTCGTGGCGGTGGTGGTGACAACCCCGCCTGCGCCGTTCGCGGTGCGCACCGGCGCGGCCTTGAGCAATGCCGCGGCCTTGCTGATCGCCCCCGCCGACGCACCCGGGGAGCCCGCGGATCCCGAGCCCGCCGGGGCCGTCCAGCCCGCCGGGGCCGCTGAGCCCGCCGGCGCCGTTGACCCCGCCGGCGCCGTTGAACCCAAATCCCGCCCGCTCGCCGTGTCCCCGATTTGCCGCGCCAGCTGCTGCTCGATCACCTTGCGCAGGCCGATGCCACGGGTGGAGAGCTGCTGCGCGAGTTGCTGGTCGAACATCGTGGTGTAGCTCTTGGTCGCGTCGGAGGCGAGTGGTCCATCCTGGGGAAGGGCGTCGCGCATCTGTTTCATGAGCATCTGCAGAAAGAGTGCCTCGAACTGTCCGGCCGCCTTCGCCACGGCCTCGCCGGGTGCGTGGCGCGCCTGCGCCTTGAGGCTCGCCAGCGAATTGCTGTCCAGCGCGAGCTGGCTGCTGGCGTCGATCGACAGGGCGCGCGTTCCCATGTCAGATGACCTCGAGTTCCGCCTTGAGCGCGCCGGCTGCCTTCATCGCCTGCAGAATCGCGAGCAGGTCCGACGGATTCGCGCCGAGGGTGTTCAGGGTGCGCACCACGTCGGCTAGCTTGACGCCCGCCGACAGGGCCTTGAAGCCATTGCCTTCCTGCTTGATATCGATCGTGGCCTTCTCGGTCACCACCGTCTGCCCTTGCGAAAGCGGCGCCGGCTGGCTGACCTGAGGATCGCTGGTGATGGTGACCGTGAGACTGCCGTGGGCGATCGCGCAGGCTTCGATGGTGACCGCCTGGTTCATCACGATCGACCCGGTCCGCGCATTGAAGATCACGCGGGCAGCCGCCGCCGGTGGGTCCACGGTCACTTCCTCGAGCTGGGCCAGGAATGCGACCCGCGCGTCGGGGGTGACGGGCGCCTGCACCCGGATCGTCCGGCCGTCGGCAGCCGTTGCGACCGGGGCGCCCAACGATTTGTTGATCGCTTCGACCATCAGCCTCGCGGTGCCGAAATCGGTTTCACGCAACTCGAGGTGGATGAAATCGCCCTGCCCTATCAGAGTCGGCACGGCGCGCTCCACCGTTGCGCCGTTGGGAATGCGGCCGGCGTTGAGCTGATTGACCTGGGTCTTGCTGCCGCCCGCCGAAGCACCCGCTCCGGCGATCGCGACATTGCCTTGCGCGATGGCGTAGATCTGGCCGTCGAGGCCCTTGAGCGGGGTGATCAGCAACGTGCCACCGCGCAGGCTTTTGGCGTTGCCGAGCGAAGACACGGTGATGTCGATCGTCTGCCCGGGCGCGGCGAACGACGGCAGTTGCGCCGTCACCATCACCGCGGCCACGTTCTTGAGCTGCAGATTGGTGCCGGGCGGGAGGTTGGTGCCGAGCTGGGATAGCATCGCCACGATGCTCTGCACGGTGAACGGCGTCTGCGTGGTCTGGTCGCCGCTGCCGTCGAGCCCGACGACCAGCCCGTAGCCGATGAGCTGATTGGTACGCACACCCTGCACGTTGGCGAGATCCTTGATGCGCTCGCCGGCCGCCGGGGCGGCCAAGGCGAGCACGCACGCGATCCCCGCGACGGCGGCAAGGGCGCGAAAACGATGCAGGAGGGAAGAAGTCATCGGAGGTCCGGAAGTTGGCGCTGCGTCAGAACGGCAGCACGGTCAGGAATACGCGCTGCAGCCAGCCCATGGTCTGGGCCTCGTCGATGTAACCGGTACCGCGGTACTCGATGCGGGCGTCGGCCACCTGGGTCGAGGACACCACGTTGCCCGCGAGGATGGTGGTCGGATT
This sequence comes from Casimicrobiaceae bacterium, assembly GCA_040006895.1. Classification (GTDB taxonomy): domain Bacteria; phylum Pseudomonadota; class Gammaproteobacteria; order Burkholderiales; family Casimicrobiaceae; genus CAIWHR01. The sequence goes on along the minus strand of JBDTWB010000018.1, from coordinate 18,991 downwards.
GACGACCCCCGACAGCCGGATGAATTCCGAGCCCTGGTTGATGCCGAGCTGCTTTTCGCCGGAGACGACCAGGTTGCCGTTCGGCAGCACGTCGGTCACGGTCACGGTGATCGAGCCAGTAAAAACGTTGTTGGCGCTCGAATCGCCCTTGCCGGCGAAGTCGCTCTTGGAATCGGCCGCGAACCCCATGTCCTTGAGGCCCTTGAGCGGCAGTCCCTTGACGGTGGGGATCTCGAAGCCGACGCTGCCGTTCTTGCCGGCGGAGCTGCTCACCTGTTTGCTGGCCTGCAGCTTTTCGTTGATCGATACGGTGATGATGTCGCCGACGGCCCGGGCCCGGCGATCCTCGAACAACGGCCGGTAGGCCGCCGTCTGGAAGATCGCGCCATTGGCAAGGGGCGGCACGACGGTGGGCGCGGGCCGGGCGGTAAACGGCTCGTGCACCTCGACCTTGCGCAAGGCCGTCGAGCAGCCACCCAGCAAGGTGAGGACGACCAATGCCGCAAGCCCCGCGCCCCGGCGCGCCGGCACGCAATGGGATAGGGAGTTCATGAGACGGGACGCGCTCACAGCTGCGACAGGCGCTGCAGCATCTGGTCCGACGTCTGCACAGCCTTGGAGTTGATCTCGTAGGCGCGCTGGGTCTGGATCATGTTCACCAGCTCCTCCACGACGTTGACGTTGGAGGTCTCGATGTAGCCCTGCTGCAGGGTGCCGAGGCCGTTCGCGCCCGGCGCATTGGTGGTCGGGGCTCCCGACGCGGCGGTCTCGGAATACAGGTTCTCGCCGAGTGCCTGCAGGCCCGCGGGATTGAGGAAGTTGGCGAGCTGGATCGCGCCCACCTGGGTCGGCGCCGCCTGTCCAGCCTGGGCGACACTCACGGTGCCATCCCGGCCGATGGTGATGGTCTGGGCGTTCGCCGGAATGGTGATTGCCGGCTGCAGGGGATAGCCGCTCGACGTGACGAGCTGGCCCTGCGCGTCCCGGTGCAGGGAACCGTCGCGACTGAACCCGGTGCTGCCGTCGGGAAGCTGGACCTGTAAAAAGCCCTGGCCGTTGATCGCGACATCGAGCGAGTTGCCCGACTGCTGCAGGTTGCCCTGGGTGAAGATGCGCTCGGTCGCGACCGCCCGGACACCGGTGCCGAGCTGCAGTCCTGTCGGCAGCTGGGTTTGCTGCGACGATTGCGCGCCTGGCTGGCGCAGGGTCTGGTAGAGCAGATCCTCGAACACTGCGCGCGAGCGCTTGAAGCCGGCGGTGCCGACGTTGGCGAGATTGTTCGAGACGACGTCGAGCTGGGTCTGCTGGGCGTCGAGTCCCGTCTTGGCAATCCACAGGGAACGGATCATTGCGTCCTCGATTCGGGTGAGGTGCGGCGGTCAGGATTCATGGCTGCGGTCAGGGTTCATGCGTGCGGTCAGGGTTCATGCGTGCGATCAGGTGCAGCAAGGTGCGCCGGCGCGATCAGGGGTGATCAACTGGAGGATGTCGACAGGAGTTGCGCGGCGCGCTGCTCGTTCCCTTCGACGTTCTGCAGCATCTTCATGTGCATTTCGAACTGCCGCGCGAGATTGATCATCTCCACCATCGCCGTCACCGCGTTCACGTTCGACGCTTCGAGCGAGCCACCGGCGACCTGGACCGCGGGGTCCGCATCGGCCGCGGCACCACTCTTCATCCGGAAAAGCCCGTCGGTGCCCTTTCCGACCTCGTTGTTCGCCGGGTTGACGAGCTTCAACTTGCCGACGACGGTGACATTGGCCGACGACTGGCCGAAGGCTGTCACCGACACGGTGCCGTCGTGCGCGATCGCGATCTTGCTGTCGGGTGGAATGGTGATCGGGCCGCCGTCGCCGAGCACCGTCAGGCCGCTGCGCGTGGTGAGCGCGCCGTCGGCGTTGATCGATAACCCGCCGTCGCGGGTGTAAGCCTCGGTGCCGTCGCGCCCCTGCACGGCGAAAAAACCCTGGCCCTGGATCGCGACGTCGAGGTCGCGGCCGGTTGTCTGCACCGTCCCCGGTGTCAGGTCGGCTCCGGTGGTGCTATCGATGGCGTAGGCGCGGGTCGGCAGGCCCGGGCCGGTCACAGGCGCGAAGCGGAACGCCGTCGTGTCGGCCTTGAAACCGGTGGTCGATGCATTGGCGAGATTGTGCGCACTCACCGCCTGCTGCTCGAGGAGCTGCTGCGCGCCGGCCATGGAAATGTAGACGAGGCGATCCATTCAGTTGTCCGTTGTCAGTGGTCCGTTGTCAGTGGTCCGTTGTCAGTGGTCAGTGGTCAGTGGTCGCGAGCGTGGGTCTTCGAGAGTCGGTGACTGCGTGTCGGATCGGACGGTGGCTGGTGGCGGATGCAGGTGTTTGTCGAAGAAGCGCCGGCGGCGAGCCGGCGACCGGCCTCCATCTGTCAACTGTCAACGGTCACATGGCCTCTGTCATCTGAGATTGACCAGCGTGTTGAGCACCTGGTCCTGGGTCTTGATCGTCTGCGCGTTGGCCTGGTACACCCGCTGCGCCGTGATCATGTTCACGAGCTCCCGCGTGAGGTCCACGTTCGACTCCTCGACCGCCCCGCTCTGCAACACGCCGAGGTTGCCCGCCCCGGGCGTACCCGGCACCGGCGGCCCCGACTCGTTGCTCTGTGCAAAGCCGTTGCTGCCGAGCGGCTGCAAGCCTTCGGGATTGGTAAAGTTGACGAGCTGGATCTGCCCCAGTGTGCGGGCGACGCCGTTGGAATAGCGGCCAAGCACCGTGCCGTCGCCGTCGACGCTGTAGCCGGACAACTGCCCCGACGTGGAGCCGTCCTGCTTCAGGCTGTCGACCGAGAACGTGCTGCCGAACTGGGTCGCGGTCTGGAAGTCGAGTGTGAAGGCGAACGGCGTCACGGCGCCGGAGGTGACGGCTGCCGAGATCGCGAAAGGCAGGCTCGAGCCGGTGGCATTGAGCGAGCCGTTGCTGTTGAACTGCAACGAGCCCAATGCACCGATCGAAGTACCGTCGAGTGCGCCGTTGACGGTCCAGGTATTGGCGGCGGTCTTGGTGAAGTAGGCCGCAAGCGCGTGTGGATTCCCGAGGCTGTCGTAGACCGTGACCGAGGTCGCCTTGTTGTAGGTCGTTGGATTGGTCAGGGAAAAGGCAGTGCTGATGATCGGTTCGCGCGCGTCGAGATTCATGCCGATGTCGGCGCTCGTCGTCGGTGTCGCCTGCAGTTGCGCGCTCGACAGCTGGAGGGGAACCGCGTTGCCGATCAGCAGATTGCCGCTCGCGTCGGTGCCGAAGCCGGTCAGCTTGCCACCGCTGGAGTTGATGATGTAGCCGTCCTTGTCGACGTGAAACTGGCCGTTGCGCGAGTACTGCACCGCGCCGTTGTTCTCGAGGCGGAAGAATCCGCGGCCATTGATCGCCACGTCCAGCGGATTGCTGCTGGCGCGGATGTTTCCCTGCGAGAACTGTTGCTGGATCGCCGCAACCGAGACACCGATGCCGGCTCCGGTGCTGCCGCCTGCGGCCAGCGAGTTGGCGTAGACATCGGAAAAGATCGCCTCGCCCTGCTTGAAGCCCACGGTGTTGGCGTTGGCGACGTTGTTGCCGATTACATCGAGGTTCTGCGCTGCGGCGTTGAGGCCCGACAGGCCTTGCTGGAAGCTCATGAGGTTTCCCCTGGGTTGGTGGAGAGCGTGCTAGGAAATCTGACGGATGGCGGCGAGCCCGATCGGCCCCACGCCATCGATGTTGAGAGTGCCGCCGCCGGCGCCGGGGATGAGACCCTTCACGACCCCGACAGCGAGTGGCGTCGCGGCGACCGGCTTGCCGGCATTGGTGGCGGTAACCGAAAGGGTGTATTTGCCATCCTTGAGGGCGACGCCGGCATCGCTCGCGCCGTCCCAGTCGAACGTCACGACCCCCGCGTTCGCGGCGCCGAGGTCGATCTGCCGCACGGCCTGCCCGGCGGCGTCGGTGACCGAGACGACCACATGATCGGCCGCGGCCGGCAGCTCGAACGCGCCGGATGCCTTGCCCTCGGTGAGAGTCAGGGCATTGCCGTCGGCCACCACGGTTCGGCCCACCAGGTTGGCGGCCTCGAGGTATTGCTTCGCGTCGAACGACGCGGAGAGCGCCGACAGCGTGCCGTTGAGCTGGTTGATTCCCGATACGGTCGACAGTTGCGCCAACTGCGACGTGATCTGGGCGTTGTCGAGTGGATTGAGGGGATCCTGGTTCTTCAGTTGGGTCACCAGCAAGGTCAGGAACCGCTCGGACGTCGCGTCGACGGCGCCGGCGGCCGTGTTGGCTGCGGCGGCGCTGGCGGCAGCGGAAGGGCCGGCGACGGCAGGAATGGAGGTAGTTGAGGTCATGGCATCGTCCGTTATTGACCGAGGGTGAGAGTCTTCAGGAGCAGGTTCTTGGCGGTATTCATGATCTCGACGTTCGACTGGTACGAGCGCGACGCGGAGAGCATGTTGACCATCTCGTCGACCACGCTCACGTTGGGCATGGTCACGTAGCCTTGCGCATCGGCGAGAGGGTGCTTGGGATCGAACACCTGGCGGCTCGGCGTGGGATCCTCGATCACGCCGGTGACCTGGACCTTCGACGTGCCGCCCTCGGCCGACGGCACCGCCTGGAAGACGACCTGCCGCGCCTTGTAGGCCTTGCCATCCGGCCCGGCCGCGCTGTCGGCGTTGGCGATGTTGGAGGCGGTGACGTTCAGCCGCTGGGACTGCGCAGCGAGCCCGGAGCTCGCGATGTCGAACACGTTGAAGAGCGACATGAGGTTATCCTTGGAGGGCTGCGAGCATCGTCTTGATCTGCGCGTTCAGCACCCGCAGCGCCGCTTCGTAGCGCACGGTGTTGTCGGCGAAGTGTCCGCGCTCGGCGTCCATGTCGACGGTGTTGCCGTCGAGCGAGCTTTGCGATGGGACGCGGTAGAGCACGGCAGGCGCCGCCGGCCGCCCCGGCGTTTCGCTGCCGGACACCGCCGCGGCAAGAGCCTGGCCGAACTCGATGTCCACCGCCTTGTACTGCGGCGTATCGGCGTTGGCGATGTTGGACGCGAGCAGCTCCTGCCGCTGGCTGCGCAGCTTGAGCGCTTCGGTGTTGAACCGGAACATCTGGTCGAGGCGATCGGTCATGGGGACGGCAAGGATCCGCGGTCGTTGCGCAATGGGGCCGATTATTCGACCGATGGAGCCCTGGCCATCGGGCGATTAGGGCGGGAATTACCACGCATTTCGAACCGTCGGACTGGCATGGCTCGTCCTAGGATGCGAGCGTACGGAAGGCTCGCCCGGCACGGTGCCGGCAGACGGCCCTCTCCGCAGTGGAGAATCACCACCATGTCACAGCTGTCATTGCGCCTTGTCGTGCTCAGCCTGCTCTGCACAACCGCCATCGTTGCGCTACCTGCGCGGGCCGAGTCCGAGATCGCCGACCGCGTGCGGGCGCTCCTCGAAAACACCGCCCTGCCCGGCGGCGCGGAAGTGGAGATCGCGGTGGGTGATCCGGATCCGCGCCTGCAACTCGCCCCCTGTCGGGCCTACGAGCCGTTCGTACCTGCCGGTGCGCGGCTGTGGGGACGCACGTCGCTTGGGGTGCGTTGCACCGACGGGGCGAACTGGACGATCTACCTGCCCACCCAGATCAAGGTGTTTGCGCCCGCGCTCGTCGCCGCGCGTCCGCTGGTACGCGGACAATCGGTCCTTCCGGACGACGTGCGCCTCGACCGCGTCGAGTTGACGGCGCATCCGGCGGGCGTCCTGGGCGCCGGGGATGCACTCGAGGGTCGCACGGTGACCCGCGCCCTGGCGGCCGGTGAGCCGCTGCGGCGCGATTTGCTGCGCGCCCCGAACGTCCTGCAGGCGGGTGACCTCGTGCGGGTGCAGGCCGGCGGCGCGGGCTACGCCATCACCACCGAAGGCAAGGCGCTCGCCGCCGCGGTCGACGGACAGTCCACGCAGATCGCCGTCGGCGGCAAGGTCCTGCATGGCGTGGCGCGCGCCGGCAAGGTGGTCGAGATCAAGTGAGCGCCGTGATGATCCGTCACGAGATCCAGAGCGGCGTGCGGCCGCCCGGAGCCGCTCGCCCCCTCGCCGAGGGGGAAGGCGCAGCCCACACCGTGGGCAAGCCTGGGGGAGTGCAATCCCGCGTGCGGCCGCCCGGAGCCGCGCGCCCCCTCCCGAGGGTGAAGGCGCAGCCGACGACGTTGGCACGCCTGGACGAGCGTCCTACGGCGAAGATGGCTACTGCGGGCTCAAGTTCGGCCGGGAACGTGCCGATAGAGTCCGTGCGGAGCCGGGTAGCGACGCCCTCGGTTCCTTCGGCAGCATAGCTGGCGTCCGGAGAAACTCATGAAAATCAATCCGTCGGTCACAGGACTCGATCAAGGCAACCGCACCGCGGCCACGACAGGCGACCGCCCTGCGCAAGCCCCTCAGGCAGGCGCCAAGGGTCCGACCGCCAAGGGCGACACCATCCATCTCAGTGCGCTCTCGAGCCAGCTGCAAGCCCTCGATGCCAGCGCCCAGGGGGCCGAGTTCGACCGCGCCAAGGTCGAAGCCATCAAGGACGCCATTCGCGAAGGCCGCTTGACGGTCAATCCCGACGTCGTCGCCGACAAGATGCTGGCCGCCGCGCTGGCCATGATGAAAAAGGACGGTTGATGACCGACGTCGCCGCGGTGCCGACCTTGCGCGCCGCCTTCCGGGCCGAGATCGAGGGTCACCGTGCCCTGCTGGCGGTCCTCCTCGCCGAGCAGGAAGCGTTGCGCACCGCCAACCCGGAAGCGGTCGCCCTCGCGGCCACCGCCAAGATGCGGCACATCGGCGGGCTCGAGGTGCTGGCGCGGCAACGCACCGAGCTCATGGTGAGCCTTGGCGTCGCGCTGACGCCCGCAGGGGTGGAAACCGGCAGCCTGCCGAAGGCCCTTGCGCTTCAGGTCAAGGACGACTGGGCCGCATTGCGGGCCGTCGCGGCCGAAGCCCAGCAGGTCAACACCTTCAATGGCCGGCTGATCGCGCGGCACCAACGCCATTGCGAGACCGCGCTCGCCACCTTGCTCCAGGCCGGCGGCCGGCCCCCGGTCTACGGCGCCGACGGTCGTCCCGAACGCAGCACCCCCGGTCGTACCCTCGTTTCGATCTGACCCCACGCCGTCTCTCGGCCCACCGCGCCGTCGCATGATGGCATCGCGTATGCCGCCGCCCGGGCTCGATCGCGATCCCACGCGCACGCCGCGGCGCTGGGCCATCGAGGCGGGCGAGCGAGCGTGGCCGCCCATGTGAGCAGCTGACCCACGCACCGAGGCAGCGCTCACTGTGCCGCCTGACCCGTCCGCTCGCCTTCCCTCCCCGCCAGCCGCACCTCGACGGCGGGCAGTTTCTCGATGTTGAGCGTGGCCGCGGCGATGCCGACGGCATCCGCGTGCGCATCGATGGTCTCCAGGATGCGCGTGAAGAGTCGATCCTTGGTGGTTCGGCGCAGCTTGTAATCGACCACGTAACGGACGTTGAATGCGATCCAGTTCTCGTTGGCGCTCAACGTGACCATCGGCGCCACGCTGGCCGGCTCGATGAGGTACTTGCGGGTCATGGGCTCCCATGCTTCCTGCGCGCTACGGCAGTATTCCCCGACCACCTCCGCGGCCACCTTCTCGAGCAGCTCGCGCGCGAGCCTGTAGTCGCTGCCGTACTTGATGGGCACGACGATCTCATCCCACAGGAACGGAAAGTCGCTGGAGTAGTTGTACACCGGCTCCTTGAACACGAAGCTGTTGGCAACCCGCACGATGCGGCCGGTGTACTGATCGGCGTTGACCCAGTTGCCGACCTCCATCAGCGTGGTGCGCAGCACGCCGATGTCAATGACATCGCCCTTGGTGCCGCCGAGCTGTACCCGGTGGCCAACCCGGTAGAAGCCACCGAAGATCACCGCCACCCAGCCCGCGGCGCTGGCGATGACTTCCTGCAGCGCGAAGGCGATGCCGGCACCCGCCACCCCGAAAGCCACCGTGAAGCCGCCAAGGCGGTCGCTGAACACCAGCGCCACCAACGCGGCCGCAACGACGAAGCCGAGGAAATCGATGCCTTTTCGGGCCGTGTAGCGGGCGGAATTGTCGTGGACCATGCGGGCCACGTTGCGGCGCAGGATCTTCACGACCACCACGATCACGACCAGTCCGATCAGCACCGCCACCAGCTTGCCGGTGATCGGATCGTAGAGCCACTCCCTTAGCGTCTCGCTCAACTGCAGGGACATCAGCATCCTCTGTCGGCGACGGCTGCCGCTGCCCGATCGGAACATCGGGCACGCGGCGCCGAGATGGAAATGACGGGGAACCCGCAGCCGGCGGCGCGTTCAACCGGCGAGCCGCGGGGCGGTCGGCCCACGCCCGGCCGCCGGTGTGGGCCTACCGAGGAGAGCCGTCCATGCGCATTCAAGTTCCCGCCGGATTGCCGATCGACGCGGGGCTCTCCAACACTTGCGGGAGCCAGAAGGCGCGATGTTGCGCTGCAGTGAAACCTTGCCGACATCGATCAAGACGCTCCCGGGCGATGCGCTCGCGGGACGTCGGATTGGGCGCCCCCACCCGTTGGCACCGGCGACGCTTGGCACGCGCTTCGCGCTACGCGGCGGCGCGACCCGGTGCACGCTGCTCGTGGTACTCGTCGTCGACGTTGACGTCCCAGATGGCAGCCTTGTCGCTCGAGCCGGCGGCGATGCAGTCCACCGCCGCCTTGGCGGTCAGCATCGAGTGGTCCTGGTTGTTGTAGCGGTGCATGCCGTTGCGGCCGACCAGAAACAGGTTGGCGATCGGATCGAGGTACGCGCGCACCGTCGGGAACCGGGCGTACGCTCCGAAATACGCCGGATACGCCTTGGGCACGCGCACCACCACGCCATCCTCGACGTCGGCGGCGTCGATGAGATCGATGGCCTCGAGCTCGCGGGCGGCGAGCGCGCGCAGCGCGTCGTCATCGAGTCTCCACAGGTCATCGCCCTCGCTACAGAAATACTCCAGACCGAGCCACACCTTGGACGGATCCGGCACGAGCGCCGGGCTCCAGTTGTTGAAGATCTGCAGGCGGCCGAGCCGCACCTCCGGCTCCTGGACATAGATCCAGTTGTCGGAGGGATAGCGCGTGCCGTGTCGCTCGCGCCCTGCCTTCATGCGCGCGACCCGCAACCCGACGGTGATGAAATCCCGATACGGCAGCGCCCGGGCCACGGCCTGCACGTCCGCCGGCGCCGGTGGATCGAGGCCGGCGACAAGATCCTTGACCGCCATGGTCGAGATGACGAAATCCGCGGCGACCACGCTGGTGAGGCCCTGCGCAACGTCGCAAACATGCACCTCGGCCACCCTGTTGCCGTGCAGGCGGAGTCGCTCGACGCGCTGGCCAAAGCGCACCTCCCCCCCGCCGGCGCGCACCAATCGCGCGACCTCCTCCCAGAGCTGTCCGGGACCGAGCTTCGGATACAGAAACCGCTCGATCAGGCTCGTCTGGGTGACGCGGCGAGGACCACTTCGCGGCGACATGCGGCCAAGGGTGTGGAGCAGCGCCTTGGTAAGCGACAGACCCTTGATGCGCTGCGCGCCCCACTCCGCGCTGATCTCGCTGCACGGCATGCCCCAGACCTTCTCGGTGTACGACTTGAAGAACGTCCGGTAGAGTTCGGACCCGAAGCGATTGATCAGGAAGTCTTCGAGGCTGCGCTCGGGTTTGCGCTGCAGCAGCGAGGCACGCACGTAGCTCACGCCGATGCGGACGAACCGCACCGGGCCGAGATTGACGATAGTGCGCAGGTTGAGCTTCAGCGGATAGTCGAAGAAGCGGCGCAGGAAGTAGATCCGCGAGAGCCGGGGCCGCAGCAGCATCACCTTGTCGCCGCCCGGCGCGAGCCGGGCCGCCGGCGTATCCGGCAGGGCGCGGGTATGGGTCTGGTAGGTGATGAGCTCGCCGTCGGCGCTCGCCTCGCGTGGCAGGATCTCCTGCCACCAGTCCATCACCCAATCGGACTTCGAAAAGAAGCGATGGCCGCCAAGATCCATACGGTAGCCGCGATGCTCGACCGTGCGCGAGATGCCGCCGACCGCGTCGGACCCCTCGAGCACGATCGGACGCACGTCGGTGCGCCGCAGGAGTTCCAGCGCCGCGGTGAGGCCCGCCGGCCCTGCTCCGATGATCACGGCGGTACGCTGTGCTGGCATGAGTGCAACGCTCGCGGGTTCGTCGCGTCCGGGTTGAAGTATCGCGTGGTGCAGGCGTCTATCGCATGCCGCGCCGACGAGGCGCGCGACACGCAGCATCTCACATGGGCAGCCGGACGATTCCTTGCCAGACTCTGCGCGCGTGATTAGACTGCCGGCTCACACCAATGGAAGCGCATGGGTCATGGAGGCTCGGCCGGCCGATCATCGCGAGCTGATTATAATGTGGGCGTTCGCGAAACTCGACGTCGCGGCCTTCGCTGCCGCGACTGCGATCGTCAGTGGTGCCACACTTTTCCTGCTCACCGTCGCCCTGGTCTTCAAGGGCGCGTCGCCGGGGATCCCGGTGGGACCGCACCTCGGTGAGCTGGCCGCCGTGTTTCCCGGTTTCGCGGTGACCTACGCGGGTTCCTTCATCGGCGCGATCTATGCCGCGCTCGTGGGCGCGGTACTGGGTGTGGTCGTGGCCTCGATCTGGAATGCGGCGCACGCGATTTTTCTCGCGCTGGTGCGCATGCGGGCCAACCTCGCCACCTACGAAATGGACTGAACGGCGGGATCGTGACTCGACCGCAACCCATCGGCCACGAGCGTGACGACGACGCATCCGCCGCAGACGTGCTGCGCGCCACGCTGCGGGTCAATACCATTGTCCTGGCGCTGGTGCTCGGCACCATCGCCAGCGCGACCCTGGCTGCGCTGGCGATCCTGGGGAGCTATGGTGACTGGCACGGTCCGCTCGTGGTCTCCCTGATCGGGGTGTTCCTGCCAGGCTACGACCGCACGTTCTCCGGCGTCCTCGCGGGCGCGGCGTGGGGATTGGCGATCGGGGCAGCCCTGGGGGCCCTCATCTACCGGCTCAATACGCTGCACGTGCTGCACGAGTTCGACGCCCTCGTGGTCGCCGAGCGGGGCGATGGCGATTTCCCGCAGGGGGTGCTGCGCCTGCACGGGCCGTCGCTGGGGCTCGCCATCGGCAGCACCGGTGCCTTCGGCCTGCTGATCACCACCAACCTGCTGGTGTTGCGCGGCACGGCTGGCGAGAGCGTGCACGCCCGCCTGCTGTCCGAGGTGCTGCCGGGCTACCGGGTCACCCCCCTGGGAAGCGTGATCGGCGCGCTCGAGCTGTTCGCATTGCTTTATCTTTTGTGTGCGCTGTTCGTCGCGGTCTACAACGGCCTCGCTGCATGGCGCCGTCGGGCGGGCGCGGCATCGGCGGCGTGAGCGCCGCCGCCGCGCCCATCGAAGTCGAGGCGGAGGCGGACGAGGCCTCGGCAACCAGCATCAGCGTGATCATGCCGGTGTGGAACGGCGCTGACATGCTCGACCGGAGCTTGCCGCCGCTGGCCCTCATGCACGCGCGCGGCGAGGTCGTCGAGATCATCGTGGTCGACGACGGCTCGACCGACGACAGCGTCGGGCGGGCGACGACTCATGGCGCACGGGTGCTTCCGTCCGGCGGACGCCTCGGCCCCGGCGGCGCGCGCAACGTCGCGGCGCCGCTTGCCCGCGGCAACGTCCTGTGGTTCGTCGATGCCGATGTCGTGGTGCACGACGATGCGGCGCGCATCCTTGCCGGCTCGCTGCATGACCGCGACACGGCCGCGGTGTTCGGCTGCTACGACGATCGACCCGCGGGTTCGAATTTCCTCTCCCAGTACAAGAATCTCGTCCACCATTATTACCATCATCGTGCCGGTGGCGCCGCCGATACGTTCTGGGCCGGGTGCGGCGCGGTGCGCAAGGCAGCGTTCCTCGCCGCGGGCGGCTTCGATGCCGCCCGCTATCCCTTTCCGTCGATCGAGGACATCGAGCTTGGCTATCGCCTGCGCGAGCGCGGCCACCGCATCCGCCTCGACCCGGCGCTGCAGGGCACGCACCTCAAGGTGTGGCGCTTCGCCAACCTGCTGCACACCGACGTCGTGCGACGCGCGCTGCCATGGTCGCGGCTCATCCTGGACCGCGGCGCACTGCCGGACGCGCTCAACGTGGGTACAACGGAGCGGTGCAAGGCGGCGCTCGCGATACTCCTCGCGGCGAGCATCGTACTCGCGGTCGTGCGCCTCGTGCCATTCTGGCTGCCGCTGCTGCCGGGTGCCCTGGCGATCGCGGCGAGCGCACCGCTATTCGGCCTCTTCCGGCGCGCGCACAGCACCGCCTTCGCGCTCGCCGCGCTCGCCTTCCATCAGCTCTACTACCTCTACAGCGCGGCTGCGTTCGCCGCGTGTTGGGTGGAGCACAAGATCGCGCGCTGGCGCGGACGAGATGGCGGCCGCTGACGACCGACCATCGCCGATTTCCAATCCTACGACGCCGCCGCCGGGCGCTCCGGCGCGAGCAGCAGCGCGAGGAAGAATGCGAGCGCCGGCACCATCTCGAACGGCAGGCGATTGGTCACGCTCTCCTCCATCACGCCGATGCCCAGGCTGGTGAAGGTGTACAGCCCCGCGATCAGCAGTACCGCCGCCAGCATGGCGATGCTCGCGGGCGCGACGCGCGGCCGCAGTGCGAGGCGCCAGTGCCACGCGACGACCCCGACCGCGGCGTACCACAGGAAGTGCCAGTTATCCATCACCAGGAAGTGCTCGAGGACATAGGGCATCACGTTGCGTGCCCGGGTGTAGATGAAGTAATCGGCGACGGCGAGCTCGCTCGGCCCGAAAACCAGATAGCCCAGCACGACGGCGAATCCGATGCCGAGCGCACCGATCCCGAGCCGGCGATCCCGGGCCATCAGTACGCTGAGCACGAGGGTCGCATCCCACAGGAGTCCCTCGCGTTTCAGGCTCGCGCACAGCACGGCCATGGCAACGGCCAGCACGAGATCGTCGCGCCGCCGCGAGATCGTCCACAGCCAGAGGGACGCGGCCGCGAGGCCGAAGGCACTCGCGATGAAGAAATCGGCGAGACCCGCCAGGGCGACGTAGATGGTGAGGAACGGCAGCGACAGCAGTGCATACGTACAGAACAGCGCCGGCAACGGCGCGAGGTCGAGCCGGCGCACCTGGGCATAGAAGCCCAGCCCGAGGGCGACGTACCCGGCCGGCCACGCACCGTTGACGAGGGACTCGTTCCACCGGCCGAGCCATAGCGCGCTCCAGACCTGGACGAGCGGGAGGGTCGCCGGATAGCTCGGATGGCTGTCGGTGAAATGGAGAACCCCGGGGCGCTGCAGCCACGCGCCCGGCTCGATGAAGGGCACGAGACTCCGATATTCGTACCAGACCCGCGACTTGCTCGCCCACTGCGACCACGTGTCGAGGGGTACCAGCGGGAGCACCATGGCCTCGTAGCCCAGCATGGCGAGTCGCACGGCGCCAAGCCCCAGGAGGAGCCAGAAGGCGACGCGGTATGCGCCCGATGACGCCACCGCGCCGCGCACGTCCGGTGGCCACGCGCCGCGGCGCCACGCCATCCACCCGCCCGTCCCGGCCAGCCCCGCGAGCACCGAGAGCGCCGGCATGAGACTCCAATCGAGACCGATTGCAGCGAGCCCGCGCAACACCAGCGTCGTTGCCAGGAGTCCGAGGAAGAAGCCGTAACCCGCGGCGAGTGGCAGGCCAAACCGCACCGGACCCGAAAGTGCGAGCACCCAGAGCATGCCGGCGGCCCACGGCAGGGCGATGCTCCCGACGACCATGAGCCCGTCCGTCATCACCACGCTCGCAACGGCCCGAATAGTGCCGCGGCCATCAGTCGACCCGGGCGAACAGGGTACCGGGACGCGCCAGCAACGGGGTCACGTGCCGCGCATGACCGTCTGCCCATAGCAGGTTCGAGGTTGCAGGGTCGTAGCGCAACCGCCCATAGAAGAACAGCAGCACGTAATCCCCCGCCCGCAGGCTGTCGTGATCGGGCGCGCCCCGGTGCGGATCGTTGCGCGCCCTGGGCGGCTTGAGCGGGCTGTAGACGTTTTGCGGGTAGAGGAAGTGACCGAGGCGCACGGCGAGGATGGGATTGTCGGCGAGTACCAGGATGCGCGCGGTACGGGCAGGCAGCAGCGGGACAACCTCGCGCGCGAGTCGATAGAGCGCGGCGTCGTCCGCGGCGAGCCACTTCTCCTCCATCGTCTTGCCCGCGTAGCGGGTGTGCGTATCCGCCACCGCGCGCGCGAGGTTCACATGCCAGCGCGCGTCGAGCATGAGCCAGGCGATCGCGAACAACAGCCACCACACGCGCGCGTCCATCGGGCGGCCGCGGCGGCGGGCGATCGTCACCAATCCCCCGGCGCCGAGCGCCAAAGCCCCGGCGAGCACCGGCACGATCGGGACCAGGTGCGTGCGCTCGCGGTCGAACGGAAATGCCACTGCGTAGCCACGCAGCGGAAAGACGGCCCCCCACTGCGTAACGAGTGCCCGGAGCGTGGCACCTGCGGCCCCCGAAGGCAGGCGCACGGACGCGATCGCGACGGGCCCGGGCAGCGGGCCGCGCATGGCGAGGCCCATGCCCACGATGGTGCCCCGCCAGTTCTCGTCGGCGGCGATGGTGAGCGGGGCGGGGCCGCCGGCGGTCCAGTTCAGGGGATGGGTAAAGGTGCGGCCCGGCCGCTCGCGGGTCCGCCAGATGAACACGAGCTCTTCCGGGGCGCGCGGCGCAGCAAGCTGCCACTCGACCCGCGGATAGTTCTCCGCTGCAAAGGGAGGCACGGCTCCGACCGCAACCGCGGGACCATCGGGTGTCGATTCGATCACCAGGGCGGTTCCGGCGCGATGGCCCTGCCCGCGCACCAGCTCGAGACGACTGCTCGGGACCTCGATCGCTTCGGACGCGGTGAACCAGTCGGCACCGGCATGCAGCGCCACCGCCGCCGTCACCACCACGCCACCGCCGGCCGCCAGCGCCAGGAGCGCGGCGAGCAGTGCCCTCCGCCATCCCCATTCGGCCACACCGGGGACGGCGGGCGCCTGCACCGCGCCGGCACGCACGTCGGCGGTCATTATCCGCGGAACCCGTGCAGGACGACTGCAACGGCAGCCGGGCGCAGCCTCACTTGATCGCCAGGAAACCCTCGAAGCACACGTACTTGAGGATGGTGGTGATGTCGACGAAGCCGGAGCGGCGCAGCAGGCCGAGGTTGCCTTCCGTCGAAAACGGCTCGAGCACCCCCTTCAGGCTGCGGGTCTTGGTGACGATCTCGTCGGGCGAGAATCCCTGGCGCAACTTGAATTCGTTGTACAAGGTCACCATGATGTCCTGGAAACGCGCATCGGGCGCGCGCACCTTCTCGAACATGATGAACGCCCCGCCCCAGTTGAGCGCCGCGTAGATGCGGTCGAACAGCCGCTGCCGGTCGCGGGGCGGAATGAACTGCATGGTGTAGTAGGCCACGACGAGGTCGGCGTTACCGAAGGCGTAGACACGCGCGTCTTCCTGCTCGATGGCGATGCCGCCCGTGTCGGCGCAATGCGCGCGCGCCTTGGCGATCATCGCCGGCTCGACGTCGATGCCGATCCAGCGCGCCTCCGGCTTGTGGGCGTTGTGCACCGCGAGTTTGCGCAGTAGCTCGCCGGTCGAAACACCGATCTCGTACACGGTGCTCGTGTTGGACACGAAGAAGTCCGAGAGCTGGCAGACGAGCTCGTGGCCCTCCTCATACAGCGGCACCGACTGCCGGATGTGCGTCACGAAGTTGTCGGGCACCTCGCCGCCGAAGGTCCAGAGGGCGTTGTCCGTCTCGATATTGTGGCCGACCTTCATCACGCCTCTCCTCCACAGGTACTTGCCGCGGACTGCCGTGCGAGGGTTTCGCAACGGGATGGATCATAGCAATAACGTCACCATGCGGCACGGTCCGAGCCGGTGCATACGGGCCAGACGTAGAGTGGGGCAGCCACGGTCGCCACCAGGACGTGGCCGAGCGTGTGCTCCAGGAAATGCAAGAAGACGAGCTCGCCAGCGGCGACCGGTCGTCATCGCGGCCGCGCCTGCAGGCCCCCGTGCTTGACGGCAAATCGGAGGTGACATAGTGTCCCCGAGCCGTGTCGACGATCCGGGTCCGCGCGTCGCCGCCGGCGCGCGTCGGCCGGGTGGGTCGCTGTATCGACGCGCTTCGCGGTGGTCGCGTCTGTGCGTCGGACGATGACCTTGCCCGCTCCCGTAGCTCCGAGGATGTGACCACGTGCCTGCCCTGTCGAAGCTGCGCGACCACCTGCGTACGATAGCCACGACGGCGTTACCCCTCGACGTCCGGCTGTGGGCGCGCGCGCAACAGCGCCGATTCGGATTGCAGGCGGTAAAGGTGGGCAGCGTCGAATTCGGCACCCTGCGCAGGCTCTCCCCGATCAGCCCGATCTTCGGCAAGGACCGCGATCTCGTCTCGGTCGAGCGACACTATATCGAGCGGTTCCTCGGCGAGCATGCGGGTGACGTCCGCGGCAGGACACTGGAGATGGGCGACCCGGCCTATACGATGAAATTCGGCGGCGACCGCGTGACGCAAGCCGATGTCCTGCACTACGTGGCAGGCAATCCCCAGGCAACGTTCGTGGCCGACCTGACGGACGCCCCGGGCATACCGGACGACACGTTCGACTGCATCATCATAACGCAGACCCTGCAGATGATCTACGACGTGCCGGCGGCGATCGCCACGCTGTTTCGCATCCTGAAGCCCGGCGGCGTCGTGCTTGCTACCTCGCATGGCATCTCGCGCGTGGCGCGCCGCGAAGGCGTGGATGACTGGGGCGAGTACTGGCATTTCACCTCGCAATCATCGCGCCGGCTGTTCCGCGCGCACTTCGGCGACGATGGGGTGACGATTCGGACGTACGGCAACGTGCTCGCGAGCGTTGCGTCGCTCCACGGGCTCGCTTCCCGGGAACTCGATCTCCTCGAGCTCGATTTCCACGATCCGAACTTCGAACTGATCATCGGCGTACGGGCGATCAAGGCTCCCCGTGCCGGTCCGGAGCGTCAGCCCGATGGCAACGCCGCGCGCTGAGCCGCGACGATGTCGGCGATGATCCGGTCGAGGGGCGTCCGGGGACGATAGCCGATGCAGCGCTCCAGCTTGCGCACGTCCGGAACCCTGCGGGCCATGTCCTCGAACCCGGCGCCGTACACCTCGCTATAGGGATGCTTGTGGACGGGGGAACTGCTACCGGTCGCCTCCTTCACCTTGAGCGCAAGGTCCTCGATGGTGATCTCCTCGTCGTTGCCGATGTTGAAGATCTCGCCGTACGCCGCCGGCGTGTTCATCAGGCGCACGATCGATTCGACGACGTCGGCGACATGGGCAAAGCAGCGCGACTGGGAGCCGGTGCCATAGACGGTGATCGGCGCCCCCCGCAAGGCCTGGGCAATGAAACTGGGCAGCACCATGCCATAGTGCCCGGTCTGCCTCGGCCCGGTGGTGTTGAACAGCCTGACGACGATGGCAGCCAGCTTGCCCTCCTGCGCATACGCCAGCGCCAGGCACTCGTCGAGCGCCTTCGCGCAGGCATAGGACCAGCGCAGGTTGGCCGTCGACCCCAGCACGAGATCGTCGTCCTCGGCAAACGGCATGGTCCGGCTCTTGCCATATACCTCGGACGTCGAGGCGATGATCACCTTCTTGTTGCGCGAGGACGTCGCGTGCACGACGTTCTCCGTGCCATTCACATTGGTGTGGATGGAAAGACTCGGCCGCTCGAGGATCACTCGCACGCCGACCGCGGCGGCAAGATGAACGGTGAGATCGCACACCTGCACCAGTTCGTCGACCAGTGATGCGTCGCGCACCGACCCGATCACGCATTCGAAGTCCGGGCGATCCCGCACCAACGTGAGGTTGTCGAGCGTCCCGGTGGAAAGATTGTCCAGCACCACGACCGCGTGCCCGTCGTCGAGCAGCCGCTCGGCGAGATGCGACCCGATGAAGCCCGCTCCACCGGTGATGAGGACTCTCATGAAAGCCTTTCCAGAGCTTCGACGACGCGGTGGTTGCCCTTGCGGATGGCGGCGGCGTGCAGCAAGTCGAGGTAGGCACGCAGCACGACGTCCTCGCACCAGGTGGTTTCGAAAGCCGCGCGCGCCGCGCGGCCCAGGCGGTGCCGATGATCGGGGTTGGCGGCCATTTCGTCCACCGCGGCGGCCAGTTCCCGATCTCCTTCGTACAGCACGCCGCCGCCGGCCGCCACGATCTCCGGAAAGGGACCGATGCGGTGCGCGATGACCGGCGTCCCGCAGCGGAAGGCCTCGATCAGGATGATCCCGAATGTCTCGTAGCAAAGCGAGGGAACGATCAGCGCCTGCGCGTGCCGATAGTAACGGGTGGTCTCGTCCACCGGCAGGCGGCCGACGAAGCGCACCCGCGGCTTGTCCGCCGCGAGTTCGCGCAATTGCGCCTCGTAGGCGCCGCTCCCCACGATCAGCAGGTCCGGTCCCGTAGCACCCGCGAAAGCCGGCAGGATGTCCTGCACCCCCTTGATCCGCTCCAGGCGGCCGACGAACAGGAAGTACGGTCGATCGGAAGGACTCGGGCCTTGTTGCGGCGTTGCCACGTCGGGCAGGAAATACGGCACGACCGTCATCGCACGCTCGAAGCCGAAGCGGCGATGCATGTCCCGGCTGAACTCGCTCTTGGCGACGATCGCGTCTACGTGATCGAGGCCGCGCTCGAGCGCCCCGGTGTAGCGCCACGGCTGCGGCGGCCGACGGTAGCTCACGAGGCAGCGCAGGCAGTGGCGCTCGTCGCAAGGCTCCCGGCCGAACCGCCACAGGACATGGGTCGGGCAGACCAGCCAATGCTCGTGGGCTTCGTAGATCTTGAGGCCACGGCCGAAGTGCAGGAGCCCGGGCCCGCCGAGCA
>JBDTWB010000017.1:0-34533 GCA_040006895.1 Casimicrobiaceae bacterium | reverse complement strand
CGCACGGAGAGCGCCTCGGAGCCAGGTGCGCTCGGCACCAAGTCCTGCGCCGGCGTCGAGGCCGGCGGCGCGGGTGGCCCGGCGTCGACATAGCCGACGATCCGCGCCGGATTGCCCACCACGATCGCATGCGGCGGGACCGAGCGCATCACCACCGCTCCGGCGCCGACCATCGCATGGGGACCGATCGTGATACCCGGCAGGATCGTGGCGTTCGCGCCGATCGAGGCATGATGCGCAACGGTAGTGCGGAGGAACGCCGGCGGGCGTTGCCGGCTGCGTGGAAACGGATCGTTGGTGAAGGTGGCATTCGGCCCGACGAAGACGTCGTCCTCGAGGGTGATCCCGTCCCACAACTGGACCCCGCACTTCACCGTGACCCGATCGCCGACCGCGACGTCGTTCTCGATGAATACGTGATCGCAGATGTTGCAGTCACGGCCGATCCGCGCGCCCGGCAGCACATGGGCGAAGGCCCACACGCGGGTGCCATCGCCGACATCCGGGCTTTCGCAAAGCGCCTGGGGGTGCAGGAACGCGGCCACGTCAGCGCCCCCCGGTGCCGTACGTCCGCGTCGCGAGCACGATGGCTTGCGGCCGGCGCTTGGTGTTCTCGTAAGCTCGCCACGTATAGGCACCGATGATGCCGAGGCCGAAGGCGTTGAGAGCGGCAAAAAAGATGATGGTCAGCACGGTGGCAGCATAGCCTGGAATGGGGATGGCTCCCGAGAGCCTGGCAGCCAGCACCACCATTGCCAGCAGCGTCGAGACAACCAGGCCGGTGATCCCGGCCCAGGTCAGCACCCGGATCGGCAGGTCCGAAAACGCGTAGAGGCTGTCGACGAGATACTTGAGCTTGCGCCGCAGTGTCCACGCACTCCTGCCGTGCCGCCGCGGCAGCCGCTGGTAGCCGACATGCTTCCTCCGGAACCCCAGCCAGAGGAGTTGCCCCACCAGCGACGAGTTCGATTCCTCGAGCTTGAGGATCTCCTCGCGCACCGCCGCGTTGCAGCCGAACACGTCGACGCCGCCGGCCGGCACTGCCGGTTGCACCAGCCTCCGGTACAGGCCCCAGAACACCGCCGAGCCCACCCGGCTCGCCCATGGATCGCTGCGGCCGGTGCGCACGCCGAGCGCGATGTCGATGGGCTCGCTCTCGAGACTGCGAAAGAAATCGAGAATCAGCGACTCGGGCTCCTGCAGGTCTGCCGCCATCACGGCGAGGTAGCGCCCGCGCGCGGCCGCGAAGCCGGCGCGGATCGCTGCGAACGAGCCGAAGTTGCGCGAGAGCAACACGAGTTGCGCCGCGAGCCCGCTCCCCGGCAGGGCGTCCGCGAGGAGCTCGGCGCAGCGGTCCGGGCTGCCGTCGACGACGAACACCACCTCTAGCCCGTGTGCGAGGGCGGCATCGAGGCGCTGCACCGTGGCGATGAGCTCGGGGATCGAGCCCTCGTTGCGGTAGACGGGGATGACCAGCGAATATTTCACGCGGCGAAGGCGTTGCACGCGTCGATCACGTCGTCGACCTCGGTCGTGGCCAGCGTGGGGAAGCAGGGCAGCGAGAGCACTTCCGCGCATGCACGCTCGGTGACCGGCAACGATGGTTGCGGCCTCCCCCGCGACACGGGTTGCCAATGATCCGGGACCGGATAGTGCACGTCGTGGCCGACGCCCCAACGCTCGAGGTGCACTCGCAGGGCGTCCCGCACGGGCGTGCGGACGACGGCGAGATGGCCTACGAATCCCTCGTCGGCCGCCGGCAGCACCGTGATGGCCGGATGGCGGATGCCGGTCGCGTAGGCGGCGACGATCGCCCGGCGCCGGGCATTGCCGGCGTCGAGCCCGGGAAGCCGAAGGCGCAGCCAGGCAGCCTGCACTTCGTCGAGCCGGCTGTTCCGACCCCCCGACGCGGCGACGTGATACTTGCGATCCCAGCCGTACTGTCGGAGGGCGCGGACCCGGCCGGCAAGCGCCGGGCTATCGGTCACCACGGCGCCGCCATCGCCCAGGGCCCCGAGATTCTTGGTCGGATAGAAGCTGAAACAGCCGAGGTCGCCGAAGGCTCCGGCACGCGTGCCGCCGGAACGAGCCCCATGTGCCTGGGCGCAGTCTTCGATCAGCATCACGCCGCGATCGCCGAGCGCCGTCCGGATGCCCGCCATGTCGGCCAGCCGGCCATAGAGATGGGTTACGAGCACCGCCCGGGTGCGGCTCGAAAGCGCGCCGCGCAGTGCCGTCGGTGCCATGGTGAGGGTGGCCGGGTCGACGTCGGCGTACACCGGCGTGGCGCCGCAGGCCAGTACGGCGAGGGTGCCGTACATCGCCGCGTTCGCGGCGGCGACGACCTCGTCGCCCGGACCGACGCCCGCTGCGCGGAGTGCCAGCTCCAGCGCATCCGAGCCACTCGCCACGCCCACGCCGTGCGCCACGCCGCAGTACGCCGCGAACTCGCGCTCGAAGGCGGCGACCTCCGGGCCCAGCACCAGGCTGCCGGTTGCGAGCACGCGCGCAAATGCAGCCTCGAGGGCGTGGGTCGACGCGGCGTCGAGGCGGGACAGATCGTTCAGCGGGACGCGCATCGGGGGGAGCGACTGAGGGGTGGGCAAGGTGCTGGAAAGGCGGCAATGCCGGACGGAGCCGGCGCAGTGTAGCACCGGTGCGAAGGAACCCCGGGCCGCGTCGCCTGTCGATGCTCGGCATGGCGCGTCCACCGCCCGCCTGTCCCGGCGCCATAGCCAGTCGCCGGGAATCGTCCCATAATGCGCGCCTTCGTCGCGCGGCATTGCGCCCCGCATGCCGTCGGCACGCTCGCCAGAGGACCGTTTTCCGATGAGATTCCGCTTCCCGATCGTCATCATCGACGAGGATTTTCGCTCCGAAAATACCTCCGGTCTCGGCATCAGGGCGCTTGCCCAGGCGATCGAGAAGGAGGGCATGGAAGTCCTCGGGGTCACGAGCTACGTCGATCTGTCGCAGTTCGCCCAGCAGCAGAGCCGCGCATCGGCGTTCATCCTGTCGATCGACGACGAGGAGTTCGGAGGCGGTACGCCGGACGAGACCAACGCGGCGCTCCGCCAGCTTCGCGCCTTCGTTCAGGAGATCCGGTTCAAGAACGCCGAGATCCCGATCTACCTCTACGGCGAGACTCGCACCTCGCGGCACATCCCGAACGACCTGCTGCGCGAGCTGCACGGCTTCATCCACATGTTCGAGGACACGCCGGAGTTCGTGGCGCGCCACATCATCCGCGAGGCGCGCTCGTACCTCGGCTCCCTCTCCCCGCCGTTCTTCCGGGCGCTCGTGGAATACGCGCAGGACGGCTCGTTCTCGTGGCATTGCCCGGGCCACTCGGGCGGTGTCGCGTTCCTGAAGAGTCCCGTGGGACAGATGTTCCACCAGTTCTTCGGGGAGAACATGCTGCGCGCCGACGTGTGCAATTCGGTCGACGAGCTCGGCCAGCTGCTCGATCACTCGGGACCGGTCGGTGCGGCGGAGAACAATGCGGCGCGTATCTTCAACGCCGACCACTGCTTCTTCGTGACCAACGGCACGTCGACCTCGAACAAGATGGTCTGGCACGCCAACGTCGCGCCCGGCGACATCGCCGTGGTCGATCGCAACTGCCACGTCTCGATCCTGCACGCCATCACGATGACCGGCGCGATCCCGGTGTTCCTGCCGCCGACGCGCAATCACCTCGGCATCATCGGGCCGATTCCGCTATCCGAGTTCGCGCCGGAAAGCATCCAGCGGCGCATCGAAGCCAATCCCTTCGCCCGGGCGGCAAAGAACAAGAAGCCGCGCATCCTCACCCTCACCCAAAGCACCTACGACGGCATCGCCTACAACGTCGAGATGCTGAAGCAGACCCTGGGCTCCAGTGTGGAGACCCTGCACTTCGACGAGGCCTGGCTGCCGCACGCAACGTTCCACGATTTCTACCGTGACATGCACGCCATCGGCCGGGATCGGCCGCGGCCCAAGGACACCCTCATCTTCGCCACCCACTCCACCCACAAGCTGCTGGCCGGGATTTCGCAGGCCTCGCAGATCCTGGTGCAGGAGTCGGAGAACCGGCGCCTCGACCGGCACATCTTCAACGAGGCGTATCTGATGCACACCTCGACGTCGCCGCAGTACGCGATCATCGCCTCGTGCGACGTGTCGGCGGCGATGATGGAGCCGCCGGGCGGCGCCGCGCTGGTCGAGGAATCGATCATGGAGGCGCTGAACTTTCGCCGTGCCATGCGCAAGGTCGACGAGGAGTTCGGCAAGGACTGGTGGTTCAAGGTGTGGGGCCCGGAGCGCCTCGCGCCGGAAGGCATCGGCCGGCGCGAGGACTGGATCCTGCGGGCGAACGAGAAATGGCACGGGTTCGGCAATCTCGCGCCCGGCTTCACCATTCTCGATCCGATCAAGGCGACGGTGATCACGCCGGGACTCGACGTGTCGGGCAGGTTCGCCAAAAGCGGCATCCCGGCGTCGATCGTGACGCGCTTTCTCGCCGAGCACGGGGTGATCGTGGAAAAGACCGGGCTCTACTCGTTCTTCATCATGTTCACCATCGGCATCACCAAGGGGCGCTGGAACACCCTGGTGACTGCCTTGCAGCAGTTCAAGGACGACTATGACAAGAACCAGCCGCTCTGGCGCATCCTGCCCGAGTTCTGCGCGCGCCAGCCCAAGTACGAGCGCGTGGGGCTGCGCGACCTCTGCCAGCAGATCCACGACATGTACAAGGCGCACGACGTGGCGCGCGTGACCACCGAGATGTACCTCTCGGACATGCAGCCGGCGATGAAGCCGTCCGACGCCTTTGCGTGCATGTCGCACCGGGAAATCGACCGGGTCGAGATCGATGCACTCGAAGGCCGCGTCACCAGCGTGCTGCTGACCCCGTACCCCCCCGGCATCCCGCTGCTCATTCCCGGCGAGCGCTTCAACCGCACCATCGTCGAGTACCTCAAATTCGCCCGCGACTTCAACGAGCGCTTCCCGGGCTTCGAGACCGATATCCATGGCCTCATCGTCGAGCGCGAAGGCGGTAGCACCCGGTACTTCATGGACTGCGCGCGCTTTCGCGCGGCGTAGGCAGCAGTCGGTCCGGTTGATCCGGCGATGCGGGCGATGCGGGCGATGCGGCGATGCGGGCGGTGGCGGGCGGTGGCGGGCGGTCGCGGTAATGCGGGGGCGCCCCCCGCGCGCAATCAGTCCTTCGGTTTCGCGGACGGGGAGCCCGACGCCGTCGGCCCGGCGGGAGCGGATACCGCTGCGATGGCTGCGAGGGCGTCGGGCAGCGTGTCGAAGATGTGGGCCGATCCGAATGCCTCGGTGAATCCGCCGCGATCGAGGAGTTCCCGCACCGGCGGCTTGAGCGCGCAAAGGTACAGGGCTCCGCCTCGCCCGGCGGCAAGGCGCGCCTCCTGCACCAGCATCTCCGCGCCCGCGACGTCGATGAAGTTCATGCCGCTGCCGATGAGCACGATGCGACGATAGGCCGCGCCGAGCGTGCGATAGGCGTGCAGGGCATCCCGGACGTGCTCCACTGCGCCGAAAAACAGCGACCCGTCGACGCGCAGCAGCAGCACGTCGGCGGAGGGGTAGTCGGCGAGGCGCACCGGGGAGAAGCCGCCGTCGCGCGGATCGGTGCCGACCCATACCGGCGTGAGCCGCGGGCGCGTGGTGCGATACAGGTACACGAGCAGCGAGGCGAGGACCCCGACGAAGATGGCGAACTCCAGCTGCACCGCCAGGGTTGCGGCGAATGTCAGTCCGAGGACCAGCATCTCGCCGGGGCTCGCGCGCACGATCCGTCGCATGCTGTGCAGGTCGATGATGCCTGCCGCGACCATGAACAGCAGCCCGGCCATCGCCGCATTCGGGATGTAGGCAGCGAGCGGTGCGACCAAGAGCAGCACGCCGACCAGGATCAGCGCGGAAAAAACGGCCGCCAGGGGTGTTCGCGCACCGGCCTGGTAGTTCGCGCCGGTGCGGTTGAAGGAACCCGAGGAGGGGTACGACGAGCTGAATGCGCCGACGATGTTCGCCAGGCCCTGGCCGATGAATTCCTGGTTGGCGTCGATGCGTTGCCCGGAGCGCACCGCCACGGACCGGGCGCTGGAGATCGCCTCGGTGAGGCCGATGATGGTGAGCGCAAAGCACGCCGGGGCCAGGATGCGCCAGGTCTGCAGATCGAGGTCCGGGACGGAGAGCCGCGGGAAAGCGGAAGGCAAGGCGCCGACCGTCGCGAGGTGGGCAACCCCGAGGTGGTTGAGCCACGCCCCGACCGCGCTACCGACCAGAAGGCCCACGAGCAGGTGGGGGACGCGGGGAACCAGGCGGCGCGAGGCGAGGGCGGCGAACAGCGTTGCCATGCCGGTGCCCACGCTCCATGGGTTGGCCTCCGCCAGGTGCGCAAGGACATCCAGAACCGATTGCAGGAACGCCGGCGACGCCGGGATCTGCAACCCGAGAAAGTTGCGGAGCTGCGCGGCGATGATCAGGAATCCCGCGCCGGCGGTGAAGCCGACGATCACGGTATGGGAGATGAAGTTGGTGAGGGCGCCGAGCCGGAATACGCCGAGTGCCAGCTTGGTGAGGCCCAGCATCAGGTTGAGCGTGAGGGCGAGCCGGATATAGTCGGCGCTGAAGGGTACCGCCAGCGCCGACAGCGACGCGAACACCATGAGCGACGTCGCATTGGTGGGTCCGGCGACCAGGTGCCACGACGACCCCCATAAGGCGGCGACGATCGCAGGCAGCATCGCGGCGTAGAGCCCGTATTGCGGTGGCAAGCCCGCCAGGGTCGCGAACGCCACGCCCTGAGGCAGGACCAGCAGCGCCGAGAGCAGGCCGGCGACGAGATCGGCGCGAAGCTCGCCCGGCGTGACGCGATCCCGCCACGCGAGGAACGGCAAGAACCTGTGGGTGAGCGCCAACGAAGCCCAGGGGCTGCTCACGCGAGTTGCGTGTGCGCCGGATGGCGTGGCGCGTGGTCGGAGGCAGCCGCAGCGGTACGCCACCTGGGCAGCGCAAGCCGGCGGCGGGCGAGGTGGGCAGCGCAGGCATCGCGGCCACGCTCGACATGGATGCAGCCGCTCCGGCACCGATACCTTGCTGCAGACAGGCGCCGGGCAGGCGGATAGGCCTCGCGTGCCGCTTTCAACGCTTGTCGCTCGCAGTGCATTGTGCCGCTGATCATCTGATCAACCGTGTCTTGCCGGAATGGGCCGGCGCGGGTCGTGGCGAGACCGACGACGTGCAGCAACCGACCCGGTTACGGGCTTCAGCCCCGTTGTCAGCGTGCGGCGGCGTGACCCGCGCGCGTCGCTTCCGTACGGGCGAGCGCGGCGGCGGCGGCGTCGGTCTCGACCCGTGCATTCTCCCGATTGGCGTAGAGCGATGCAAGCACGCAGGCGGCAATTCGCGTCTCCATGCTCTCGAAGCGCGTGGGCAGGACGATCGGCAGGCGGGCGCCCAGCACGATCCCGGCCGCGAATCCACCGGCGATCGTCGTCATCATCCGCAGCAGCAGGGCGGCCGATTCCATCGCCGGCGCAATCAGGACATCCGATCGCCCGGCCACTTCGGATTCCACGCCGTGCAAGCGGGCCGCGTCCACCGACAGGGCGACGTCGGCGGTGAGTGGCCCGTCTACCACCGCACCGCCGAAGATGCCATGCGTGGCCATCGCGGTCAGCACCTGGGCATCGAGGCTCGACGCAAATGCGGGGCTGGGTGTGCCGACGGCCGAGAGCACGGCGACCCGCGGCTCTGCGACGCCGATTGCGTGGGCCAGGTCGATGGTGTTGCGCACCACGTCCTTCTTGGCCCCCAGGGTCGGCGCAATGTTCAGTACGGCATCGGCGAGCAGCAATCCATGCGGAAGCGCCGGCAGGTCGACGAAATGGGCGTGCGACAGGCGTCGGTCGGTGCGCAACCCCGAGTCCGCGGCCGCCACACGGCCGAGGAGGTCTTCGTTGGCAAGGCTGCAGCGGACGAACGCCGCAACGGCGCCGGCGCGGGCGAGCTCGACGGCGCAAGCCGCCGCCTCGCCGGTGGAATCGGGTGTGTTGGCGACGGCGAGGCGGGAAATGTCGAGCCCCGCCTGTTCGGCGGTATCGCGGATGCGCGCCTCGGGTCCGACCAGAACGGGTTCGAAGAAGCCTGCAAAGGCGGCGGATAGCGCAAGTTGCAGCCAGTCGCGATCAGCTGGATAGACGAACGCAGCCCGGACCACCGGGCGCATGCGCGCGCGCTCGACCAGCCGTTGGAAGTGGGGACGCACGAGCATCGGCGCAGGGTGGCAAGCGGGCCGGAGACTGTCAACCGCGGCAGATGGGAGGCAGTTGCCAGTTGACAGTTGCCAGTTGACAGTTGGCAGTTGGCAGTTCTCGCAACACCAGCTCGCGACCGGTGCGTGCGAGGCTTTGTGACCAACCACGTCGCGCATAGCAATACCGACCGTGCGATCAAGGCAACTGCCAACTGCCTCAGCTCCGTCCCTTCCAAGGCACCACCGTGCGCTCGACGTAGCGCATCAGGAGGTCGAACAGGTAGGCGACGATGCCGATCACCACGATGCCCATGATGACGACGTCGGTACGCAGGAAGTTCGACGCGTTGAGCACCATCTGGCCGAGACCTGCCGTGGCCGCGACCATCTCCGCGGCAACGAGGGTGGTCCAGCCGAAGCCGATCGAGATGCGCATGCCGGTGAAGATCTCCGGCATGGCGGCCGGAATGATCACGTGCCAGACGACCTGCCAGCGCGAGGCGCCCATCGAGTAGGCCGCATTGATCTGCTCGATCATCACCCCGCGCACCCCGGCGCGCGCGGCCATCGCGAGGGGTGCGAAGCAGGCGAGGTAGATGAGCACGACCTTGGCGGTTTCCTCGATCCCGAACCAGATCACGATGAGGGGGAGGTAGGCGAGTGGAGGTAGCGGGCGGTAGAACTCGATCGGCGGGTCGAAGATCCCTCGGGCGATGCGCGAGACGCCCATTGCGATGCCCACGGGGATCGCGGTGACACAGGCGAGCAGGAATGCCGCGAACACGCGATACAGGCTCCACCAGAAGTGCTCGGCGAGGGGTTTGCCTCCCTGGATGTCGCCGCGCCAGGCGTCGATGAAGCTCGTGAAGATGCGCTCGGGCTTGGGCAGAAATAGGTCGCGGATCCAGCCGTAATGGGTCGCCACCCACCACAGCGCGAAGAGTCCCACGACGGTGACCACGCTGATCAGCGTGCTCGAGCCTTCCCCGGGCAGCCGGTAGCCGGATACGGTGCGCGCGGGCGGCGGCGCGGCGCCGCCCGCGGTGGAGTCAGGCACGTTCGACGCATCGAGCACCTTGGCCATGGGTCAGGCCGCCTCGCGTGCCGGTGCCGCGTGAATGAGTCCGAGGATCTCCTCCCGCAACCGGATGAACTCCGGGTCCGACTTCACCAGCCGGGCATTGCGGCAGTCGATGAACCGCTGCCCGAAATCGAGCTTGTAGCGGTGGGCAATGCGCCCTGGGGAGGGCGTCATCACGATGAGCTCGGTGGCGAGGAACAGTGCCTCCTCGACGCTGTGGGTGATGAAAAAGAACATCTTCCGGGTTTCCCACCACAGCACGAGGATCAGTTCCTGGATTTGCTCGCGCGTCAGCGCATCCAGCGCGCCCAGAGGCTCGTCCATGAGCATGACTTCCGGGTCGCTCGCCAGGGCGCGGGCGAGGCCCACGCGCTGTTGCATGCCGCCGGAAATCTGGTAGATCGGACTCTGCCCGAACTTCTCGAGACCGACGAGCCGTAACTTGTCGATCGCCAGGCGCCGCCGCTCGGCCCTGGCGACGCCGCGCATCCGCAGGCCGAACTCCACGTTCTCGACCACGTTGAGCCAGGGCATGAGGGCATGCTTCTGGAACACCACCCCGCGCTCGGCGCCCGGGCCGACGACCAGCTTGCCGTCGAGCACGATCTCGCCCGCGGAGGCCTGCATGAAACCGGCGATGCACGACAGCAGCGTGGTCTTGCCACAACCGGAGGCCCCGAGGGCCACGACGAAGTCGCCGGGATCGAGCGCGAGATCAACGTTGGCCAACGCGTGGACGTTGGCGCCGCCGCGACCTGCGTAGTTCACGCTGAGATTGCGGACTTCGAGCTTGCTCATGGGTCCAGGCCGCCGATGCGCGCGGCCGCCGGCCGCGCCGGGGCGGGCCCGCTGGGGGCCGCGCCCTCCGGGACCATCGCTATTTGGCGGCTGCCTGGACGTAGGCGGGATTCACCGCGACTCCATAGTCGGGGAGCATCTTCTCGATCTGTTTCTGCGACTGCTGGAATTCCGCGGTGGCGGCGAGGGCCTTCGCGGCCACGCTGTTCTTGCCTCCGCCCAGCCACTTCGAGTTTTGCTCGGCGAGGGTCGGGAAGCGGTAGAGGCTGATGCTGTTCGGCACGTCCTCCGGTTTCGCGCCCGACCACTTCGCCACGGCCTTCACCTCCGAGGAACCGGGCGTCCACTTTGCCTTGTTGGTGCGGTAGTTCTCGTCGGCCCTGGCGAGCACCTTGACGAACGCGACCATGAAGTCGCGATGATCCTTTGCCCAGTTCTTGTTGACCACGTAGCCGTCGAACGTGGCCTTGCCGGTCTCCGCCGAAAGCTTGCCCGACGTCAGGATCACCTTGCCGTCCTTCTTCACCTCCGCCAGCACCGGGTCCCAGATGTAGGTTGCCTGAATATCCCCGCGCTGCCACGCCGCGCGCACTTCCGGCGGGCGCATGTTCAGGATCTGGACGTCGGCCGGATTGATCTTGGCCTGCTCGAGCGCCACCATGGTGTGGAAGTGGGTGGTCGAGTTGAAAGGCATCGCGATCTTCTTGCCCTTGAGATCGGCGATGCTGTTGATGCCCGACCCGTTCTTGGCCACCAGCGCCTCGGCGTCGCCGATGTCGTCCAGGATCCAGAAGAGTTCAAGCGGCTCGCCGCGCGATACCGCGGCGGCGATCCCCGCCGAGCCGACCTCGCCGATCTGCACCGCGCCGGACGCCATCGCCTTGATGACTTCCCCGCCGCCGCCGAACTGCTTCCAGCTGATCTTGTAGCCGGTCGCCTTTTCCAGTTCCTTCGCCTCCTGCGCGATGCGATACGGCACCACCATGTCCTGGTACGCGATGGTGACTTCCTTCTGCGCCCAGGCGGGTGCCATGCCGAAACTCGCGACGATTGCCAACAAAACACCTGCGACCCAGCGCTGCATTGTCATCTCCCTTGTGTGTTGGGCCGAACCCGACCCGACGATGATGCTAGAGCGTCGCGAGCGTCTTGCGCAAGATGTCCGCGATGTTGTCGATGTGCTCCTTGCCGGCGATGAGCGGCGGCGCCAGCAGAGCCGAGTCCCCGGTGGTCTTGAGGTGCAGGCCATTGTCGAAGAGCTTTTTCTGGAATTCATAGCCGCGCTTCCCGGGCGTGCCGTCGACGGCGAGGTCGATCGCGCCGAACAGGCCGTAGCCGCGGATGTCGGTCACCCCGGGCAGGTCGCCAAGGGAGAAGAGCACATCCAGGAAGTACGGCGACAGCTCGCGGGCACGTTCGAACAGGCCTTCACGACGGTAGATGTCCAGCGTGGCGAGGCCGGCCGCACAGGCCGCCGGGTGGCCGGAATACGTGTAGCCATGGAAGAATTCGATGGCACCGTCCGCGGCCGCCGTCATGATCGCGTCGTGAACCCGACCGTTGACCGCGATCGCGCCCATCGGCTGGGCCCCGTTGGTGATGCCCTTGGCCATGGTCATCATGTCCGGCACGACGTCGAAGCTCTGCGCGCCGAAGGCCTTGCCGGTCCGCCCGAAGCCGGTGATGACTTCGTCGAACACGAGCAGGATGCCGTGCGCGTCGCAGATCTTGCGCAGCCGATCCAGATAGCCCTTGGGCGGCACCAGGCAGCCGGTCGATCCGGCGATCGGCTCGACGAAGCAGGCGGCGATGTTCTCCGCACCGTACAGGTTCACGAGGCGGGTGAGGTCCTCGGCGAGGTCCGCGCCGTGCTCGCCCTGACCGGGGGTGCGCAGGTTTTCCTGGAGGTGGGTATGGCGCATGTGCGCCACGCCCGCCACGCCGCTGCCGAACTTGCGGCGGTTGTTGGCGATGCCGGAAAGCGCCACGCCCCCGAAGTTGACGCCGTGATACGCCCGCTCCCTGGAGATGAACATGGTGCGCCCGGCCTGGCCCCGCGCCTGGTGATAGGCGAGCGCCAGCTTCATCGCGGTATCCACTGCCTCGGATCCGGAGTTCACGAAAAAGACGTGGTCGAGATCACCAGGGGTCAGCTCGGCAATTCGGGTCGCGAGTTCGAACTGGCCCGGATGGCCGCGGGTGAACGGGGCGATGAAATCGAGCTTGCGCAACTGCGCGCCCACTGCCTCGGCGATCTCGCGTCGGCCGTGCCCGGCGTTGACACAGAAAAGACCCGAAGAAGCGTCGATCAGCCGATCGCCATGGTCGTTCCAGAGGTACATGCCTTCCGCCCGCACGACCATCTTCGGATCGTCCTTGAATTCGCGGTTCGGCGTGAAAGGCATCCACAGAGCATCGAGCGACAACGACGTCGCGGCGGGTTGTTCCTGGAGGGAGGGTTCGGCGTGTCCCATGGCGTGCTCCGGCAAAAGTGAAATGCGCCCGAACAGTGGGCCCGTCGGGCGCGGGCAAGCCGTCAATCGTACACCCGCGGGCGGCGCCGTGTGGCACCGCAGGCTGTCAAATTGACACTCGGGCGGGGCGCAGGTAGCGTGCCCCAGGACCGGCAATCGAAAGGTTGGCGCCATGATCACCAGCCGTTTCGAGACGGCGCACGACGGATTTGCGAAGCACCGATCCATGCCCCGTGGGTCGCGCGCGCGTGTCCCGCCGGCGCAATTTATCACTGCGAAAGACCGCTCGTGCCAGGCGCAGGCCGGATCCGCGCTCGCCGCGTCCACCTCAGCGCGCGTACGCCTTGAATACCCGTTGCGTCCCGGGATGAGCCGGCGAGAGGGGCTGCCGCGATGATCCCGCTCGCCGAGCTCTTTTCCCTGCATGGTCGGGTCGCGCTCGTCACGGGCGCGAGCTCGGGCATCGGGCGCGCCATGGCGGGCGTGCTGGCGGAGGCGGGCGCAGCCGTCGCGTTGGTCGCACGCCGGGCGGCCGAACTCGAAACCGTGCAAGCCGCGATCGCCGGGGCGGGCGGCACGAGCGTGGTCCTGACCTGCGATCTCCTCGACCGTGCGGCGCTCGCCGCGCTCGCGCCGCGGGTTGCGGCCACGCTGGGCGCCCCGGACATTCTCGTCAATGCGGCGGGCATCAATCTGCGCCAGCCCGTCGCGGCCGTGGGCGCCGAGGATTGGGACCGCACCCTCGAGATCAACCTCTCGGTGCCGTTCCGTCTCGCCCAGCACCTGTCCGCGGCGATGGTTGCACGCCAATGGGGACGCATCATCAACGTGGCTTCGCTGCAGTCGGTCCGCGCGTTCGCCGACAGCGCGCCGTACGGGGCATCGAAAGGCGGGGTCGCCCAGCTCACCCGGGCACTGGCTGAAGCGTGGTCGCGGCACGGGGTGAACTGCAACGCCATCGCACCCGGATTTTTTTCGACCGAGCTCACCGCACCGGTGTTTCGCGACCCGGCGCGCGCACAGGCCATGGCGGCGCGTACGATGATCGGCAGGAACGGCGAGCTCCACGACCTGCGCGGTGCGACGGTGTTCCTGGCGAGCCCCGCGAGCGATTACGTCACCGGCCAGGTCCTGTTCGTCGACGGTGGTTTCAGCGCCGGGTGATTCATTGCAATGCGATTCATTGCAGTGTGATTCATTGCAGTGTGAATCGTTTGCGGTGTGATTCATTGCCGGGTGATCCGTTTCTTACTTGTCTTTCCTCGCGATGTCGAGTTTGCAACCGCACCATAGAGTCACCAGGGCCGCGCCGCGAGTCGCGCCAGCGCCCCTGCAACCGAGCACGAAGGAGTCCCGATGAAGGCATTGGTCTACACCGCGCCGAACACCATGGTGTACCGGGACGAGCCGGATCCGGTGGCCGCGGCGGGGGAAGTCGTCATCGAGGTGGACGCCGTCGGCATCTGCGGTTCCGACATGCATGCGTGGCACGGCCATGATCCCCGCAGGAATCCGCCCCTCATCCTCGGCCACGAGCTCGCCGGCACGGTGGTTGCGGGCCATGGCACCGGGCGCCGGGTCACCGTCAATCCGCTCATCACCTGCGGCCACTGCGCCTACTGCATCACCGGTCGCGACAACCTGTGCGTCAATCGCACGATGATCGGTATGACCCGGCCGGGAGGATTCGCGCAGCGCCTGGCCATCCCGGCCGGCAGCGTGATCGAGCTGCCGGCCGACATGCAGGCGCGTGCCGCGGCGCTGACCGAACCAGCGGCCACCGGCTTGCATGCGCTCAACCTTGCCATGCGCACGCTGGCGCGGCCCCTCCCCGAGGTCTCCGCCCTGGTCATCGGCGGCGGTGCGGTGGGTTTGCTCACGGCGCTGCTGATGCGGGCGTACGGTTGCCGCCACGTCATGGTTGCCGAGACCAATCCGCGCCGGCGTGCCTCGGCGGAGAAGGCCGGGGATCTCGCGGTCTTCGACCCGGCGGCCGGCGGCGGTCCCGGGGAGAGTGCCGTCGACCTCGTGATCGACGCAGTCGGCGGCAACAAGACGCGTACCGCCGCGCTGGCTGCCGTGAGACCCGGCGGCGTCGTGGTGCACATCGGTCTGCAGGACTGGTCGAGCGAGATCGACATGAGAAAGCTGACCCTCGCGGAGATCACCTTGATCGGGACCTACACCTACGCCATGGCCGACCTGAAGGCGACCGTCGCCGCGCTGGCGGCCGGCGTCTACGGCGCGCTCGATTGGGTCGAGGAGCGGCCGCTTGCCGAGGGCGCCGACGCGTTCGTGGATCTCGACCGTGGGGCGAGCGGCGCAGCGAAGATCCTGCTCCGTCCCGGGGCTGCCCAGGCGTGGCACTGAAGTGGCGGCCATGAAACCATGATGCGCTGCACCGTGCCCTTCTCGGTCTCGGGCTTGCTGCTGGCGGCTTTTCTGGCCAATATGGCCCTGCGCATTGCCCGCATCAAGTTCGGTGTCGATGTCGCGAGCTTTGGCGACGTCGGCGAATTCGTGCTGGTCCTGCTGTGCATGGTGTTCTTCGTCGCCGGCCTGCTCGTGCTGGAGGCGAGGACGCCCTCATCCATAAACCACAAATCGAAAGCTCCTGAGGAGGAACCCCGATGAATGACCGTACGAAGGACCGCGGCGCCCGCGTCGTGCCGGAGCGCCGGCGTTTTCTGGAGGTCGTGGGTCGCTATGGCTTCACCACGGCCGTGCTTGCAGTGGGAGGCGGCTACCTGTGGTCGGAGGCGGATCTCGCCCATGCGGCGGACAACGAGGAGGCGAAGGAGAAGGCGGCGAAGCACGTGATGATCTTTGCCACCGAGTACAAGCCTGACGACTACAAGACCTATCCCATCATGCAGACGCAGTTCAAGGACAACCTCGAGACGTTGTCCGGCAACGCCGTCTACGTGAAGCTTTTCCCGTCGGGCCAGCTCGGTGTCGGCAGCGCGCTTGCACAAAAGGTGCAGGCCGGCACCGTCCAGGGCGGGTCGGTTTCGCTGTCGAACTTCTCGCCGTTCGCCCCGATCGTGGACGTGATCAACGTTCCGTTCTGGTGCGGCGAGAACCAGCGCTTCGCCAACCTCGTCACCTCCGCGGTGTGGAACGGCGAGATCACGCCCAAGGTGACCGTCAAGGGCTACAAGCCCATGTTCTACTTCACGGTCGATCCGCGCACGGTGGCGGCGCGCAAGGGCCTCGGCAAGATCATCAAGACGCCCGACGACATGCGTGGCCTGAAGATGCGGGTGCCGTCGTCGCGCCTGCTGCAGCAGTTCTACCGCCTGACCGGCGCGAACCCGACGGTCGTGGCATGGGGCGAGACGCCTTCGGCGTTGAAGCAGGGCGTGGCCGACGCGCTCGATCCAGCCGTGGGCGCGCTCTACACGTTCGGGTTCATCGACATCCTGGAATCGATTACCCTGGTCGACTCCGTCCCCGATGCGCAGATGTTCGCCGCCAACTACGGCTGGTTCCAGGCGCTGCCCAAGGACATGCAGACGAAGTTCGAGGAAGCCAGCGAGAAGACCCAGGGCGAAAGCTTCGCCCAGATCCCCGTCGCGCGGAAGAACTCCATGGATGCGCTCGGCAAGGCCGGCGTGAAGTTCTACAAGCCGACGGACGCGGAGCACAAGCGTTGGGTCGACGCCGCCGGCGAGCAGCGCCCCGAGTGGAGCGACATCAAGAAGGAGCTCGCCGGGTCGATCGCGACTTTCGACAAGCTCAAGACGGCTGCCAATACCAAGGGCAAGTTCACCGTCGACGACTACAAGGGCTGACCCCCGTTAGAGCAATCGTAAGCGACCGGGCCGACCGCGTGGCGGCCCGGCGGAGGAGGTGTATGCGCGCGTTCCTGCAAGGCCTCGATCGTAACGGCGAGCGATATCTCATGCTCGTCTTCTACTGCTTCATCGTGTTCGTGATCGTGAGCGAGGTGATCCGCCGCTTCGTGCTCGACTTCTCGTCGCTGTGGGGCGAGGAGGCGGCCCGCTTCGCCTTCATCTATCTCGGCTGGGTCGGCGCGTCCTATGCGGTCAAGCAGCGCGCGCATATCCGTTTCGACATCGTGACCAGCCGGCTGTCGCCGCGGGCCGCGGGCAGCATCTACCTCTTCTCGGAGGTCGTCACCCTCGTGTTCGCGGTGTTCGCGCTGTACTGGTCGTTGCAGACCATACAGACCATGATCCGCTTCGACGCCCTGTCGCCGGCGCTGCGAATCAGCCAGGTCTGGTTCCAGGCCGCGGTGCCGCTCGGCTTCGCGATGATGCTGGTGCGGGTGGTGCAATCGATCCTCCGCGACCTCGCCAACATCCGGGCCGGCCGCCCGCCGTATACCGGCACGTTGCTCTTCGACTGACCAACCCCGGTTCCACGCCCTCAACGATCCCATGGCCGTCACCGTTTGCCTCCTGTCGATCGTGGCGTTGCTGCTGCTCGCGGTGCCGTTCTGGGTCGCGGTCGGCATCGGCACCATCGTGCTGCTGTTGCAGACGGGTGCCTTGCCGCTGTCGCTGCTCGGCGAGGCGCTCTTCCAGGGCGTGGATTCGTTCGCCCTGATCGCCATCCCGCTGTTCGTGCTGACCGGGGACGTGATGGTCCGGTCGGGCCTCGCCTACAAGCTGCTGGATTTCGCCGAGGCAACCACCGGCAGCCTGCGCACCGGCTTCGGCACGTCGACCGTGCTGGGCTGCGGCTTCTTTGCCTGCATCTCCGGCTCCGATGCAGCCGATGCGGCGGCCATCGGCCGGATCACCATGGATCGCCTCGTCGAGCGCGGCTACCCCAAGCCCTATGCCTGCGCACTGGTGGCTTCCGGCGCGTGCACGGGCATCCTCATCCCGCCGTCGATCTCCTACATCATCATCGGACTCGTGCTCGGCATCTCCGCGACCACGCTGTTCGTCGCCGCGGTCATTCCGGGCATCCTGGTCCTGGTGAGCGTCATCGCTACCAACCTGGTGATGAACCGGTTGCGTGGCTACGAAAATTCCCGCCAGCCATTCTCGTGGCGCCGCTGGTTTTCGGCGCTCAATGCGGCCAAGCTCGCCCTCACCGTGCCATTCATCATTCTGGGGGGGATCTATTCCGGGGTCTTCACCCCCACCGAATCCGCCGCGGTGGCCGTGGCAGTCGCGCTGGTGGTGGGACTCCTGCAGCGCACCATCTCCCTCAAGGATTTCCCGGCGATGCTGGAAACGTCGGCACGGGTCAACGGCGTGATCCTGCCGATCATTGCCGTCGCGGTGCTCTTCTCGCAGGCGCTGACGGTGCTCGGGGTGCCGCAGGACCTGGTGCGCGGCCTGACCGCGATCACCGACAACCACATGGCGCTGATCCTGCTGATGCTGCTGCTTTTCATCATCGCCGGCATGTTCATGGAAACCACGCCGAACATCGTCATCCTCGCACCACTGCTCGCGCCGGTCGCGCAGAAGATCGGCATGGACCCCGTGCACTTCTGCGTGTTCATGATCACGGCGCTCGGCCTCGGGTTCATCACCCCGCCGATGGGACTCAACCTGTTCGTGATGTCGGGCCTCACCGGAACCTCGATCACGGCGATCGCGCGCCGCGCGACACCGTTCGTGATCGGCATGGTGGTGGTTGCGCTCGCGGTCGGTTTCGTGCCGTGGCTGTCGCTCGCCTTGCTCAATCGCTAGGCGCGTGCGGCCCGTGATCATCTTCCCGGGGTCGGCTACAATCGTCCGCCGTGGCGCACTGCGCTGCGGCCGTTTCATCCTTACCAGGCGGTGACAATGCGCATCGGGGTCCCGAAGGAGATCAAGGTTCTCGAGAACCGCGTGGGGCTCACCCCGGCCAGTGTTCGCGAACTGGTCGCCCACGGTCACGAGGTGGTGGTCGAGCACGACGCCGGCGCGGGCATCGGCATGGACGACGAGGCCTACCGGCGCGTGGGCGCGAGCGTCGCCGCCGCGGCAGCGGAGGTCTTCGCCGCCGCGGACATGATCGTGAAGGTCAAGGAGCCGCAGGCTGCGGAGCGCAAGATGCTGCGCTCCGGCCAGGTGCTCTTCACCTACCTGCACCTGGCCCCGGACCCCGACCAGGCGCGCGAGCTCGTGACCAGCGACGCGGTGTGCATCGCCTACGAGACCGTCACGGCGTCGACCGGCGGCTTGCCGCTGCTGGCGCCGATGTCGGAAGTGGCAGGCCGCATGTCGATCCAGGCCGGCGCCTATTACCTCGAGAAGCCGCACGGCGGCCTGGGCATCCTGTTGGGCGGCGTGCCGGGCGTCGATCCTGCCAAGGTCGTGGTCCTGGGTGGCGGCGTGGTCGGCTCGCACGCCGTACACATCGCGCTGGGGATGGGAGCCGAGGTGTGGGTGCTCGATCGCAGCAACGAAGTGCTGCGATCGCTGTGGCGGCAGTTCGGGCGGCCGCTCAACACGGTGTTTTCCACGCGGGACGCGGTCGAGCGCCATGTCACCACGGCCGATCTCGTGGTCGGCGGCGTGCTGATTCCGGGCGCCGCGGCGCCGAAGCTCGTCTCCGCGGAGCTCGTGCGCGGCATGAAGCCAGGGGCTGTCGTGGTCGACGTCGCCATCGACCAGGGCGGCTGCTTCGAGACCTCCCGGCCCACTACCCACGCCGATCCTATCTATGTCGTCGACGGCGTCACGCACTACTGTGTCGCCAACATGCCCGGCGGCGTACCACGCACGTCGACCTTCGCACTCAACAACGCGACCCTGCCCTTCGTGCTGGCGCTCGCCGACAAGGGTTGGCGGCGTGCCCTGGCCGACGATCCCCATCTCGCCCGCGGGCTCAATGTCGCCTTCGGCAAGGTCACCTGCCGGCCGGTCGCCGAGGCGCTCGGCTATACGTTCGTCGAACCCGCCACACTGCTGGGGTAGCCTGGCCGGTCCGTGCGCGCGGGGTATCGCGGCGAACGGAACAAGGCCTTCGCGCTCCGTCCTTTCAAGGAAACTGCCATGAACACGATGACCGACACCGCCAACCTCGCCGTCGCCGGCAAGCAGCGCATGACGCCCTCCGAAGCCTTTGTCGAGACCCTCGTCGCCCAGGGCGTGAAAACGGTCTTCGGCATTGTCGGCTCGGCCTATATGGATGCGCTCGATCTCTTCCCGCTGGCCGGAATCCGCTTCGTGTCGGTGGCCCACGAGCAGGGCGGCGGTCACATGGCCGATGGCTACGCCCGGGTGTCGGGCAAGCACGGCGTGTGCATCGCCCAGAACGGACCGGGCATCACCAATTTCGTGACCTCCGTAGCCGCGGCGTACTGGGCGCATTCGCCGGTGGTGGTCGTGACGCCGGAGACCGGCTCGATGACGCTCGGCCTCGGCGGGTTTCAGGAAACCGAGCAGCTGCCGATCTTCTCCCGCATCACCAAGTACCAGGCGCACGTCAACAACAAGGCGCGCATGGCCGAGCTGACGGCACGTGCCTTCGACCGTGCACTGCTCGAGATGGGCCCGACGCAGCTCAACATTCCCCGCGACTACTTCTATGGCGACATCGATTGCGAGATCCCGCAGCCGGTGCGCATCGAGCGCGGCGCCGGCGGCGAGCAGAGCCTGGACGCCGCGGCGGAACTCCTGGCCCGGGCGAAATTCCCGGTGATCCTCTCCGGTGGCGGGGTGATCATGGCCGGCGCGACCGCCGATGCGGTCGCCCTTGCGGAGCTCCTCCAGGCGCCGGTGTGCAACAGCTATCTGCACAACGATTCGTTTCCGGCCGCGCATCCGCTCTGGTGCGGCCCGCTCGGCTACCAGGGTTCCAAGGCCGCCATGACCCTGATCAGCAAGGCCGACGTGGTGCTGGCATTGGGGACCCGCCTCGGCCCATTCGGCACCCTGCCGCAGCACGGGCTCGAGTACTGGCCCAAGGATGCCAGGATCATCCAGGTCGATGCCGATGCCAAGATGCTCGGCCTGGTGAAACCGATCACGGTAGGCATCTGCGGCGATGCCGGTGCCGCCGCCCGTGCCCTGGTCACCCGCCTGTCCGGGCGCCAGCTCGCGTCGGCCGGCAACAAGGACCAACGGCTCGCCACCGTGCGCGACGCCAAGGCGGCGTGGGAAAAGGAGCTGGGCGACTGGTCGCACGAGCGCGACGCGTGGTCGGTGGAGGTGGCCCGCGATGCCGGCGGCATGCATCCCCGGCAGATGCTCCGCGAGCTCGAGCGGGCGATGCCCGCCGACGCCATGGTGTCCACGGACATCGGCAACATCTGCTCGGTCTCGAACAGCTACCTGCGCTTCGATCGCGCCCGCTCGATGTTTGCGGCGATGAGCTTCGGCAATTGCGGCTATGCCTTCCCGACCATCATCGGCGCCAAGCTTGCTGCGCCGGAGCGTCCGGCGATTGCCTACGTCGGCGACGGTGCCTGGGGCATGAGCTTCGGCGAGATCCAGACCTGCATGCGCGAGGCTATCCCGGTGACTGCGGTGGTGTTCAATAACGGCCAGTGGGGTGCCGAGAAGAAGAACCACGTCGACTTCTACCAGAACCGGTTCATCGGTGTGAACCTCGACAAGCAGCCCTCGTGGGCCGCGGTGGCGCGCGCCATGGGGGCCGAGGGTCACACCATCGACAAGCTGTCCGACGTAGGACCTGCGCTCGCCGCTGCGGCGAGCGCGCAACGGGAAGGCAAGACCACAATCCTGGAGATGATGGTGACCCGCGAGCTCGGCGATCCATTCCGGCGCGATGCCCTGGCTCTGCCGGTGCGGCATCTCGCCAAGTACAAGTCCACGGCTGCGAAGTGACGTGACGCGAGTTGGTGAGGCGAGGGGAGGTCCCTGCCGGGCACCCACTGCGGGCAACCGGCAGGCCGATGATCCAAGGGCGCGTCCGGCGCGCCGACCACAGGGGAGAAGCGACATGCGGGGGATGGGGCGTGCGTTGGGGCTGGTGTTCTTGGTGGGCGTCTCGATGGCAAGCGGCGGGGCGCTGGCCCAGGCGTATCCGTCTCATGCCATCCGCATGGTCGTGCCGTATCCCCCCGCGGGCGGGACCGACATCGTCGCGCGCATCGTAGTCGAGCAGCTCGCACCGGCAATCGGCCAGCCCATCGTGATCGACAACCGCGGCGGCGCGGCGGGCAACATCGGCACCGACCTCGTCGCGAAGGCGGCGCCCGACGGCTACACGGTGCTGTTCACGCTGTCGTCCCACACCATCAATCCCAAGCTCTTCGCCAAGCTGCCATTCGACGTCGAGAAGGACTTCGCGCCGGTCGGACTCGCGGCCAGCATCCCGCAGATCCTGGTCGCCCATCCCAGCGTGCCGGCGAACACGATCGCGGAGCTGATCGCGCTCGCCAAGGCGCAACCGGGCAAGCTCAACTTCGCCTCCGTCGGTACCGGCTCGCCGGGCCATATCGCCGGGGAACTCTTCAAGCTGCGC
This sequence comes from Casimicrobiaceae bacterium, assembly GCA_040006895.1. Lineage (GTDB taxonomy): Bacteria > Pseudomonadota > Gammaproteobacteria > Burkholderiales > Casimicrobiaceae > CAIWHR01. The sequence continues at coordinate 12,503 of JBDTWB010000017.1, read as the reverse complement.
GCCGGCGTCGACCTGGTGCACGTCCCGTACAAGGGGGGCGGTCCCGCCGTCACCGACACACTCGGCGGACAGGTGCAACTGCTGTTCGTGTCCATGCCCGCAGCCTGGCAGTACGTGAAATCAGGCCGCCTGAAAGCCCTCGCGGTGACCAGCGATCGCCGCAGCGTGGTCGCACCCGACGTGCCCACGATGGCGGAGGCGGGCGTCGCCGACTGCGTGGTCAATTCGTGGTACGGTGCCCTGATGCCCGCGAAGACCCCACCCGCGGTGATCGCGAAGTGGGAGGCGGCGTTGCGCCGGGTGCTCGCCATGCCCGAGGTCCGCGACAAGCTCCTGCTGCAGGGCGCCGAAGCGGTGAGCAGCACCCCTGCGGAATTCGACGCCATCATCAAGGACGAGCTCAAGAAATGGGAGTACGTGATTCGCGAAGCGCGCATCAAGGCGGAGTGAGGCGATGGGCGTGACGGTGTCTTCGGCTCGGCCCGCCGGCACCGAAGCGGTGAGCGCCACGGTTGCCGGTCTCGTGGCCCGCGCCCGCGCGGCGCAGGCCACCGCCGACGGCTGGTCGCAGGCCCAGGCGGACGATGCCGCGATGGCGGCGGCGTGGGCGATCGTCGAGCCCGCCCGCAATCGCGCGCTGGCGGAACGTGCCGTGGCCGATACCGGCATCGGCAACGTCGCCGACAAGATCGCCAAGAATCGGCGCAAGACCATGGGTCTGATGCGCGACTTGGCCGGTGCCCGGACGGTGGGCATCATTCGCGACGATCCGCTGGCCGGGCTGATCGAGATCGCGCGCCCGGTGGGCGTCGTGGGCGCCATCACGCCGTCCACCAATCCCGGCGCGACGCCGGCGAACAACATCGTCAACGCACTCAAGGGTCGCAACGCGATCGTGCTCGCGCCGTCGCCCAAGGGTCATTCCACGCTGGCGCTGCTCATCGAATTCATCCATGCCGAGCTCGACCGCATCGGCGCGCCGCGCGACCTCGTCCAGCAGCTTCCGGCGCCGGTCGACCGCGCGCATACCCTCGAGCTCATGCGTCGGGTAGATCTCGTGATCGCCACGGGATCGGCGACCAACGTACGCGCGGCGTATGGGAGCGGCACCCCGGCGATCGGTGTCGGCGTCGGCAACGTCGCGGTGATCGTCGACGAGACCGCGCCGCTCGACGACGCGGCCGACAAGGTCGCCCGCTCCAAGACGTTCGACCATGCGACGAGCTGCTCGTCGGAGAACAGCGTCATCGTGGTGGACGCCGTCCACGACGCTTTCTGCAGGGCTTTGGAACGCGTCGGCGGATGCATCCTGGATGCCGAGGAGGTTCGGCAGCTGCAGGCGGCGATGTTTCCGGAGGGCAAGCTTTCTCCTGCATGCATCGCCCGCGCGGCCGGAGTCCTGGCCGAGCGCGCGGGACTGACGCGGCCGGAGACCCGCACAGCGCGCTTCCTGGTCGTTCCGCAGCCCGCCGACGCAGTCGGTGCGCAGCATCCGTTCTGCGGCGAGAAGCTCTCGCCGGTCCTCGCGCTCTATCGCGTTCCCGACTTCGCGGCCGCGGCGGCGCAGGCGACCCGTCTCCTGCGCCACCAGGGCGCGGGCCACTCCGTCGGCTTGCACACGCGCGAGGCCGGGCGTGCGACGACGCTCGGCCTGACCCTCCCGGTGTGCCGCGTAATCGTCAACCAGGCGCATTGCTTCGCAACCGGCGGTAGCTTCGACAACGCCTTGCCGTTCTCCCTTTCCATGGGCTGCGGCACGTGGGGGCGGAACAGCATCGCCGACAACCTCAACCATCGGCACTTCCTGAACATCACGCGCGTGGTCCGTCCCCTTGCGCCGGCGCTCGTGCACGAGCCTTCCGAGGACGAGCTGTTCGGCGCCTATCGACGGCGGTACGGCGCTTGATGATCGTGGTGCTCGAATGCGCCACCGGTCGGGTCGAGGGGCGCGATCCATGACCCTGCGCACCATCCGCGCGGTCATCGATGCGCATGCCGATGGCACGCCCGACGCGCCGTTCCTGCTGGCGCCCGAGCCGGGTACCACCATCACCTACGCCGCGCTGCGGGACATCTGCCGGGCGATCGGCGGCGAGCTCGCGGCCGCCGGCATTCCGCCCGGCGAGGTGGTGTCGTTCCTGTTGCCCAACGGCGTGTCTGCCGCCACGATCTTCCTGGGTGCCATGTATGCAGGCTACGTGGTCGCGCCGATGAGCCTGCTCGCCCAGGACGCGCAGCTCCAGTACATCCTGCCCCATTCGGGAACCCGCCTGGTGTTTGCCGAATCGGGGCACGCCGAGCGGTTGCGCGATGCTGCAATGCGTTCGGGAAGCCGCGCCGTCGTGCGGGTCACCAGCCCGGACGCCCTTGGTTTTGGCCGCCCGCTGCCGCGCACCTGTCCACCGCCGCCGACACCCGATACCGCGGCGTTGCTCATGTACACCTCCGGTACCACGGGCCTGCCCAAGGGTGCGCTGCTGTCGCACCGCAGTCTGGTTCACGCCGCGCGGGCCGTCGCGACCGCCCACCGGCTCGGTCCGGCCGACCGGGTGCTGTCGTCGCTGCCGCTGTTCCATATCAACGGCCAGTGCATTGCCACCCTTGCCCCGCTGCTGTCGGGAGGCAGCGTGGTCATGCCGCATCGCTTCAGCACGTCGCGCTGGTGGCCGCTGGTCGAGGCGTATCGTCCGACGTGGCTCAACGTGGTGCCCACCATCATTGCCTACCTGCTGCACGGTGAGGCGCCGACCCCCGCGCAACGCGCGGCCTGCCGTGCGGTCCGCTTCGCGCGCTCGGCCTCCGCACCGCTTCCGCCCGAGCAGCATCGGGCCTTCGAGGGACGGTTCGGCATCTCGGTGCTCGAGGCGATGGGGCTCACCGAATGTGCGTCTGTGGCGTTTGCCAATCCGATCGAGCCCGAGGCGCGCAAGCTCGGCTCGCCCGGGGAGCCGGTCGGGATCGAAGCGCGAGTCGTCGCGCCCGACGGCCGGGTGCTACCGGCACGCGTGGCGGGCGAGATCCAGCTACGCGGCGAGAGCGTCATGATGGGCTATTACAAGGCGCCCGAGCTGACGGCCGGTGCGGTGTCGCGGGACGGCTGGCTCGCCACCGGCGATCTCGGCTTTCGCGACGAGGACGGGTTCTACTTCATCACCGGGCGGCTCAAGGAGCTCATCATCAAGGGTGGCGAGAACATCGCGCCGCGCGAGATCGACGAGGCACTGCTGCAGCATCCGGCCGTGCTGGAAGCGGCGGCGGTCGGCATCCCCGACCCGGATTACGGCCAGGAAATCCTCGCATGCGTCGTGTTGAAGCCCGGCGTCGACCTCGAGGAAGAAGCGCTGCGTTCGCACTGCCTGGCGCTGCTCGGCCGGTACAAGGCGCCACGTCAGTACCGGTTCATGAGCGAGCTCCCGAAAGGACCGTCGGGCAAGGTGCAGCGCCTGAAGCTCCTCGACGATTCCGGAAGCGGCCCACGTTAGGCAATCCGCGGGGTCGACGCCGCGAGCCGCGTATGATTTGCACTGATGTGCCGCCGGACGATCGTGTCCGGCTCGTGCCGTGCTCGCTCATGACCGAATCCCAGTCACCCGCCATGCTCGATGTCCGGGTCTATCGCACCGATCCGAGGGGCAACGGCCGCTTCGAGCACTACCCGGTTCCCGGCGCGCCCAGCCAGACTGTGCTCGACGTGGTGACGTACATCCAGCGGGCCCTCGATCCGACCCTGGCATATCGCTTTGCGTGCCGCGTCGGGATGTGCGGGTCGTGTGCAATGACCGTCAACGGCAAGGCACGGTGGACGTGCCGGACCCATGTCAAGACAGTAGCTCCCACCGGCAGCCTGGAGATCGGACCGCTCGCGAACCTCCCGGTCATCCGCGACCTGGTCACCGACATGCGGCCCTTCTTCGACAAATGGGCGCAGGCGCAGGGCGCCTTCGTGCCGACCGCGACCCGTGCCGAACCGTTCGCGCAGGTCGCGCCGGAGTCGCCAGCGCGGCGCGCAGTCGATGCGGGAATCGAGTGCATCGGGTGCGGGGTCTGCTACGCGAGCTGCGACGTGGTGCGCTGGAAGCCCGCCTTCCTCGGGCCGGCGGCGCTCAACCGCGCGTGGACCCTGATCAACGACGTCCGCGACGGCGGGCGCGGCGGCCGTCTCGCTGCGGTGGCCGGTGATGCCGGCTGCCATGCCTGCCACACCCAGCAGACCTGCAGCGAGCGCTGTCCCAAGCATCTCGCGCCGACCGACGCGATCACGGGCCTGAAACGGGCCACGGCCAAGGCGGCGCTCGCCGGTGAGCTATGAGCGCCGCAGGTACCTCCGCGCACCTGCGCAACCACGGCCGCATGCGAGAGCCGGCCACGAGGGAGGGGGCGGCAGCATGACCCCGGCCCGGCGCGAAGCACTGTTGTGGGTTGCCTCGCGCATCAGCGCGGCGGTGCTCGCCTTGTGCGTGGTGGTGCACCTCGCCACGATGATCCTTGCGGTCCAGGGCGGGCTCACCGCGGCCGAGATCCTCGGCCGTACGCGCGGCAGTGTCGCGTGGGCATCGTTCTACGTCATCTTCGTGGTCGCGGTCGCGATCCACGGTCCGATCGGACTTCGCAACGTGGTCACCGAGGCGGCCGGCCGAGGCGGCCGGCTGCTCGACCTGTCGATGGTCGGCGTTGCCATCCTGCTGTTCGCCGGCGGGATGCGTGCCGTTGCCGCAGTGGCGTGGCCATGAGCGCCGGGTTCATCCGGTCGGCGGACGCCCCCGCACTGCAGGCCGGCTGGCGTGCGCACGGGCACGCCGGATGGTGGGCGTTCGCGCTGCACCGCGTCTCCGGCGTGTTGCTGACATTGTTCCTGCCCTTGCATTTTCTCGCCCTCGGCACGGCGCTGGGTGGCGAGGCATCGCTCGACAACTTCCTGCGCTGGACCGAAGCGCCGCTGCTGCGTTTCTCCGAGACCGTGCTGGTGTTCCTGCTCGCTGCGCACCTCGCCGGCGGGTTGCGTCTCCTGCTGGTGGAATGGCGGGGCTGGCGCAAGGCGTGGCAGCCGGCACTCATCGCCGGCGTGGTCGGAATCGCCGCGGTCGCCGCACTCCTGTTCGCCCTCAACCTCGGATGACTGCCATGAAGATCGCTCCCGAACGAATCGAGGAAGCTGCGAAGACGCTCTACATCCGCGCCCTCAAGCAACTGCCCCCCGATATCAAGGCCGGTTTCGACCGCCTGGCCGCGCGCGAGACCGGCACGACCGCCAAGGCGGTGCTCGGCACCATGATCGAGAACATCGCGGTCGCCGAGCGCACCGAGAACCTGCTTTGCCAGGACACCGGGCTGCCGATCTACAACGTGCTGATCGGCCCTGGCCTGGAGCTCGACGGCATGGCCCTGAAGCAGGCCATCCGCCGCGGCTGCGAGCGTGCCACCCGCGAGCATCCGCTGCGCTCGTCGGTGGTGCATCCGTTGACCCGGCGCAACGAGCATTCGTCCTGCGGCATTGGCGTACCCGTCATCCACATCGATTTCTCCGCCGAGGTCGAGGGCCTGCGGCTGGAGATGATTCCCAAGGGCAGCGGCTCGGAGAACAACTCCTTCCTGCGCATGGCGATCCCGGCCGATGGCGTGGCGGCGATCAAGACCTTCGTCGTCGACTGTGTGCTCGCCGCCGGCGGCAAGACCTGCCCGCCCACCATCGTCGGCGTCGGCGTCGGGGGCACCTCGGACCTGTGCGTGCATCTCGCCAAGGTCGCGGCCACGCGGCCGCTCGGATCGCAGTGCGACGATCCGGCGGGCGCGGCGCTCGAGACCGAGCTCACCGAGGCCACCAACATGCTCGGCATCGGACCGCAGGGGCTGGGTGGCGACGCTACCGCGTTCGCCGTGCACGTGGAGCTCGCGGCGACCCACATCACCATGAACCCGGTGGCCGTGAACATGCAATGCCACTCCGCACGGCGGGCGAGCGCGATTCTCACCGATACCGACACCCGGTACGGATACTGACATGGCCCATCACGAGATCAGCTGTCCGGCGAGCGAGGCGCAGATCCGCGCCCTCGCCAAGAACGACACGGTCACGCTGCAGGGCGTGCTGTTCGGGATCCGCGATGCGACCCAGATCGCCATGTTCGATCACGGCCGCCGGACGCGGTTCGACCTCGCCGGGCACGCGGTGATCCACACCGCGCCGAACGTGCGCAAGGTCGCGCCGTCGGTCGAGCATCCTGCGGGTTATGCCCCCGTGTGCATCGGCACCACCACCAGCGCGCGGATGGAGCGCTTCACCGAGCCGCTGATGACCGACTACGGCGTGCGCATCATCATCGGCAAGGGTGGTCTCGGTCCCGCGTCCCTCGCCGCATTCCGCGAGCACGGCGGGGCGTACCTGGCGATCATCGGCGGCACCGCGGCGCTGGAAACCACGTGGATCGAGGCGATCGAAGCGGTCGACCTCGATGATCTCAATCCCGAAAGTCTGTGGCGGTTCCGGGTGCGCAACTTCGGACCCCTCCTGGTGGCGATGGATGCGCACGGCGGCAGCCTCTACGACGCCGTCAACGCCGATGCGCAGGCGCGGCGGGCCGGCGCGCTCGCCCGCCTGGGCGTCGGGGGGTAGCGAACCCGATGCAGCGTCTACAGACGGACCTCCTGATCCTCGGGGCGGGCGGCGCCGGACTCTTCGCCGCGCTGCACGCTCACCGGTCCGACCCGGCGCTGCATGTCACCATCGCGGTGAAGGGGCTGCTCGGCAAGTGCGGCTGCACGCGCATGGTCCAGGGGGGCTACAACGTGGCCCTCGCGCCGGGGGACTCCGTCGAGCGCCACTTCATGGACACCATCGAGGGCGGCAAGTGGCTGCCCAACCAGGATCTTGCATGGGCCCTGGTCAATGGCGCGGTCGAGCGCATCCACGAGCTCGAGAACGAACTGGGCTGCTTTTTCGATCGCAATCCCGATGGCACCATCCACCAGAAGGCGTTCGCCGGCCAGACCTTCGATCGTACCGTGCACAAGGGCGATCTCACCGGCATCGAGATCATCAACCGCCTGGCCGAGCAGGTCTGGGCCCGCGGCATCCATCGCCTCGAGGAGTGCCGGGCCCTCGATTTCGTGACCGACCGCGAGGGCGCGCTCGCCGGCGTGCTGCTCACGGACGTGCCCAGCGGCGACTATGTGTTCGTCAAGGCGCGGGCGGTGCTGCTCGCGACCGGTGGTGGACCCACGATGTACAGGTACCACACGCCCTCGGGCGACAAGAGCTGCGACGGCCTGGCCATGGCGCTGCGCCTTGGGCTGCCGTTGCGCGACATGGAAATGGTGCAGTTCCATCCCACCGGCCTCCTGGCCGGGACCCGCACGCGCATGACCGGCACCGTGCTCGAGGAGGGCCTGCGCGGCGCGGGCGGCTACCTGCTCGACGGCGCCGGCGAGCGGTTCATGTCCCGTTATGACCCCCGCGGCGAGCGGGCGACGCGCGACATCGTGTCGCGCGGCATCTTCGCCGAGATGCGTGCCGGTCGCACCACGCCCAACGGCGGGGTCTGGCTCAGCATGGGCCACCTCGGTCCCGACAACGTGCGCCGCCAGTTCAAGGGCATGGTCGAGCGATGCGCCGACTGCGGATTCGATCTCGCGGCCGGCCAGGTCGAGGTGGTGCCGACCGCCCATTACATGATGGGGGGGGTGGAGTTCGGTCTGGACTGCAGCACCGAGTGCGCCGGGCTGTTCGTCGCGGGCGAGGATTCCGGCGGTGTGCATGGTGCCAACCGGCTCGGTGGCAATGGGGTCGCGAACTCGACCGTGTTCGGCGGCGTCGCCGGCGATCGCATCGCCGCGTGGTTGCGGGACGCGCCCACGTGGCGCGAGCCCGATGCCACGAGCATGGAAGCCGCGCGCGCCCGCGCCGAGGCGCCGTTCAGGGGTGGCGCCGGCGGCGACGTGCGGGCGCTCGACGACGTGCGCGAGCGCCTGTTCGATCTCATGTGGGACGATGCAGGCATCGTCCGCGATGCCATCGGCCTGCAACGTGCCGAATCCGGGCTCGCGGGTCTCGCCGATGAACTCGGCCACGTCGGCCTGCCGGAGAGCCAGTCGCGCCGATTCAACCTCACGTGGCACGACTGGCTGAATCTCGACAATCTCATCGCCGTGTCGCAGGTGATCGTGCGCGCCGCCGCCATGCGCGAGAATTCGCGCGGCGCACACTTCCGCGCCGACCATCCGGAGGCGGGCGACCTCAACGCGTCCACCTACACCCGGGTGCGCGCGGCGCAGGGCACGCTGGCGGTCGAAGCGGTGCCGGTCGAGTTCACGCGCGTCCGGCCGGGCGAGTCACTGGTCCGCGACTGAAGCCGCGCCGTGCGTGCCCGCGGGCGGCATGGGTGCATGGCGGATTGCGGCGCGCGGCGCCGGCTCGTGCGGTCCGCGGCGCCGTACGGGCCTACCAGTAGGTCAGCGCTGCCCCGAAGAGGGCCTTCAGTTCATCCCGGCCGACGTCCTTCGGTGCGTTCCTGATCACCCGGTATTGCGGCTCGGCGCCATCGGCGAGGGCATCGATGTGGGCCTTGCCGAATCCCAGTGCGGCAATGCCATTGGGCATGCTGGTGGCGCGCATGAGCTCGATCACGCGCGCGGCGAGGACCTCGCCGGCATCGCTGCCGTGCGCGCCCCGCGTTTCTGCGCCGAGGCAGTGGGCGCCGTGCAGATGGCGCTCCGGGCACGCGGGTGCGGTGAAGCGCCACACCGAGGGGTTGTTGAGCACCACGGCCATGCCGTGCGGTACGAGGCTCTTGTCGGCCGGGTAGCCCTCGACGTGCCAGTCTTTGGCGAGCCCGGAGACCGCGTACGAAAGGCCGTGCGGCAAGTGGCAGCCTGCGGCGTTGAAGGCAATGCCGGCGAGCATCGCGGCGTACATCATCTCGGTGCGGGCTTCCCGGTCGGAGGGATCGGTGACGGCGCGCACCAGGTGCTTGCCGACGCTTTTCAGTGCCTCCGTCGCGAGCATGTCCGAAAAGGGATTCGCGCCTTGCGATACCGGCCGGTCGACACCGTGCACGGGACTCATCCGTCGCGGCCACGCCCGCGCGGTGATCGACTCCAGGGCGTGACTCATGCAATCGAAGCCGCTGGCGGCGATCGCATTGCGCGGGAGAGTCGTGGTCACATCGGGATCGACCAGCGCGATGGTGGGGACGAGCCGGCGCGAGATGATCCCGGTCTTGGCGTTGATGGCGCGCAGGTTGAAGATCGCGATACCAGTGGTCTCCGAGCCGGTGCCCGCGGTCGTGGGGCAGGCGATGTGCGGCATGACCGGCCCCGGCACCTTCTGGCCGCGGCCGATCGGCGCGTTGACGTAGGTCATGAAATCGGCCGGCTGCGAGGCATAGAGGTTGGCGGCCTTGCACGTGTCCATGACCGAGCCCCCTCCGACCGATACGTACCCGTCGAAGCGCCCCTCGGCGGCAAACCGCGCCCCGTCCTGGAACGAGGCATCGGTGGGCTCGATCATGACGTCGCTGTAGATCGCGACGTCGACGCCGGCCGCACGCAGCGCCTGGCGCACCTTGGCCACGTGCTCGCCCTCGCGCAGGCACGGGTCGGTGAAGAGCCCGACGCGTTTCAGGCCAAGCTCGCGGGCCTGGTCGCCGGCCTCGGCGAGGACGCCGGCGCCAAAGGTGAACGTGGGCATGCCCACGGTGAAGCCGCGGTCGCTGCCTTCGACCAGGGCGAAATCGGCGTGACAGCATCCCATCGTCGTCTCCGTTGATTGTGTCCGTGAGCGCCGCGACCCTACGTCGCGCCCGCATCCTGCAGGATCAGGTCCGCGGCTTTCTCGGCGATCATGACCGCAGGCGCGTTGGTGTTGCCCGACACCAGCGTGGGCATGATGCTGCAATCGACCACGCGCAATGCGGCAATGCCGTGCACCCGCAGGTGCGGATCCACGACGGTACTGGGGTCGGTCATCGGCCCCATCTTGCAGGTACCCGAGGGATGGAAGATCGTGCCGCCCGTGTCCTTGGCGAATTCCAGGAGCGCCGCGTCGCTCGACGCATCCTTCCCCGGACGATATTCGTCCGCGACGTAGGGCGCAAGGGCGTGGGTGGCCGCGAGTGCGCGCGCGAGGCGCAGCCCCTTGACGAGCGTTGCCCGATCGAGATCGGTGGCGAGGTAGTTGGCTTGCATGGCCGGTGCGGCGAGCGGGTCAGGCGACTTGAGCCGCACCCAGCCGCGCGACTCCGGACGCAACTGACACACCGACATCGTGAAGCCGGAGAAGTCGTGGACCGGCGAGCCCGCCATGTCCGACGATAGCGTGGCGACATGGAACTGGACGTCGGGACGATCGAGCCCTCGATCGGTGCGCGCGAAGATGCCGCCCTGGTTGATGCCGACCGCCATGGGACCGCCGCGCGTGAACAGGTACTGCGCGCCCATCGCAGCCTTGCGCCACCACGAACGCAGGGTGTCGTTGGTGGTGATCGGCTTGGTGCAGCGGAAAATGACCCGCGCCTGGAGGTGGTCCTGCAGGTTCGCGCCCACGCTCGGTTGTGCCCGCCGCACGGCGAGCCCCATGGACTGCAGAACCTCGGGCGGGCCGATTCCGGAGAGTTGCAGGAGCTGCGGCGACTGCAGCGCTCCTGCGGCCAGCAACACCTCGCGGCGGGCGTGCACGGTGAAGTCCTGGTCGCCGCGCCGGTAAGTCACGCCGGTGGCGCGCACGCCCTCGAAGGTGATGCCCGTGGCGTGGGCGCTGGTGATGACCTGGAGATTGGCGCGACGTTGCGCGGGTCGCAGGTACGCCACGGCAGTCGAGCAGCGAAAGCCGCGGCGCGTCGTGAGCTGGTAGTAGCCCGCGCCCTCCTGGCGCGGACCATTGAAATCGTCGTTGCGCGGCACGCCGAGCTCGCCGCAGGCGGCGATGACCGCCTCGATCAGTTCGTGCGCGACCGGGATGTCCGATGCCCAGAGCGGGCCGTCCGCGCCGTGCCACGCGCTCGCGCCGCGCACGTTGTGCTCCAGCTTGCGAAAATACGGCAGCACGTCGTCGAATCCCCACCCGTCGTTCCCCGCCGCCGCCCAGGCGTCGTAGTCCTCCGGCTGGCCACGGATGTAGATGAGCCCGTTGATGGCGCTCGACCCTCCGAGCGTCTTGCCTCGCGGCCAATAGACTTCGCGGCCGTTCATGTGGGGCTCCGGCTCGGTGCGGAAGCACCAGTTCACCTCGGGGTTGAACATCGTCTTGGCGTAGCCGATCGGCACGTGGATCCACGGATACCGATCGGGCGGCCCCGCCTCGAGGAGCAGGACCGCATGCTGGCCGCTTGCCGAGAGACGGTTGGCGAGCACGCAACCGGCCGAGCCGGCGCCGACGACGACGTAATCGAAACTCTCGGAGGCCATGGTGGAAGGCGCGCCTTGGGAAGGTCCGGAGTGTAGCCAACTCCCGGCCGGAGGGTCGGTTCGGCGAATCGGGCACCCGCGGGCGGCCCGTTCACGGGAGTCCTGAGATTAACCTATTGGGAAACAATGGCTTGCCACAGCCGGCTTGGCCGAAGCCCGGCTTCCCGTCCCGCAGCCCGGCACCGCCCGGCCGGTTTGCACGAATTCTGGCGCGTTGCTATAATGGCTGGTTTCCGTCGGAGGGGTTCCCGAGCGGTCAAAGGGAGCAGACTGTAAATCTGCCGGCTCTGCCTTCGAAGGTTCGAATCCTTCCCCCTCCACCAGAAGGCGAGAGAAGGAAGAACCGGCGAGAGAAGGAAGAACCGAAGAAGAACCAAGGAAGAACCGAAGAAGAACCAAGGAAGAACCGAAGAAGAAGGAAAACTCTGCGAGAGAAGGAAGAATCGCAAAAGCCAGGCACATCGGGAGCGCCAGGCACGCAAGCCGTCATCGGTCGGCTCCCGGCGCAGGCAGTGCGGGCAGGCAGTGCGGGCAGGCAGTGCGGCAGAGGCGCAGCGGGGTTGGGCCCGGCCAGGCCAGCAACACGCCGCGGACGGCAGCCCGCCCAAGGCAAAGGGAGCACCAGCGAGCAGGGCAGTTGGCAGGAAGGTCAAGCGCGGGTGTAGCTCAATGGTAGAGCAGAAGCCTTCCAAGCTTACGACGAGGGTTCGATTCCCTTCACCCGCTCCAATTCGAAAGCACCTGCAGGGTGGTTTCGAATTGGAACGAAAGCACGGATTGGAACGAACGCAGCGGTAGCAGCAAGTGACGCGCAGCAGGGCTCGCCGCAAGGCGTACTGGGGCGCTTTGGACCGAGCCCATGTAGCTCAGTGGTAGAGCACTCCCTTGGTAAGGGAGAGGTCGCGCGTTCAATCCGCGCCATGGGCACCATCATCGGTGCTGCAGAGTTCCCGCTCATCCACCGCGCCATCGTTGCAATCAAGATCGCTGCACTCGAATCTCGCTGCAATCAAGCGCATCACTGATCGACCGTCGGAAGGAGTTTTCAAACATGGCAAAAGGCAAGTTTGAACGTACGAAGCCGCACGTGAACGTGGGGACGATTG
>JBDTWB010000016.1:0-34564 GCA_040006895.1 Casimicrobiaceae bacterium | reverse complement strand
CCGCAGGTGATGGCGTTCTCCGAGGTCTACCAGGCGCTGCAGACCGGCGTGGTCGACGGCACCGAGAACCCGCATTCGAACCTCTACACCCAGAAGATGTACGAGGTGCAGAAGCACATGTCCCTCACCGAGCACGGCTACCTTGGCTATGCGGTGATCACCAACAAGAAGTTCTGGGACGGCCTGCCTGCCGACGTGCGCGGTCAGCTCGAGAAGGCCATGGCCGAGGCCACGGCGTACGCCAACAAGATCGCCAAGGAAGAGAACGACAGCGCGCTCGCCAAGATCAAGGCCACGGGCAAGACGGAGGTCTATACCCCGACCCCGCAAGAACGCCTGGCATTGAAAAAGACGCTGCTGAAGGTGCACAAGGAGATGGAGTCGCGGATCGGCAAGGAGACCATCCAAGAGGTCTACAAGGAGACCGGCTTCGATCCGAACAAGCTCTGACGTGAGCCGGGTCGGGACGATCCCGGCTTGCCCCCGGCGATGACGGAATTCGAGACGCAAGCTGTCGAACGGAGTTCAGCATGAGAGTCCTGAATCGTTTGGAAGAGTTGCTGATCGCTTTCCTCATCGCAGCCGCCACCGTGGTGATCTTCGCGGCGGTGGTGCATCGCTTCCTTGCCTCGTGGAGCATCCCGGGGGTTCAGGACCTCGCCCTCAGCATCAACATGTCGTGGGCGCAGGAGCTTTGCATCATCATGTTCGTCTGGATGGCCAAGTTCGGCGCGGCCTACGGCGTACGCACGGGCATCCATGTCGGCGTGGACGTGCTCATCAACCGGCTGGAACCGACGAACCGCGCGCGGTTCGTATTGTTCGGATTGCTGGCCGGGGCGCTGTTCACCGGTATCGTGGCCGTGCTGGGCGCGGGATTCGTCTGGGAGAACGGCGCGCACTATGCGTTCGTCCACGCGCTGGGCCGGCCGGCGGAGGGTCTCTATCCCGGCCCGACGACGCCCGACCTCGAATGGCAGACCTGGGTCGTCTACCTCGCGATTCCGCTCGGCTCGGCGTTGATGTGCTTCCGCTTCCTCCAGGTCGCCTGGGCGTTCTACCGCACCGGCGAACTGCCGCACCACGACCACGGGCATGTCGAGGGCATCGAGGCCGATGACGAGTTCCATCCCCACGATGTGAGCCCTGCCGCAGCGCCGGGGAGCCGCAAGCCATGAGCACGATCATCATTCTCACGCTGCTGATCGCGCTGATGATCAGCGGCATGCCGATTTCGATCGCACTCGGCCTCACCGTGCTTTCGTTCCTCTACCTCTTCACCCAGGTGCCGATCGAGTCGGTGGCGCTCAAGCTTTTCACCGGCATCGAGAAGTTCGAGATCATGGCGATCCCGTTCTTTATCCTGGCGGGGAGCTTTCTCACCCATGGCGGGGTGGCGCGGCGCATGATCCGCTTCGCCACCTCGATGGTCGGGCACTTCTACGGCGGCCTGGGACTCTCCGGAGTGGTCGCCTGTGCGCTGTTCGCGGCCATTTCGGGCTCGTCACCTGCCACGGTCGTGGCGATCGGCGCCATCCTGCTGCCGGCCATGGTGAAGGCAGGCTATCCGATGCGATTCGGCGCCGGGGTGGTCACCACGTCAGGCGGTCTCGGCATCCTCATTCCGCCGTCGATCGCGATGATCATCTACGCTGTGTCGACCAACACGTCGATCGGTGCGCTGTTCATGGCCGGCGTGGTGCCCGGCCTGGTGCTGGCCCTGTTCCTTGGCCTCACCACGTTCTACATCGCCCGCAAGCACAACTACCCGCGCCAGCCCAAGGCGACGTGGGGCGAGCGCTTTACGGCGTTGCGCGAGTCGTTCTGGGGCGTGCTGCTGATCTTCATCGTCATGGGCGGGATCTACTCCGGGGTGTTCACGCCCACCGAGGCCGCCGCGGTCGCCGCCGTGTACGCGTTCGTGGTCGCGGTGTTCGTCTACAAGGACATGCGCCTGCGCGATGTTGGCAAGGTGCTGCTGTCGTCGGCCAACATGAGCGCGATGCTGCTCTACATCATCACCAATGCGGCGCTATTCTCGTTCCTGATGTCCTACCAGCACGTGCCCGAGCAGATGGCGAGCTGGATGCTCTCGCAGGGACTCGGCGTCGTCACCTTCCTGCTGATCGCCAACCTGCTATTGCTGGCGGCGGGCAACTTCATGGAGCCCTCGTCGATCATCCTGATCCTCGCGCCCATCCTCTTTCCGATCGCGGTGAAGCTGGGGATCGATCCGATCCATTTTGGGATCATCATGACGGTCAACATGGAGATCGGCATGTGCCATCCGCCGGTCGGGCTGAACCTCTACGTCGCGTCGGGGATCACCAAGATGGGGATCACCGAGCTGACCGTCGCAGTGTGGCCGTGGCTGCTGACCATGCTGGGGTTCCTGGTGCTCATCACCTACTGGCCGCCCCTGACGCTCTGGTTCCCGAAGATGCTCGGGGTCATGTAGCGTCCCCGGGGCGCCGTGGCGTCCCGATAGCGACACGCCCGGCCAGGCGAGGTAAGGCGTCGAAATGAGGGCCGGCTGGCGGCCTGGGGCGATGCCCGCCCGCGTCGCGCGACCACGGACGATCGTGTGCCACGGCGGCCGGCACGCACGGTGCGGCGCACGTCCGACCGGCGCTGGAATACCCGGGTGCAGGCCGGTGTTCACATTCCATTCGCCCGGCTCGACGCGGCGCGCGCCATGGAGTTCCCTTCCCGAGGCCTCGCGGTCTTTGCCCTGGCCTGCACGTCAATGCTACCCGCACAGGCGTCGTTTCACCTGCTTCAGTGCGCTGAGATGTACTCGAGCGCCGAGTGAGGTTCGGCATATCGTGTTTCGTAAAATGCGGCGCGAACGGTGAAGACCTATGGCCGGTCAGGTGCTGGTCACCCGGAGCGCGTCCGGGGTCGCCAATACCTGGTGTCTGATGCGCCGGCGGGCAGCCGGCGATGGTTTATTCTCCCGGTCCCGTGATCGATTGGAGTTCCGTGATGCGCTTGGCGTCGAAGGTTTGGGTCGGTGGGATGCTCGTCGTGTCGTCGATCATGGTTCCAGTTGCGGCATGGGCCCAAAATACGCCGCGCAAGCTCACCGGCGATGTCGTCCGCCTCGAATCGGGTGTGCTCCAGATCAAGACAGCGTCGGGGGCCGACACCAAGATCAAGCTGGCCGATCGGGTGCGGATCAGCATGCGTTCACCCGGTGACCTCGCGCGCGTGCAGCAGGGCGCCTACGTCGGCGTGACGGCAGCGCCGCGTGCCGATGGCACGCTGGTTGCGAGCGAGGTGCAGATCTTTCCCGAAGCCCTGCGCGGCACGGGCGAGGGTCATCGTCCGATGGACGCCGGCAACACGATGACCAATGCCACTGTATCGAGCGTGGGCGGCGGCGCGGCGCGGAGCACCACCACCGACGCCACCGTTGCTGCGATCGGCGATGCCAAGGGCGAGCGCACGCTGACGGTCACCTACCAGGGCGGGCAGAAAATCATCGTCGTTCCCAACGCGACGTTCGTGTTCGCGACCGACATCGGCGGTCCGGAGAACCTCGTGGCCGGCGCGCACGTCGTCGTCTACGCGACCACGCAGGCGGACGGCACGTTGGCCACCGAGCGCGTCAGCGTCGGCAAGGAAGGCTACGTCCCGCCGCGATAACCGGGCGCGCAGACGGACGTCGCACCCGGCGTCCGCCTTCGTTTGGCCCGTAATCTCCGCTGCCGCGCCCCGGGCCTCCGGGTTTGCACCGCCGAGACCGTAGAGCGTATCGACTGTCCTTCCCCCTCCCCTCCCGGGCGCGAGGTTCGCGTTTGTCCATGCCCCGGCGCTGAACTTTCGCGCCGTTCCGAGCGTCCAGCACGGCATCGACAATCTCACGGATCGCACCATGAAAACCGAGCTCGAAAAGTTCTACGCCATGATCGAAGACATCGAGATCGCCATGATGACCACGCGGCAGCAGGATGGGCACCTGCGCTCGCGGGCCATGGCCAACCAGAAGCAGGCAGACGGGGCGGACCTGTGGTTCGTGACCTCCAAGGGGACGGCGAAGCTCCATGACGTCGAGCACGATCCGCATGTCAACCTGACCTATTATCGGGAGCGATCGCGGGAGTGGATCTCCGTCTCGGGAACCGCAACCCACTCGCAGGACCGGCAGAAGATCGGCGAGCTCTATGCGCCCGACTGGAAAATGTGGTTCCCCGACGAAGGCGATCCGCGTCATGGAACCCCGGACGATCCGCGGCTGGTGCTGATCGGCGTGCACATCCACGCCGCCGAGTTCCTGGAGGTCGACAAGCCGAAGCCCGTGGTGTTGTTCGAGCTTGTAAAGGGCTGGCTCACTGGTCACGAACCCGACATCGGCACGATGCACCAACTGCAGGAGCCCGGCCGCCCGCGCTGACGGCTGCGGGCGAGGGCGGTTAGGCGAGCGGCGCCAGTGCGGGCGATCCGACCACGGACCCGGCCAGCGAAACCGTTGCGCCCGATGCGATGGCGCGTGCCAGCTGCTTGGTGAGGGCATGCACCGCGTCGATGTTCGGTGTCGGGGTGCGGGTCATCCGTCAGAGCTCCATCACCGAGCCTGCCAGGGCCTCGATCTCCCGGGCGCGCCGGGCCTCGACGTCCTGCAGCAACGTGGTTTTGGGACGACCGACCTTTTCCGCGCCGGCGATCCGTTTCTCGAGGTCGATGCGAAGCGTGATCCCCAGCTTGACCGCCACGGCTTGCGCGTCGGTCATCATCGCTGCGGCCAGTGCCCGGGTCGGCGGATATCGGCAGACGTCGACCAGCGTCGCGCGCGTGGGGGCGCTGATGGATTGAACGTGGGGTTGCCCCAGAGCATGAGCCAGGTCTCCGCGCGGATGTCGTCGAGCATGGGTGTCTTGAACCCGGCCCGCGTGAATGACGCGGCGACACGATGCACGCGCTCGGAGTCCGAGCGATCGAGCTCGCGGTCGCCCTCTATGTGCCGGATCACGCCGGGCGCGACCAGTCCCGAGGCGGGATAGACCACGCAGCCTATGACCCGGGTCCCCGGAATGTTGCGGGCGACTCATTGTTTGGATCGACACTGCGAATCGCCGTCCCGGCGAGCGGTCCTCCATGTGGGTAGCAATACCAGCACGGGATGCCGTCTGCATCGTAACAACGACAGTTGCAGGCCCGAAGCGCTTGGGTAAGTCCCCGACAACGGCCTCAATCTGGTGCTCTCATGCATTGGTGATAATTGAAGTTCATTGAGGCAATCATAATTAAAGGCATATGACCAAGCTTCGCCGCCAGCGGTGCGCCGTGGCCGCGTCACGGTGGATCTGGAGCAAAGTCGAGCAGTGCGGCGGGGATTGACCGAGGGCTTCCCAGCGCTTGCCGGAGGCGCCCGGTATCATTCCCGGGGCGTGTCTTTCGAGGGGACGAACCGGTGGGCGGACAAGTCGACGCGGCAGGCGAGACATTTGGTCCGTGGAATCCGGGGATACGCTCCCAGGTGCCTGAGGAGCTGCTTCACCTCTCCACGATCTTCAGGCCGGAGAATGTATTCACCACCGTCGCCGAGGCCGCGGAGCTCCGCGATCTCACGGGACTCGAGCTCGCCGAGCTCACCGTATTCAAACCGCACAGGCTTGCGCTGCACGAGCTCCTGGTGCGGGTCACCGCGAACATTGCGGTGCCCGACGGCTCGAGGATCGAAGACCTGGGCATCAACTTCCGGCGCATCACCAGGGTCATCCTGGAGCGGCACGTCGCGCCGCACATGGGTGCGATCGAGGTTCTGTATGACGCGAGCCGGCAGCGGATCGGGCAAGTGATTGCACCGGAGGTTCACGCGCTGCATGCCGAGCGCACCGCTTCGTCACCGCCGCATGCGGCGCGGCGTGGCTTGCTCGGCTTCATCCGCCGGGCGCGACCGGATCCGGATCCGTCCGACGCCGCGCCGGGACGCGAGCTGCGGCTGGTGCAGGACTGGGAGCGCAAGGCCCGATCGTCGGGCAGTGCCGTCGAACGGGCGGCGTACCGCTCCCTGGCCCGCGTGGTCGCGGCGCTGTTGACCCGCCACGGCGCATTGTGGGCGAGCCACGACCTGATCGCCTCGCTCGCCGGCGATCTCGCCTGCAACAGTTTCGCGAGTGAGGAGATCGGGACCCTGATCGCGCCATTGGTTGCCGAGGCGGCGCGCGTAGAGGGGTACGTGATCCTTCCTCGCCAGGAACAGCCGGTGGTGATGAATACCAAGGGCGCTTCGGCTTCCGGCAAGAGCACCCTGCGCCCGCTGCAGAAAGCGCTTGCCGGTCACATCGGCGTCAACTGGGCGGATTTCGCCCTGATCAGTCCTGACATCTGGCGCAAGCAACTGCTGGACTACGCGAGCCTGGGTGCAGCGTACAAGTATGGCGGCGCCTTCACCGGCGAGGAAGTGCAGATCGTCGACCAGAAGCTCGACCGCTACATGGCTCGGAAGGCCGAGCGCGGCGATATGTCGCATCTTTTGATCGACCGGTTTCGTTTCGACAGTTTTGCAGCGGACTCCGACGAGGCCGGCAGCAATCTGCTGACCCGGTTCGGGCAGACGGTTTATCTGTTCTTCATGATCACGTCGCCGGCATCGCTGGTGGAGCGGGCATGGAATCGCGGCCTCGAGGTCGGACGCTACAAGGCAGTCGACGACACCCTTGCACACGCCGTCGAGGCCTACTCGGGAATGCCGCACGTTTTCTTCACCTGGATCCAGCGAAGCGACAAGAACGTCCATTTCGAGTTTCTCGACAACAATGTTGCCCAGGGCCAGCCGCCGCGCACCGTCGCGTTCGGGAGCAACGACACCTTGAACGTGCTCGACGTCAAGCGCCTGCTCGACGTCCAGCGCTATCGGAAGGTGAACGCGGCAGCGACGTCATCCGCCGCGCTCTATGTCGACTGCGAGTCGCTGGCCGCCGAGCGCAATGCCGGGTTTCTGAAGCAGTGCGTCGAGCGCTTCGACCACGTCAACGTGGCGGACCAGGAAACCGGCCAGGTCTACCTTCGGCTCCTTGCCGGGAGCGCAGTCTGGAAGGATCGCGTCCTGCTGGATCGAGCCGGCGCCGATCCGGACGTGCGCGCGGGCCTGCTTGCCATGGTGCCTTCGGTGTTCGACCTGGCACTGCCGGCACCCGAGGCGCGGGTGGTCCTGCGCGCGCAGCACGGGACCGAGGAGATCCACACCTTGGGGGAGTGGGGACGCGGGTGACCGGGCGAAGAGCATCGACTCGAGGCGCGCGAATGCCCCAGCCGCGCGGGAATTCCACTCGGGCGAGCGATAGGCGGCGGGGACAGGATGCGCTACGCGTCATTGGCGGCGACCCGGCCGGCGGACGTGCGTCTTCGCCCGCTATTGGACCGTGCGCTCTTGCCGGCTACTGCAATTGCGTCAGGAAAGCAGCCGCTCGCTCAGCGCAGTTCGTTGATCGCGGCGGTGATGGCATGGGCGACACGCTCGCGATCGGCGGCCGCTTCGCCCATGATCACGTCCCAGTGCAGCCGCACGTAGGCGGATCGGCGCCTGGTCTTCAGCACGAGCGTCTGGAGTCCCCGCTCCTGGCCGAAGGCGTAGTCCGTGGCGTAGCCGAGGAGGTCGTGCACGCCGGCCTCCCAGATGCCCGCCTGCACGGCGTCGATGATCGCCGCCATGCGGCGATGGAACTCGCGCGGTACGTCGATCGTGAGCGGATCACTGGCCATCACGGTCGATCCTGGGTTGGGCATGTACGAATGTCTCCGCCGCTTGAAGCGGCTGCGGGCACAACGGATGCGTGACGGTGGCGCGGCAAGGGCGAGCGGATGGCGCGATGGCGCCACCCGCACTGCAGAAAGCCCGCCGAGGTCATGCCCGAGTATTCGCCTGTTGGATCAAACCTGCAAGGCACGTCGGGCTCATCGGCCGCCCACCTGCCAGGGAATGTACCCGCCACCGCCGGCGACGATCCATCGTGCGCCGGGGGGCGCTGGTCGGGTCCGGTGCCGGGGTGTGCGCAATCGTCCCTGCGCGGTCCCTGGCGCGGGGGTGGGATGACGATGCGGATTCTTCTGCCTCCGTCTTCGGACGCATGCAGGCTGTGCGCCGGGTACGCATCGGCGCAACCCTCGTCGCCTCGCGCCGTTACCGGTCCCCGCGTCCACGCTTATGGCGGGTGCCGCGTGTCCGTGATGGCAAAATGCGTTCGGGCGTGCAGCCGGGATGCGCGGCATCCTCTCCGGCGTCGCCGAGCACATTGGCACAATGGATGCGCGTCATCCGCAGGGCACGCGCGCGGCCGGCGCGCTCGGGCGACCGGTGCGTGCGGACACTACTCGAAAGGGAATATTGTGAACAGTTCGATTCGCCAGTGCGTGCTCGTGGCCTGCATGGCCGGCGCCTTCCCCGTGCTGGCCCAGGAGGGCACGGCGCGGCCGCAGCTCGTGCTGCAGGAGATGGTCACCGGCATGCCGCGAGGCGAGAGGCAGGAAGTTCGGGTCATGACCGCCGAGTTCAAGCCCGGGGACAAGACCGTGTTTCATACCCACCGCTCGCCGGTCACCGTGTACATCCTGGAGGGCGCCTTCACCCTCGAGCTGGAGGGACGCGCGCCGCTCACCGTCAAGGCGGGACAGGCATTCGTGGAACCGCCCAACGTGAAAATGACCGGGTACAACCGGAGCACGAGCGCGCCGCTGCGTCTGGTCATCTTCTACGCCAGCGACGTCAATACGCCGTTTCTCGACCCGATCGCTCCATAGCGTTCGAGAACTGCTCTATCATTCCGGGCCGGTGCGTTGAGTTCGGCCGGTGCCGTTGCTCGAAGCCTCGAACGCCGGCCCGCCGGCCGAGCATGCCCCGAATGCCTCGACACATGGCGGACCGCGCGGCAGCGCCGATCCGGGCGTGCTCGTCCGACGCCAGACCGGTAGAGCCCCCATCCAGGCCCCGATCCCCGATCCCCGATCCCCGAGAGTCCACCTGCGCATGTCATTCTTGCCCAAGGAATTTTCCGTCCCTGCCACCGCCGAAACGCCCCGATTCAGAATGCGCTCGATCTCCATCCACGACGCTTTCAAGGACTACGACGCGGTGATGTCGAGCCGCGAGCATCTCTGGAGGCGCTTCGGCACCCTGTGGGGCTGGCCTGAAGCGGATCTCACGATCGAGCAGAACATCGTCGATCTGGGTTGGCATCAGAAGGAGTTCCAGCGTCGCTCGTCGTTCGACTATGCCGTCATGAGCCTGGACGACACGCGATTGCTGGGTTGCGTGTATATCGATCCGCCGGTCCACGAAGGCACCGATGCCGATGTCTGGTTCTGGGCGCGGCAAAGCGAGCTCGCCTCGGGGATGGAAACCGAGCTGGAGTCGTTCGTGGCCCGGTGGCTGCGCGACAAGTGGCCTTTCGGCGCCGTGAGCCTCAACGGAACGACCCGGCAGCTCGCCCGCAGCGCTGATTCCTGAGCGTGCCTGGCGGGTGAATACCGGTTCCCGGCCTGTAGCTGCCTTTGGATGAGCGGGCCGGCAATGCGCCGGAGTCGCTACGAATGTGCAGGACCCCGCCATGCCCGTGCGCGGCCCGTTGGACCCGACGGGAGCGCCCCGTTACATCATGGCGACGCGGTCGGTCGTTTTCGATTACCCTAGGAGCCTTCCACACTTACCGGGAGCGATGACTTGCCAAAGCCGAACTATGAGTTTGCCAAGCGACAGCGGGACCTCGTGAAAAAGCAGAAGAAGGAGGCCAAGCGTCAGCGCAAGGCCGAGACCGGCGAAGCTGCGCCGCCGGCTAGTCCCGACACGCCCCCGCCGGCGGAAAAGCCCGAACCTTAAGCTGACGAACCATACGCCGCCAAGCCTTAAGCCCGGCGAGCCTTAAGCCCGGCGAGCCTTAAGCACGCCGCGTTGTACGCCGGGCGAGGTTTACCGACTCCACGCCGCACGGGACGTCCCTGCGCCCGTTTTCCGGCAGCAAGGCGGCCGGACCCGCCGATGCCGCGACGACCATCGCCGCTCGTCGCGGTCGCGTCGATCCCATGCGCGCTCGCGGCCCCATCGCGAGGGCCACCAGGTCGTTGCTGAAATACCGGGTCGTTACGCAACGGGTACTCCGGCGGCGGGCGGATGCAGCTTCTTACGTTCAGCCGCTGAAATAAGCGGCAACGGCGGCATGCGGCACGGCGTCCAGGCTGCCGAAGGCCCACTTCGGCTGCCGATCCTTGTCGATCAACGCGGCGCGCACCCCTTCCGGAAAATCATGGGCCCGCGTGAACACTCTCGCGAGGGCGAGATCCGCAGCGAGGGTCTGCCGCACCGATCGGCCGCGCATGCGATGGAAATGCTCGAACCCCACATGCACCGATGTCGGCGACCCGGTCGCAAGGCTTGCCGCCTGCGCGGCGATCCAGGCATCGGTGCGTGCCTCGTGGGCAATCAATGCCAGGAACTGGGCAACCGTGCGTGCCTGGCCGATCCGCGCGAGGGCCGCACGGCGTCCCGCTAAATGGCCGGGTAGAAGCTGCTCGATGGGTGTGGCGTAGGTCGACAGGGCGGCCGCGAGTCGTGCGGCGTCGTCGTGCGCGTCACCGTTCCAGTCCAGCGTGGCGAGCTGCGCGTAGACCTCGTCGCGCCGGTCCAGGTCGATCGACCAATCGGCGAGTCTTGCCTCCACGGCATCGTGCTCGCCCATGACCACTCCGGTCAGGGCTACGAAGGGTCCGGCACCCGCGGGCATGCGATCGAGGAACCATGTGGCAGCGACATCGGGGAAGAGTCCGATCCGCGTCTCCGGCATGGCCAGGCGCGCCCCTGGGGACACGACGCGATGCGACCCCGCCACCGACATCCCCAGACCCGCGCCCATGGTGATGCCGTGGGCCCAGGTCAACAGCGGCTTGGGATACTCGAACATCATCTCGACCAGCCGGTACTCGCTTGCGAACTGGCGGTCTGCCAATGCATGGCGACGGGGCCCGCCTGCGAGCACGGCCCGCATCATCGTGACCACGTCCCCGCCCGAGCAGAACGCCCGATCACCCTCGGCATCGAGGACCACGCATGCCATCGACTCGTCCGAGGCCCAGGCCGGAAGTTGCGCGAGCAGGCGATCGCACATCTCGACGCTGAGAGCGTTCATCTGGCGCGGGCGCGCCAGCCGCGCGAACCCGATGCGACGGCCGTTCTTGGCCGCACGCTCATCGAGGGCTACGGGTTCGGGAGGCGGCGGGTTGGCAGACGAGCTCATGGACAAAGGCGATGCGGAATCGGGAGCGGCCGGGCGGAGGACTGCGCGCCTTCGGCAACGCGATGTTCGAAGCCTACTGACCCCGGCGGCAGGCGTCAAAGCACGCGCGCGCCGCGCCGCCGCGGGTTCGGATGCGGCAAACCCGCCACTGCGGCGGCCAAGCGATCCGGAGGCCGACCCCATGATGACCGCGCGCTGCCCGGCTTGCCGCCGCGACCGCTGGGCGCCTACCATGCGACGCGCGACGAGCCCTCCCGCCCCGGATGCCGCGCGGCCGGTGCGGCGCCGTTCGGATTCGTGACCACGCGGTAGGGCAATCGGGAGTGTCTCGCATGGTTCTGTACATCGCCGTCGCCATCGTTGGAGCCGTCGTGCTTTGGGGCATTGTCGCGCCCGCGGGACTTGCGACGGCCGCTTCCGCCGCTCTCGGCTTCACCACCACGTACTTCGGCTGGTTCTATCTTTGGGTGGTGCTCGGAGTGGTGGTGTTCTGTTTCTTTCTGGCGTTCAGCCGATTCGGCGCCTTGCGGCTCGGGGCCGAGGATGACGAGCCGGAATTCCACGGCTTCACATGGTTTGCCATGCTGTTCGCCGCGGGGATGGGGATCGGCCTCGTATTCTGGGGCGTTGCCGAGCCGCTTTCGCACTACGCCTCCCCGCCGCCCGGTATCACTGCCGGCTCGCCCGAAGCGGCCAATGCCGCGATGCGCGTGGCATTCTTCCACTGGGGTCTCCATCCCTGGGCGATCTATACGGTGGTGGCCCTCGCCATTGCATTCTTTCAATTTCGCGGCGCCGGAAACCTGAACTTCAGCGCCACGATGCAGGGCCTCAAGATCAAGCCCGACTCCCGATGGCTTGCCCTCATCGACATCTTCGCGGTGGTGGCTACGGCGTTCGGCGTGGCGACATCGCTCGGCCTCGGCGCGTTGCAGATCAACAGCGGGCTCAACGCCGTTTTCGGCCTGCGCATCGGCATCCCTTCGCAGATCGGCATCATCGTCGTGACGACCATCCTGTTCCTCGCTTCCGCCATGTCGGGCATCGAACGGGGAATCAAGTGGCTGTCCACCGCCAACCTGGTGCTCGCGGCCTTGTTGATGGCCGCGGTATTCATCGTGGGGCCGACGATCGCGATCCTGGATACCTTCACCAACACCCTGGGGCGGTACGTCAGCGAATTCGCGCGGATGAGCCTTGCCCTTTCGCCGTTCCGAGATAACAGCTGGATTTCGGACTGGACCATCTTCTACTGGGCGTGGTGGCTGTCGTGGTCACCGTTCGTGGGATTGTTCATTGCCCGCGTTTCCAAGGGCCGGACCATTCGCGAGTTCGTCGTGGGCACCCTGCTGGTGCCTTCGCTTGCGAGTTTCGTCTGGTTCTCGATCCTCGGCGGAGGGGCGCTGCATCTCGAGATCTTCGAGCACGTGCCGCTCGCCGCCGCGGCGCAGGCGGATGCCTCGACCGCAATCTTCCGATTCTTCGACGCCCTGCCGGGAAGCCTCGTCCTGTCCGTGGCGGCGACCGTCCTGGTGCTGATCTTTTTCGTGACGTCGGCCGACTCGGCCACCGTCGTCCTGTCGATGCTGAGTTCCGGCGGGAATCCGAACCCGCCCATGCGCCTCAAGCTCGTGTGGGGGGCGCTCATCTCCCTGATCGCGGTCAGCCTGCTCCTCGCCGGTGGGCTCAAGGGCATCCAGTCGGCGGCCATCGTCGCCGCGCTGCCCTTCGCGGGCGTGGTGGTGCTCCTGTGCGTGTCGTTGTATCGCACCCTGGTGGGTGAATGGAGCGCGCGCGACCGTGCCGAGCGCGAGTTGCGCCGACGCCTGCGGGAGAGGGCGCGACCGTGACGCCGTATAATTACCATTTCCACGAGCGAACACGGCGAGATCATGACCGATAACCGGAACCCGGCTTTTGTGATCGATATCGGACCGCGGCCGTCATTGCCGGTCGTCGGCAGCGACCAGCGCTTTCCAGTGGGGCGCATCTACTGCGTCGGCCGCAACTACGCCGACCACGCCCGGGAGATGGGGCACGACCCCGACCGCGAGCCGCCGTTCTTCTTCATGAAGGCGCCGAATTCGATCGTCGAGAACAATTCCACCATCGCCTTTCCGGTGAAATCGAAGGACGTGCACCACGAGATCGAGCTCGTGGTGGCGATCGGCAGGGGAGGGAGGAACATATCCCCGGACCAGGCGCTCGAGCACGTGTGGGGTTACGCCGTGGGGATCGACATGACCCGGCGCGACCTGCAGGGCGAGGCGAAGAAGATGGGCCGCCCTTGGGAGATGGGCAAGAGCTTCGACCAGTCCGCTCCCTGCTCGGCCCTGCGTCCGGCGAGCGAGATCGGCCACCCCGCCAAGGGTGGGATCACACTCAAGGTCAATGGCAAGGTGCGCCAGGAAGGTGACCTCGTCCAGCAGATCTGGAGCGTCCAGGAGCAGATCGCTTACCTGTCGGACCTGCTGACGCTGCAACCGGGTGATCTCATCTTCACCGGGACGCCTGCGGGCGTCGGTCCGGTGCAGCCGGGCGACAAGCTCGAAGGCCATGTCGATGGCGTCGGCGACGTGACGGTGACCTACGCGCGATAAGGCGCCACGCGGCGCGGGCGCGCATGAGCCGCAGTCCGCGTCGTTGCCGGGAGTCGTGCCCGCGAGTCGCAAGCCATGACATCCAATGTCCTCATCACCGGCGCGACGGGCAACCTTGGCCGGGCCGTGGCCTCGGCATTCGTACGGCGTGGCGATCGGCTGGTGCTCGTCGCGCGGGACGTGGCAGCGCTCCAGCGGGTGTTCGGCGCCGACAGTGCCGATCGAACTTCCCTCGCCGTCGATCTCCTCGACGCGCACGCGACGGAGGATGCCGTTGCCGCCGCCATTCGCAAACTTGGTCGTGTCGACGTGCTCTGCAATCTCGCAGGAGGTTTTCGCATGGGCGAGGCCGTGCACGAAACGACCGACGCGACCCTCGACGCCCTCTTCGACGTGAACGTGCGCACGCTGGTGCACGCGGCGCGTGCCGTCGTGCCGGGCATGCTGGCCCAAGGCGGGGGGAGGATCGTAAACGTCGCCGCAGCTTCGGGCTTGCGCGGCATGGCGCACATGGGCGCTTACACCGCGAGCAAGAGCGCGGTCATCCGGCTTACCGAGGCAATGGCGGCGGAGCTGCGGGAGCGCAACATCAACGTCAATTGTGTGCTGCCGAGCGTCATCGACACCCCCGAGAACCGGGCCGCCATGCCGGATGCCGACCCGCGCCGTTGGGTCGACCCTGCGGATCTCGCCGAGGTGATCGTCTTCCTGGCCTCCGACGCGGCGCGCGCCGTGCATGGGGCGGCGCTGCCGGTGACCGGGCTTTCCTGAGCGCCACCACGGCGCCGGCGTCGGCCGGATCCCCGACCCGAACGGCGCGGATGCCTACACGGGCGCCGCGTGGTTTGCTCTACAGTTGAGCGTCTGGGCGCCCCAGACGGTCGAACCGCAATCCGGTCGCGAAGTGACGTCAGCGCCTGAAACAATTTCGGAGGGTTTCGCAATGCGCATTCATTCCGCGGCGGTGGTATTTCTCCTCGCGCTCCTGACCGCCGGTGCGGCCACCGGCCAGATCACCTTCTACGAGCGGCCCGACTTCCGTGGTCGCACGTTCACGACCTACGATGCCATTCGTGACTTCACGCGCTATGGTTTCAACGACAAGGCGGCATCGGTCGTCGTGCGCGATGGCGCCTGGCAGGTCTGCACGGATGCGGAATTTCGTGGCGAATGCGTGACGCTGAATCCCGGCCGCTTTCCGACGCTGATTTCCATGGGCATCAAGAATCGGGTGTCGTCGTTGCGACCACTCGGGGGCTCGGCGCCGCCGCCCGGTGCCGATCGCCCCAGCATCGTGCTGTTCGGCCGACCGGGAATGCGTGGCCGCTCCGTCACCATCGATCAGCCGATCGTTCGCGATTTTGCCCGCCTGGGATTCGACGAGCGTGCTTCGTCGCTGCGCGTCGATCAAGGTTACTGGCTGCTCTGCAGCGACCCGGACTTCGAAGGCGAATGCCGTACCTTCGGGCCAGGCGAGTACGCCGAGTTGCCTCCCATGCTGGCCGACCGGGTGTCGTCGGCGCGCCGGATAGGCATGCGCTATCCGTATCGCGACCGGCCGCGCTGGCGCGATTGAGGCAACGCCGATGGCGCGCGTCCAGTTCCGCGCTATCGGACGATGTGGAGCGCATGTCGGAGTCGCAATCTCCTTGTTGGCGCCAACGCGCCGCGCCGGCTGGTGTCGCCGTGGAGCTGACCCGAGTCGTGTCGTTCTTGGGCAGTTGGCTGGGCGGGCTTGGTGATGACGCCGCGCACCGTCGGATGGCTCGGGCTTGCCGGGTGGGCCGGCCCCCGATCGGTCGCCCTATCACGGTGCAGTGACGCCCGCCGGGGCGGCGGTCACGAACCGCGTTGGACGCGGACTGCGGGTGATCGCCGCGCAACCGCGGACGGCGACGTCGCGGCATCCCCCTTCGTTGGTCGAGACCGGCACTGCGCCGCTTGACGCCCAGCGCGTGTATATTCAACGGATCGGCGCGTGGCGCCGCGGCGCCGTCCGGCTCGACCAGGCGCCCACCCAAGCGGCGCGCGTGGCGTGCTCCTGGACATGAACTTCCTCTGGCCGCACGTCCTCTGGTTCCTGCTTGCCGTTCCCGGGCTGGTCGCGACATACGTGTGGCTGATGCGCCGCAAGCGCGCCGGCGTGCGGTATGCCAGCGTGAGCCTGGTGCGTGCGGCGATGGGCCCGCGGCAGCGGTTCCGCCGGCACGTGCCGCCGCTGCTGTTCCTCGTTGGCCTGACCGCGATCATCATCGCCAGCGCGCGTCCGACCGCGATCGTGACCTTGCCAAGTGAGCAACGCACGATCGTCATGGCCATCGACGTGTCGCTCAGCATGCGCGCGACCGACGTCGAGCCCAATCGACTGGTCGCGGCCCAAGCCGCCGCGAAGGCATTCGTGCAGAACCAACCCAAGGACGTGCTGATCGGGATCGTCGCATTCGCGGGCACGGCGTCGGTCGTGCAGGCGCCCACCAAGAACCGCGAGGAGCTCGTCGCCGCGATCGATCGCCTCGACGTGCAGCGCCATACTGCCATCGGCAGCGCCATTATCGTCTCGCTTGCGACGCTGTTCCCCGATCAAGGCATCGAGGTGGGCTCGTTCGCCGGCGGCGGAGGCATCTCGCGCGACCGGCAGCGGGGCGGGTCCATCGATGAACCCGCCAAGGAAAAGCAACAGGTCGCGCCGGTGCCGCCGGGATCGTATCCGTCGGCGGCGGTCATCCTGCTGACCGACGGCCGTCGCACGATCGGCCCCGATCCCCTCGATGCTGCCCGACTGGCCGCGGATCGCGGCGTACGCATCTACGCCGTAGGCTTCGGTACGGCGGCAGGCGGCATGGCAGGCTACGAAGGTATGTCTATCTACATGCGCTTCGACGAGGAGACCTTGCGTGGGATCGCCGAAATCACCCGTGGCGAGTTTTACTACGCCAGCACATCCGCCGACCTGCACAAGGTGTACGAGAAGCTCAACAGCCGGTTCGTGTTCGAGAAGAAGGAGACGGAGGTCACTGCGATCGCCACCGCCGTGGCCGCGTTGTTCGTGGTCCTCGCCACCGCCCTCTCGCTGGCGTGGTATAGCCGCGTCGGCTGACAAAACGCCGCCTTTTCAGTACGTTGCCATGTAGGCCGGCTCGCACGTGGAGATCGGCCACCGTCCGACCGTCGCGGCGCTGCGCTTGTCCTAGGATTGACGATGTGACGATGCGCAGGAGCGCATTCCTCGGGCAGAAGGAGCAATGGACATGAACAGGATGGTGCGCAATCTACTGCTGGCCGCGGGCCTCGTGGCTGCCGGGAATGCAATGGGACAGGCGACGTTCTTTGAACACGATGGCTTCCATGGCCGTTCTTTCACCACGGATCGCAACGTGTGGAACTTCGAGCGCTGGGACTTCAACGACCGTGCGTCTTCAGTGAGCGTTCGGGGCGGTTCGTGGGAGGTTTGCTCGGATGCCCGGTTCGAAGGCCGATGCGTGATGCTGCGTCCTGGCGACTACCCGTCGCTGGGTGCCATGGGACTCAACGATCGGGTCTCGTCGGTGCGCGAAGTCCAGCACTACGGCTCCGGTTACGACTACGGCACCAGCAATCCCAATCCGTACGCGCGGGGGGCGGTCCAGCCTTATCGCGGCGACGTTCGCGATGACTACCGGGACGGTTGGCGCTACGACCGCCGGGATCAGCGCTGGGAACGCTACTAGCAGGCGATGTAACCGAAGTGTCTCGGGCGCGGCGCAGGCCGCGTCCCTTTTGATGGGCACGCGGGTGGCGTTCGTGGGCTCCGACCGCGGCCCGCGTTCATTCGTGCATCACGGGGCGGACGGGCGGGTGGTGCCGTCGCCTGTCGTGCGGTGAAATCGCTCGCGCCGATGGCCTGGTGAGGGCGGGCGGCGTGGATGGAATGGCTTGGCTTGGCGCAGTGGATGGGATCGTTACGCGGCGCCGCATCCATCGGCCATCGCGGCCGCCCCCGGCGCGTGGGCGCCGATCTGCAGCGGCGTAGCCCGGCACGGCCGTAGGCGTACCATCGCGCCTTGCGCGGCCCTGCACCCGCGCGTCAGGTGGCCATGTCCCGGCGATAAGCGGACGATGCCGCCGCAGGAGGTTCCCATGGTCGTCCCCGAGATGCTGCACCGCGTTCCCTCCTACCTGTCCCCCGATCACATCGGTCCGTGGGGAATCTTCCTGCAACAGGTGGAGCGGGTAACCCCGTACCTCGGCGAACTCGCCTACTGGGTAGAATCGTTGAAGCGCCCCAAGCGCATCCTCATCGTGGACGTCCCGATCAAGATGGACGACGGCCGGGTCGTTCACTACGAGGGCTATCGCGTGCAGCACAACACCTCGCGCGGGCCGGGCAAGGGAGGGGTCCGCTTCCACCAGGACGTGACCCTGTCGGAAGTCATGGCGCTCTCGGCGTGGATGACAGTCAAGAACGCCGCGATCGGCGTACCTTTCGGTGGCGCGAAGGGCGGTGTGCGCTGCGACCCGCGCGACCTCTCCTTGTCCGAGCTGGAGCGCATCACGCGCCGGTATACGAGCGAGATCGGCATCCTCATCGGCCCCGACAAGGATATTCCCGCGCCCGACGTCAACACCAACGATCGGATCATGGCGTGGATGATGGACACCTATTCCATGAACCAGGGGCGGACGTCGACCGGGGTGGTGACCGGCAAGCCCATCGCCCTCGGCGGCAGCCTTGGCCGGCGCGACGCGACCGGTCGCGGTGTGTTCGTGGTCGGCCGCGCCGCGGCGCAGAAGGTCGGCTTCGGCATCAGCGGCTCGCGGGTATGCGTGCAGGGCTTCGGCAACGTCGGCAATGCGGCCGCCCGGGCTTTCCAAGAGGGCGGCGCCCGGGTGACGACGATCCAGGATGTCAGCGGCACGGTGCACAACCCGCACGGCCTCGACATCCACAATCTGGTCGCCCTGCAGGCGGCCGGGCGTCCCATCACCGAGTTCGACGAAGGCGAGGTGATCGACGATGACGCGTTCTGGGACATGCCCTCCGACTTTCTCATTCCGGCCGCGCTGGAGAATCAGATCACCGCGGTCAACGCGTCGCGCATCAAGACCCGGGTCCTGCTCGAGGGCGCGAATGGGCCGACGACGCCCGAAGCCGATGACATCCTGGGCGACCGTGGCATCCTCGTGGTGCCGGACGTCCTCGCCAACGCCGGCGGCGTCACCGTGAGCTATTTCGAATGGGTGCAGGACTTTTCGAGTTACTTCTGGTCAGAGGACGAGATCAACCGGCGACTGGATCGCATCATGGAAGACGCCTTCCAGGCTATCTGGGACACCGCGCAGCGCGAGAAGGTGTCGCTGCGCACCGCCACCTTCATCGTCGCCTGCAAGCGTGTGCTGGAAGCCCGCGAGCTGCGGGGGCTATACCCTTGAGCGCATTGCCCGGCGGTCCGAACCCCAGCCTCGTCCGGTCTGCGGCGCCCGCCGAACTTTCACAGATTGCCTAGATGCGCTTTTCGATCGCCACGTACAACATCCACAAGGGGTTCTCCCATCTCGCTCGCCGTATGGTGATCCATGAGTTGCGCGAGCGGCTGCACGGCCTGCCTGCGGATATTCTGTTCCTGCAGGAAGTGGTTGGCGTGCACGATCGCCACGCCGGCCGCTACGTCAACTGGCCAGCGAAGCCGCAACACGAGTTCATTGCCGGCGAGCGCTGGCGGGAGGTCTGCTACGGCAAGAACTGCATCACCCCGCACGGGCACCATGGCAATGCCGTCCTGTCGCGATTCCGGGTTCTGGGATTCGAGAACCAGGACATCTCGGCCCATGCCTTCGAGAGCCGGGGCATGCTGCATTGCGAAATCGAGCTGGGCGAGGGCCAGCCGAAGCTGCACTGCATCAACGTGCACCTGGGACTGTTCGAGCGGGGCCGCCAGTGGCAGCTCCGGGCGATGTGCGAACGCATCCGCGCCACCGTGCCGCAGGGGGAGCCGCTGATCATCGCCGGCGACTTCAACGATTGGCGGCACAAGGCCAATCGCATGCTGATGGACGAGATCGGGGTCGGCGAGGTTTTCCAGGAGGTAAGCGGCCGGCCGGCGCGGACGTTTCCCTCGATGATGCCGATGTTCCGCCTCGACCGCATCTACGCCCGTGGCTTGCGTATCGTCGATGCACACGTCCACTACGCGTTTCCATCCCGTCGCATGTCCGACCACGCGGCCCTCGCCGCGACTTTCGAGACCGGATGAACCGCTACCAACCCGGGAATCGGATCACGCTCCTGCGGAATGGAACGGAGTTCTTCCCGGCACTCACGGCGGCGATCGATGGCGCGGCGCGCGAGGTGTGGCTAGAGTCTTACATATTCGCCGACGACGACTCCGGGCGGCGCGTCGCCGACGCGCTGATCCGGGCGGCGCGGCGTGGCGTGCTCGTCCGGGTGATGGTGGACGGCTGGGGCGCGCGGCACTATCTGACCAAGCGCCTGGAGCGTGACCTGGTCGAAGGCGGCGTGCAGCTCCTCAAGTACCGGCCCGAGGTGCGCGCCTGGCACTTTCGCTCGCACCGGCTGCGGCGCCTGCATCGCAAGCTCTGCCACGTCGATGCGAAGGTGGCCTTCGTCGGCGGCATCAACATCATCGACGACATGAACACCCCGGGCCACAAGCCGCCGCGTGTGGATTTCGCCGTGCGGGTCGAGGGTCCGCTGCTTCCCCACGTGGTGCGCACCATGCAACGGGTGTGGGCGATCAACGAGCTCGTGCAGACCGGCGTCACGGCCGTGCCGCTGTTCCCGCCGCCGCGGCGCGGCGAGCGGGCCGGCGCGCAGACGGCGCGTTTCGTGATCCGCGACAACCTGCGCCATCGGCGCGACATCGAGCAGTCCTACCTCGCCGCGATCCGGACCGCCAAGCGCGAGATCGTGATCGCGACGTCGTACTTCTTCCCCGGCATCGCCTTCCGTCGCGCGCTGATCGCGGCCGCGGGACGCGGTGTCGACGTCACGCTCCTGCTGCAGGCGCGGGTCGAGTTCCGGTTGCTTCACTACGCCACCCGCGCGCTCTACGGCCAGCTGCTGCAGGCGGGCGTCGCCATCGAGGAATACCATCGTTCCTTCCTGCACGCCAAGGTGGCGGTGGTCGACGGCCGTCTCGCGACGGTGGGTTCGTCGAACATCGACCCCTACAGCCTGCTCATGGCGCGCGAGGCCAATGTGTTCGTGCGCGACGCGTACTTCGCCGAACAGTTGCGCATCGCCCTGAGGGGGATGATCGAGGAGGGCGCCCGGCCGGTCGGTCCGCAGCGCTGGGCGGCACGGCCGCGCCATCTGAAGGCGTTGAATTGGGCGGCGTACGGCATCGTGCGCCTCGCCATGGGGATCCTCGGCTATGGCGGCAACGAGTGGTTCCGTGGCCGGCGGAAACCGCGCGAGGGCGCAGGCCCGACCGTCACCCGGACCGAAGCCGAGCCTCGCGAGGACAGGCGCGGTTGACAATCCGGGCATCGCCCCGATCTACTGCCTTCATGCGTCGCCACTCGAGCTCCTCCCTGCCGTTGCCCGCCACCGATGGTCGGAGCGACTGGCGCGTGGTGGAAAAGCTACTTCCCTACCTATGGGCCTACAAGGGCCGGGTGGTCGCGGCCCTCCTGGCGCTCATCGCCGCCAAGCTCGCCAACGTCGGCGTGCCGTTGGTGATGAAGGGAATCGTCGACGCGCTCGACCGCAACACGGCGGCGCTGGCGATCCCCCTCGCGCTGCTGGTGGCCTATGGCCTGCTGCGGCTGTCGACGACTGCGTTCACCGAGCTGCGCGAGTTCCTGTTCGCCAAGGTCACCCAGCGCGCGGTCCGCAACATCGCCCTGCAGGTGTTCCGGCACCTGCACGCCCTCAGCATGCGCTTTCACCTGGCACGGCAGACGGGCGGGCTCACCCGGGATGTCGAGCGCGGCACGCGCGGCATCTCGAGCCTCATCAGTTTCACCCTGTTCTCCATCCTGCCGACGCTGATCGAAATCGGTCTCGTGGCCGCGATCCTGATCGCCCGCTACGACTGGACGTTCGTCGCGATCACCTTCGTCGCGCTGGCGCTCTACATCGTCGCGACGATCGCCATCACCGAATGGCGCACCAACTTCCGTCGCACCATGAACGAGCTGGACTCGCGTGCCAACACCCGCGCCATCGACAGCCTGCTCAACTACGAGACTGTCAAGTACTTCGGCAACGAGGAGTTCGAGGCGCGACGCTACGACGAGAGCATGCAGACGTGGGAGCGGGCGGCGGTGAAAAGCCAGACTTCGCTGTCGGCGCTGAACGTCACCCAGAGCGTGATCATCGCCGTCGCCGTGACCCTCATCATGTGGCGCGCCACCGTCGGCGTGGTCAACGGCACCATGACCCTCGGCGACCTGGTGCTGGTGAACGCCTTCATGATCCAGCTCTACATCCCGCTCAACTTCCTCGGGGTGATCTACCGCGAGATCAAGCAGGCGCTCGCCGACATGGAGCGGCTGTTCGCCCTCGCCGCCGAGCACACCGAGATCGCCGATCCTCCGGATGCGGCGGCACTCGCGCTGAGCCGTGGCGAGGTGCGCTTCGAGCACGTCGATTTCCACTACGACGCGAACCGGCAGATCCTGTTCGACGTGAGCTTCGCCATTCCCGCGGGCCGTACGGTCGCGGTGGTGGGGCCCTCGGGGTCGGGCAAGTCGACCCTGGCGCGGCTGCTGTTTCGCTTCTACGACGTGACCCGCGGACATATCGCCATCGACGGCCAGGACATCCGCGCGGTCACCCAGGCGTCGGTGCGCGCGGCCATCGGCATCGTTCCGCAGGACACCGTGCTGTTCAACGATTCGATCGAATACAACATCGCCTACGGCCGCCCCGAGGCGAGCCACGAGGACATCGTTGCGGCCGCGCGCATGGCCCAGATCCACGAATTCGTCACCACCCTGCCGGCGGGGTACGCGACCCCCGTGGGCGAGCGTGGCCTCAAGCTTTCCGGGGGCGAGAAGCAGCGGGTCGCGATCGCCCGGGCGATCTTGAAGAACCCGCGCATCCTGATCTTCGACGAGGCCACCAGCGCCCTCGACTCGCGGGCGGAGAAGGCCATTCAGGCCGAGCTTGCCCGGATCGCGCGCGACCGGACCACCCTGACCATCGCCCATCGCCTGTCCACCATCGTCGATGCGGACGAGATCCTGGTGCTCGATCACGGCCGGATCGTCGAGCGGGGCACGCATGTCGAGTTGCTGGCGGCCGATGGCATGTACGCCCGCATGTGGCGTATCCAGCAGGACGAGGCCCGGCATCCATCCCAGCCTCCGAAGGGCCCCTCGGCCGGATTGCCCCTGCAGGAACCGCCCGATCCTGCCGATAAGGTACTGGCGGGGGTCGCACCGACGACCTGAAGGTGCCCGGGTCCCCGCCGGACAGGGGGCGCGCCACATGTTGCAAAATTACCGGGTTGATTGGGCGAAACCCCTTGGCGGCGCGGAAATGCCCGTGCTATAAACGCGGCATGTTGATCTCGCACGTCATGAACCGTCGCCTACTTTTTGTTTTCGCAGGGCTATTCGCGGCCTCCACCGCCCTGGCCCAGCCGCTGCCGGACGCCACCAAGCTCCGTCTGGCGTCGGCCAACGCACTGATTCTGGACGCGGAAGGTGGTCAGGCGATCTATGCCAAGGCCGCCAATGATGTCGCGCCCATTGCGTCGCTCACCAAGCTCATGACGGCGATGGTGACCCTCGATGCCAACCTGCCCATGGACGAGCTCCTCGAAGTCGACATGCAGGACTTCGACTACCTCAAGGGCAGCAGCTCCCGTCTGCGCATGGGCGCAACCCTGCCGCGACGGGAGATGCTTCGCCTCGCCTTGATGGCGTCGGAGAACCGCGCCGCCTCGAGTCTCGCGCGCCATCATCCGGGCGGAACGGCAGCCTTCGTCGCCGAGATGAACCGCAAGGCCGAGGCCCTGGGCATGACCCACAGCCGTTTTGCCGACCCGACCGGCCTGACGGCACAAAACGTCTCCACGGCACACGACCTCGCCAGGATGGTCGGCGCCGCGGCGCAATACCCGATGATCCGCGAGTTCACCACGACCGGCAGCGCCGTCGTGGAAATCCATGCGACCGGGCAGGTGCTCGGCTTCAACAACACCAATGCCCTGGTGAAAAATCCCAAGTGGGACATCCAGGTTTCCAAGACGGGGTACATCCGTGAAGCGGGGAAGTGCCTGGTCATGCTGGCGACCATCTCGAGTCGTCCGATCGTGATCGTGCTCCTGGATTCCCTGGGCAAGTACACTCGCGTGGCCGATGCCCAGCGCATCAAGCAATGGCTGGAGACGGGTGATTCGGCAGGCGCCGACGAAATGAAGGAGCCGCGCCTGGTCCGGGCCAAGGCTTTGGGCAAGGCGGTCAAGGCGAGCCGGCACAAGGTGAAGGGCACGCTGGTGCCGCGCAACGCCGAGCCGATCAAGGTGAAATACGCCGGCGGCCGCGGCTAGACGTCGCTCCCCGGCAGGACTTCGCTGCCCAACCAGCGCGAACAAGGCGGCCCCGGGGCCGCCTTTTTGTCGTACCGGCAGCAGTCGCGGCAGCCGCCCGTTGGCGCGGCGGTCGGCCGGTCGTACCGTAACCGGTCGATGGCGCGTCCGCCGGCTCGATGGGCGCGCACGTTCCACTGTGCCGGCCCGACGGTTCCGCACGGCGCCCGCGCCTACTCCGTTGCGCGCATGGCGAGGTTGCCCGGCGCATCGCGTCGGGCGGCGCCCAAGCCGGCGCCCGTGCGCGTGCGACGCAAGGGTGGCTATTTCGCGGCGACCGGTCGGCGCCGCTTGGTAGCGCCGGGGGCGGGGTTCGCCGGGCGCCGATGGGCGTCCAGCAGTTCCTGTGCGTGGGCGCGGGTCTTGGCCGTAATGGAGCTTCCCGCCAGCATCCGGGCGAGCTCCTCCACCCGGGCTGGGACGGCGAGACGGTCGACCCCGGTGCGTACCGTCGCGTGGTCGCCTTCCTTCACGACCCGGAAGTGGGCGTCGGCAAAGGCCGCAACCTGGGGCAGGTGGGTGACGCACAGCACTTGCCGGCGCGCGCCGAGGGTCTGCAGCAACCGGCCGACCGTAGCCGCCACCGTCCCGCCGATGCCCACGTCGACCTCGTCGAAGATCAGGGTCGGTACGTCCCCCACCTCGCTAGCGGCGACCTGGATCGCGAGCGACAGCCGCGACAGCTCCCCGCCGGAGGCGACGCGGGCGAGCGGCCCCAAAGGCTGCTTGGGGTGGCTCGCGACCTCGAAGCCGACGGTCTCCAGGCCATGGCTTTGCGGCGTCTCCAGGGCGGTCACGGCGATCTCCACCCGGCCGCCCGCCATCGCCAGTTCCTGCATGGCCGTCGTCACGCGGCTGGCGAGATCCGCCGCCGCGCGTCGCCGCGTTTCCGACAGCTCGACGGCGCGTGCCCGGAATCCGGCCTCGGCTTCGGCTGCCGCGCGCTGGAGGGCGCCAAGATCGCTCGCCTCCGCCAGCTCGGCCAGCCGCGCCTGCGTCGCGGCGAGCAGCGTCGGCAGCTCCTCAGGACGGACGCGGTGCTTGCGGGCCAGGTCGTGCATGGCCGACAGGCGCTCCTCGACGCGCGCAAGCTCCCCCGGATCGACCTCGAGCCGTTGGCGGTAACTTCGCAAGGACCGGGCGGCCTCGTCGAGCTGGATGGCAGCCGGCTCGAGCAGGGCCAGCACGTCGGCGAGGGCGGAGTCGTGGACGACGCCGGCCTTCAGCCGGGCGACGATGCCGTGCAGCCTGCGGGCGATCGCATCGTCGCCTTCGGCCATGGCCTCTTCGGCGGCGGCGGTGGTCTCGAGAAGGCTGGCGGCATGGGCGAGTCGCGTCTGCGCCTGGCTGACCTGCATCCACTCGTCGGGCGTCATGGCTAGCGCGTCGAGTTCCTCGGCCCGCGCGACGAGCAGGGCGCGCTCGGTTGCACCCGCGTCAGCCGCTCCCTGGCCCGCGTCGCGCTGCGCAATCGCCGACCGCCATGCCCGCCAGGCCGCCGCGACTTCGAGTGCCAAGCCGGTCGCCCCGCCAAAGCCGTCCACCAGCGCCCGCTGGGCTTCGGCGCCCAGCAGGGCCTGGTGGGCGTGCTGGCCGTGAAGATCGACCAGCAACGCACCGAGTTCGCCTAGCTGCGCCACCGTCGCGGGACGGCCGTTGATCCACGCCCGGCTCCTGCCTTGGGCATCCAGGCTGCGGCGCAGGACCACGGCATCGTCCTCGGCCAGACCCTGCACCTCCAGCCAGTCGCGCGCGGCTTGGGCATCGGCGAGGTCGAACGCCGCGGCGAGCTCCGCGCGCTCGGCCCCGGGCTTGAGCTGGCGAAGCTCGAAGCGATCGCCCAGGAGCAGGCCGAGGGCGTCGAGCAGAATCGACTTGCCCGCGCCGGTCTCGCCGGTCAGCACCGAGAACCCGGCCTCGAATTCCAGCTCGAGTGTCTCGACGACGACGAAATTGCGGATCGACAGGTCGCGGAGCATGGCGTTGACGAGGAGGTGCGCCGCGGCACGCGCAACGGGCCGAAGGCGAGCGGACGCCCGCGCGCGCTTAGGCCGCGCGGGCCGCTAGGACACGGCGTCCCGGCTGGCTTTGTCCTTGGACGGGCGCAGTTGCTCCGGGGTCTCGCTCCAGTGCAGCTTCTGGCGCAGCATCGCGAAGTGGTCGTAGCCTTCCGGATGCAGCAGCCGCGCCTGGTGGGGTGCGCGGCAGACTCGGACGCGGTCGCCTTCCTGGAGCGGAAAGTGCGCCTGCCCGTCGCAGTGGGCGGACGCATCCTTGCCGCGGAGCAACGTGACCACGATGGACGAATGCTCGCTGACGGCGATCGGTCGATTGGTCAGCGCGTGCGGCGCCACCGGCACCAGCACCAACGCCGGCACCTGGGGATGCACGATCGGTCCCTGCGCCGAGAGTGCGTAGGCGGTCGAGCCCGTCGGGGTGGCGACGATCAGCCCGTCGGCGCGCATCGCGTAGACGAACCCGCCATCGATCTCGACCGCGAGGTCGATCATCCCGCCGAGACTGCCGCGGCTCACCACCACCTCGTTCACGGCGAGCGTCCGCTCGGCGTTGCCCGCCTCCGTCTGCACCTCGATATCGAGCAGGGTGCGGCGCTCCTCGAGGTACCGCCCGTCGAGGATGCCGGCGAGCGCGTTCTCCATGTCCGCGAGCGGAATGTCGGTGAGGAAGCCGAGCCTGCCGAGGTTCACGCCGATGAGCGGCACGTCGAGGGGCGCGAGCTGGCGAGCCATCGCCAGCAAGGTGCCGTCGCCCCCGACCACGACCGCGACGTCGGCACGCTCCGCAAATTCGGCGGGCTGCGCGGTGGGATAGCCGGGGAGCGGGGTGAAGCGGGCCGTCTCCGCCTCGAGCACGACGGCGTGCCCGCGCTCCAGCAGGAATCGGGCGAGCCGGCCAAGGGGCTCGGCGACACCGGGCGTGGCATAGCGTCCGATGAGGGCGACGCGGGAGAGCGTCCGGGCTGACACGGTATCCAGCATGCCGCCGATTACACCACACCGCGCGCGGCGACGGACAGTTCACCGGTGGCCTACAGCCCCGGCGGGGCGGGTGCGCGCCGCGGATCGGCACTTCACCCTGAGAAATCGCGGGCGCCGCGTCCCCATTTGGAATGGGCTACCGCTTCAGGCGACGCCCCTGATGGCCGCACGGCTTGTCCAGGTGCGTAAAAGCTCCCGATGTCAACCCGCCTCGCATAAAATGCAGTCATGCTGGACGCCCGAGCACAACATTTGCTAAAGACGCTCATCGAGCGTTACATCGAGGACGGACAGCCCGTCGGCTCGCGAATGCTGTCGCGCCAGTCCGGCCTGGAGCTCTCGCCGGCGACCGTGCGCAACGTGATGGCCGACCTCGAGGAGATGGGCTACATCACCAGTCCGCATACCTCGGCGGGTCGGGTCCCCACCTCTAAGGGCTATCGCTTTTTCGTCGACAGCCTGATGGTGGTCCGCCCGTTGCACGAGCGCGAGATCCATCGCCTCGAGGAGGAGTTCACCGCCGATCGTCCCCAGCAACTGGTCAGCGCGGCGGGACAATTATTGTCGCAGCTGACCCGCTTCGCAGGGGTTGTGATGACGCCGCGGCGCGAGGCCGCGTTTCGCCACCTCGAGTTCCTGCGCCTGTCGGAGCGGCGGGTGCTGCTCATCATCGTCACTCCGGAAGGCGACGTCCAGAACCGCATCCTCAACATGCCGCGGCCTTATACCCAGAGCCAGCTGCAGGAGGCTTCGAACTTTTTCAATCAGCACTACGCCGGGCAGCCCTTCGAAGCGATCCGCTCGCTGCTGCAGGACGAGCTGCGCTCGCTGCGCGAGGACATCGTGGCGCTGATGACCGCGGCGGTGGACGCCGGCGGCGCGGCGCTGCAGGAGGACGAATCGCTGGTGGTCACCGGGGAGCGCAACCTCCTCAAGGCCGACGACCTTGCCTCGAACATGGGGCGGCTGCGCAACCTCTTCGATCTCTTCGAGCAGAAGACCTCGCTCATCCACCTGCTCGATGCGTCCCAGCGGGCGGCCGGGGTGCAGATCTACATCGGCGACGAGTCGGGCCTCGGGCCGCTCGACGACTGTAGCGTGATCGCAGCGCCCTACGAGCGCGATGGCCGGGTGATCGGGACGCTGGGCGTGATCGGGCCGACACGCATGGCGTACGAGCGGATCATCCCGATCGTCGACATCACCGCGAAGCTCCTGTCGAACGCCCTGTCGCAGCGCAATGCCTGAGCACGCGGGTGGTGCCGCGGCGCGTGGCGATCACCGTCCCTGATCACCGCAGCTGAAGCATCATGCTGCAGCGTCGCCGCACGAGCGGCCGCTGTCGGCAAACGCTCATCCCGTGCCTATGGGGCACAAGTCGATCAACACGCCCCTGCGCAACCGCCAAACTCAATCGAGTCCCTTCCCCCATGTCGTTCCTGCGCCCTGAACCGCCGCACGATCACATCGATGCTGCCCGGGTCGGCGTGCTGCTCGTCAATCTCGGCACTCCGGACGAGGCCACGCCGGCTGCAGTGCGCCGCTACCTCGCGCAGTTCCTCGCGGACCCGCGGGTTGTCGAGATCCCGCGTGCGGCCTGGCTGCCGATCCTGCACGGCGTGATCCTGCGCGTCCGGCCCGCGAAATCGGCCCGGAAGTACGCCTCGATCTGGACCCCGGACGGCTCTCCCCTGCTCGTGCACAGCGTCCGGCAGCGCACGTTGCTGAGGGGGCTGCTCGGCGAACGGCTGAAACGCATGGGGCTGCCGGGCGACCTCGCCGTGGTCGAGCTCGGTATGACCTATGGCAATCCCTCGGTCGAGGCGGCCCTGGAGCGCCTCAAGGCGGCGAGCTGTGACCGGATCCTGGTCGTGCCGTTGTTCCCCCAGTACGCGGCGAGTGCAACCGGGTCGGCCTGTGCGGCGGTGCTCGCGGCGGCGGGGCGGTTGCGGCGCATGCCCGGCCTGCGCACCATCGACGCGTTTCACGACGACCCCGCCTATATCCGGGCGCTCGCGCAATGCGTCAACGATTACTGGATGCGCAATGGGCGTCCCGATCATCTCGTGCTGTCGTTCCATGGGGTGCCCCGCCGAACCCTCGAGCTCGGCGATCCGTACTTCTGTCATTGCCAGAAAACGGGGCGCCTGCTGGTGGCCGAGCTCGGGCTCGCGCCCAGGCAGTTCACCATCAGTTTCCAGTCACGGTTCGGCCGTGCCGAATGGCTTACTCCCTACACTGCGGCCACCGTCGAGGCGCTGGGCAAGGCCGGCACCCGGCGGGTCGACGTGTTCTGCCCGGGCTTCGTGAGCGACTGTCTCGAGACCCTCGAGGAGATCGGGATGGAGGTGAAAGCGAGTTTTGTCGCTGCCGGCGGCCAGGAATTCCACGCCATCCCCTGCCTCAACGAGCAACCGCTGTGGATCGCTGCGCTGACCGACCTCGTCCTGCGCCACCTGCAGGGCTGGCTCGCCTCGCCCGCCCCTGCCGAAACCCGTGAGCTCACCCAGATCCGGGCCCGCGCGGCCGGCGCGGCCCGTTGATTTGGTCGTCGACCTCGACGCGGGGGGTGCGCGTGTGCCGCGGGATCGCCACCGCTGCGACGGCGGTTGGAGTCCGCGTTCTGGCGCCACCGGAGGCGGGCCGTGGGCGGACGGGTTGAATCGGCCGCAACCAT
Source organism: Casimicrobiaceae bacterium (assembly GCA_040006895.1). GTDB lineage: Bacteria > Pseudomonadota > Gammaproteobacteria > Burkholderiales > Casimicrobiaceae > CAIWHR01. The sequence goes on along the minus strand of JBDTWB010000016.1, from coordinate 4,522 downwards.
CCCCATAGTCGATGCAGTCCACGGCCGGCATGCCCGCGCCGCCCCTGTTTCCGTTACCCAGCGAGCCATGAACGACCAGAAGCCATACGATTCCGCCGCCGGCATGCCCGATCCGGCCAACCCTGCGACCCGCGACGAGTCGAGCAACCCGGAGGAGATGGTCGACGCCACGGCCCTGTTCGATGACGCCGTCACCCAGCTCAAGAAGGCCGAGGACGAGGCAGCCGCCATGCGCGACGCCTATCTGCGCGCCCGGGCGGACGTAGAGAACATCCGCCGTCAAGGCCAGACCGAGGTCGCCAAGGCGCACCGCTACGGAATCGAGAAATTCGCCGAAAGCCTGCTGCCGGTGCGCGACGCCCTCGAAACAGCCCTCGCCGTCGATGCCTCGCCCGAGGCAATGCGCGCGGGCGTGGAGCTCACCCTGAAGCAGCTCGCCGCGGCCTTCGACAAGGCGCAGCTGAGCGTCATCGATCCGGCCCGCGGCGAAAAATTCGATCCCCACGCCCATCAAGCCATGGCCATGATCGACAGCGACCAGCCGCCGAACACCGTGGTGCAGGTGATGCAGAGGGGCTACCGGCTGAGCGATCGCGTCCTGCGGCCGGCGATGGTCGCCGTGGCGAAGGGCAATGGCAACGGCGCCTGATCCCTTGATTCACCTGGCCTAAAACCCCACCTACGGGAAAGGTTTAGGCATTCCGACTGCGGAGACACCCAATGGCAAAAATAATCGGCATCGACCTCGGCACCACCAACAGCTGTGTCGCCATCATGGAAGGCGGGCAACCGAAGGTGATCGAGAATTCGGAGGGCGGACGTACCACGCCGTCCATCGTTGCGTACCAGGAAGACGGCGAGATCCTGGTCGGCGCCCCGGCCAAGCGGCAGGCCGTTACCAATCCCAAAAACACGCTCTATGCGGTGAAGCGCCTCATCGGCCGCCGCTTCGAGGAAAAAGAGGTCCAGAAGGACATCGACCTCATGCCCTACCGCATCGTCAAGCACGACAACGGCGATGCCTGGGTCGAGGTGCGCGGCAAGAAGATCGCTCCCTCCCAGGTATCCGCCGAAACGCTGCGCAAGATGAAGAAAACCGCCGAGGACTACCTGGGCGAGGAAGTGACCGAGGCGGTGATCACCGTACCGGCGTATTTCAACGACTCGCAGCGCCAGGCGACCAAGGACGCCGGCAAGATCGCCGGACTCGAGGTGAAGCGGATCATCAACGAGCCCACGGCCGCGGCGCTCGCGTTCGGCATGGACAAAAAGGAAGGCGATCGCAAGATCGCGGTGTACGACCTCGGGGGCGGCACCTTCGACATCTCGATCATCGAGATCGCCGCGGTCGAGGGCGAGCACCAGTTCGAGGTGCTGTCCACCAACGGCGACACGTTCCTCGGTGGCGAGGACTTCGACCAGCGTCTGATCGACTACGTCGTGACCGAATTCAAGAAGGAAGCAGGCGTCGACCTCAAGAACGACGTGCTCGCGCTGCAGCGCCTCAAGGAAGCGGCCGAGAAGGCGAAGATCGAGCTGTCCTCCTCGCAACAGACCGAGATCAACCTGCCGTACGTCACCGCCGACCAGTCCGGACCGAAGCACCTGTCGATCAAGGTCACCCGGGCCAAGTTCGAGTCGCTGGTCGAGGACCTGATCGAGCGCACCATCGAGCCCTGCCGGATCGCGATCAAGGATGCCGGGGTGAAGCTCGCCGACATCGGCGACGTGATCCTGGTCGGCGGCCAGACGCGCATGCCCAAGGTGCAGGATAAGGTGAAGGCGTTCTTCGGCAAAGAGCCGCGCAAGGACGTCAACCCCGACGAGGCGGTTGCGGTCGGCGCGGCGATCCAGGGCGGCGTGCTGAAGGGCGACGTCAAGGACGTGCTGCTGCTCGACGTCACGCCGCTGTCGCTCGGCATCGAGACCCTCGGCAGTGTGATGACCAAGCTCATCCAGAAGAACACGACTATTCCCACCAAGGCGCAGCAGGTGTTTTCGACCGCCGACGACAATCAGGGGGCGGTGACGATCCACGTGTTGCAGGGCGAGCGCGACATGGCCTCGGGCAACAAGAGCCTGGGCCAGTTCAACCTGGAAGGCATTCCCCCGTCGCCGCGCGGCATGCCGCAGATCGAGGTGACCTTCGACATCGACGCGAACGGGATCCTGCACGTGTCCGCCAAGGACAAGGCCACGAGCAAGGAGAACAAGATCACGATCAAGGCGAACTCCGGGCTCACCGAGGCCGAGATCGAGCGGATGACCAAGGATGCCGAGGCGCACGCCGACGAGGATCGCCGCCTGCTCGAGGTCGTCCAGGCGCGCAACCAGCTTGATACTCTGGTCCACAGCGTGAAGAAATCGCTGACCGAATACGGCGACAAGATCGGTGGCGATGACAAGGGCACGATCGAGTCCGCGCTCAAGGATGCCGAGGACGCACTCAAGGAAAAGGATGCAACCAAGGACACCCTCGAGGCCAAGTCCAACGCCCTGGCGTCCGCTGCGCAGAAGCTGGGCGAGATGATGTATGCCCAAACGCAGGCCGCCGCCGGTGGCGAAGGCGGCGAGCAGCCCGGCGGTGGCGGGCAGGCCGGGAGTTCGCAGGGTGGTGGTGGTGGTGGACGGGGCCGCGACGAGGAAAAGGTCGTCGATGCGGAGTACACGGAGGTGAAGGACAAGAAGTGATCTTCCGTCGCGCCTGACGGCGAAGCCGGGAGCAGCGAGCTGCCCCGGCTTCTTGTCATTGGCGCAACGGAAGATCTCGCCGCATGGGAGGTTCGCACGGCGACGCTCAATGCAGCCCCCCGGGGTAGGATGCCGCTGAATGCCGCTGAAGATGTTGCGGTTAGGGCATGAATGGCGCGGTCTGCAGCATTGGGGTCCGGCCGGCACTTCCCGGTGCCGGGGTGGCGACAGCAATACGAGGAGTCAGGTCCAGTCCTGGCGTATTTCGAATGTGACCGCCTGAATTGGCGGTCCTCGGGGAAAGTAGATCGGCCGCTCGTGCGTGCCGATCCAGCGAATCACAATGGCCAACAAGCGCGACTACTATGCGGTGCTCGGCGTCAACCGCGATGCTTCGGAAGAAGACATCAAGAAGGCGTACCGCCGGCTGGCGATGAAGTTTCACCCGGATCGCAACCCTGACGACAAGGGTTCCGAGGAGAAATTCAAGGAAGCCAAGGAGGCGTACGAAGTCCTGACCGAGCCGCGCAAGCGCGCGGCATACGATCAGTTCGGCCACGCCGGCGTCGATCCGTCCGCCGCCGCCGGATTCGGCGCAGCGGGGGCGCAAGGCTTCGGTGGCTTCGCCGACGCCTTCGGCGACATCTTTGGCGAGATCTTCGGCGCCCAGCGCGGCGGGCGGGGCACCGGTGCCTACCGGGGTGCCGACCTGCGCTACAACCTCGAACTCGCCCTCGAGGATGCGGCGCGCGGAACCGAGGCCAAGATCCGCATCCCGGCGCTCGAAGAGTGCGGCACCTGTCATGGCAGCGGCGCCAAGCCCGGCACCCAGCCCAAGCAGTGCCCGGCGTGCGGCGGTCGCGGCGAGGTACGGGTGTCGCAGGGCTTCTTCTCCATCCAGCAGACCTGTCCGCAGTGCCATGGCGGCGGCAAGATCATTCCCGACCCGTGCGTGACCTGTCACGGCGCCGGGCGGGTGAAGAACTACAAGACGCTGTCGGTGAAGATTCCCGCGGGAGTCGATCAGGAAGATCGCATCCGGCTCTCCGGCGAGGGCGAGGCGGGCATGAACGGCGGTCCGCCTGGCGATCTCTACGTGGTCGTCAGCCTGAAGCAGCACTCGGTGTTCCAACGCGAGGGCGGCGACCTGCATTGCGAGATGCCCGTCAGCTTCGTCACCGCCGCGCTCGGTGGAGACATCGAGATTCCGACCCTCGACGGTCACGCGACCATCAAGATTCCCGCCGAGACGCAGACCGGCCAGGTGTTCCGCCTGCGCGGCAAGGGGATCAAGCCGGTGCGCAGCAGCGCGGCCGGCGACCTTTTCTGCCACGTCGTCGTCGAGACGCCGGTCAAGCTCACGCCACGGCAAAAGGAACTGCTGCGGGAGTTCGAGGAGATCAACCAGGATGATCCCGGTGCCCACAGCCCACGGGAGAAATCGTTCATGGACAAGGTGCGCGAGTTCTTCGGCGAGTGATGTCCCGGCGTCGACCGGCATGCGGGCGCCGGAGGTTTGCCGGGCGCGCGTCCGGGTCCGTATAGTCGAGCACAGCCGGCAGGGTCAGGATCGGCGCCGCGACCGCGACGATTCTTCGTTCCGCAGCACGCGCCGGACCGGCCTGGTCGCAGACCCTCCTCGCGGAGGACACATGCGATCCAGGAAGCGCGTTGCCGTGGTGATCGGCGCGGGAACCGTCAAGTGCGCGGCGGCGATCGGCATGATCCCGGGTGCTCGCGCAGGCGGGCGTGCCGATCCATCGCCTGGCCGGCTGCAGCGCGGGCAGCATCGTCGCGGCGCTGACGGCTGTGCGTCATTCGAGCGCGGCGC
>JBDTWB010000015.1:0-36029 GCA_040006895.1 Casimicrobiaceae bacterium | reverse complement strand
CCGGCACGGGGCGGGATACGCGCTGCTCAGTTATGGCGATCGAGCATCGCGGGCTCGATCCGCAGCGCCTCGAGGTCGGTCGGAGTCCGCTTGGGCGAAGGCGCCGCGTTACCGGCCATGCCCGTGACCCGCGACGTCGGCGCATTCTGGTTGATGAGCCACGCGAGGTTGGTCGGCGAATCCGAGGCGATCATCGCCTCGTCGTAGGAGATCCTGCCATCGAGGTGCAAGCGGCAGAGCGATTGCTCGAAGGTCTGCGAGCCTGGGTAGAGCGATTGCTCCATCGCCTCCTTGATCTGGGTGATCTCGCCGTTCTTGACGAGCTCGGCAATGAGCGACGTATTGAGGAGGATCTCCACCGCAGGCTGCTGGGTTCCGTCGGCGTTGCGCACCAGGCGCTGGCAGATGATGGCGCGCAACCCGATCGACAGGTCCGACAGCAGACCCGAGCGAGCGTCGTACGGAAACATGTTGATGATCCGCGACAGGGCGTGATAGCTGTTGTTGGCGTGCAGGGTCGACAGGCAGAGGTGACCGGTGAGGGTGTGGATCAGCGCCTGCTGCATGGTTTCGCGGTCGCGGATCTCGCCGATCATGATGAGGTCGGGCGCCTCGCGCAGGGCGTTGGCCAGCGCGCGATGATAGTTGTGGGTATCGACGCTGATCTCGCGCTGATTGACGATGCTCTTTTTGTGGCTGAAGAGATACTCGATCGGATCCTCGATGGTGAGGATGTGCCCCGACTTGTTGGCGTTGCGATGGTCGATCATGGCGGCCAGCGTGGTCGACTTGCCCGAACCGGTGGCGCCGGCGAGAAGCACCAGCCCGCGCTTTTCCATGATGAGGTCGAGCAGCACCGGCGGCAGGCGCAGGTCGGCGAACGGCGGGACACTGCTGCGTACGTAGCGGATCACCAGCGAGATGGTGCCGCGCTGCCGGAAGATGTTGATCCGGAAATTGCCCACCGCGCGGTCGATGTACGAGAGGTTCATCTCGAACTCGTTCTCGAACTCGCGCTGCTGGTCCTTGTTCATCAGCTCGTACGCGATCCTCCGCACCGTATCGGCGTCCATCGACTGGCTGGAGACCGGCGCGAGCACGCCGTTGATCTTGATGTTGATCGGCGCGCCGCAGGAGATGAAGATGTCCGAAGCCTCCTTCTCGGCCATCAGCTTGAACAGGCGATCGAGATACATGAGCTAGCCTCCCTGCAGTTGGGGTGTCGCACCGGGCGCCACCGTGCCCGCCGCACGGCCGCGGCGTGCCTGCCGCGGCGGGGCAAAAACCAACCGTCCCGCGCTACAATCGCGAGGGTACGCCGTTCGTCCGCCGAAAGGGCACGGGCCCCGCCAGGATGCTGTCACCAAGCAGCCAACAGTCCTAGCGGGGGCCGATGATCGGCAGCCCTGTCCCGTTGGCCGTTGGCGGCACTCCCTGCGTCCTCCTTCGAATCTTCCCTAAAGCAAAAGCAGGACCATGCTCGCAATCATTGGTGGCACCGGGCTGACCCGGCTCTCGACGCTGGCCGTCGCGCATCGCGAGGTGGTGCGCACGCCCTACGGCGAGCCTTCGTCGACCCTGATTTTCGGCCAGATCGGCGGCAGGGACGCGGTCTTCCTGGCACGCCACGGCCACGGGCACACCATTCCGCCGCACCGGGTCAACTACCGCGCCAACATGTGGGCGCTGCGCAACGCCGGCGCCAAGGCCGTGCTGGCGGTGGCGTCGGTGGGTGGCATCAGCGGCGCGGTGCCCGGCGACCTCGTCCTGCCCCATCAGCTCATTGACTACACCCATGGCCGGGAAAGCACATTCTTCGACGGTGGCGACCGCACGGTGGTGCACGTCGACTTCACCCACCCGTATGCCCCGCACCTGCGGGCGACCTGCCTCGAGGCGGCCGCAGCCGCCGGACTGACCCTGCGCGACGGCGGGGTCTATGCGGCCGTTTCCGGGCCGCGCCTGGAGACCGCCGCCGAGATCGAGCGTCTCGCGCGCGATGGCGCCACCCTGGTGGGCATGACCGGGATGCCCGAGGCGGCGCTCGCGCGGGAGCTCGAGCTGCCCTATGCGTCGATCGCCGTCGTGGTCAACCATGCCGCCGGCCGGGGCGATTCGGCGGAAGGCATCGCGATGGACCATATCGCCGAGGTGCTCGAGACGGCGATGGACAAGGTCCGCCTCCTGCTCGAGCACGCCGTCGCCCGCATTCACGAAACCTCGGACCAGACGCCATGAACGACACCTCGGGTCAGCTGCCATGATCCGCGCAGTCCTGCGCATGGGCGATCCTCGCCTGCTCCAGCCATCGGCGCCGGTCACGCGCTTCGAATCTCCCGCGTTGCACGCGCTGCTCGCCGATATGCGCGACACCATGGCCGCGGAGAACGGGGCGGGAATTGCGGCGCCGCAAATCGGCGTCGCGCTGCAGGTGGTGATCTTCGGGGTGGAGAAGAGCGTGCGCTACCCCGATGCCCCGCCGATCCCGTACACCGAGCTCGTCAATCCGGTGATCACCCCGCTGGGTACCGAGATGGAGGAGGGGTGGGAAGGCTGCCTGTCGGTGCCCGGCTTGCGCGGGATGGTGCCGCGCTACACCCGCCTGCGCTATGCCGGCCACGATCCCCGCGGGCGGCCGATCGAGCGCGAGGTCACCGGCTTCCACGCGCGCGTGGTGCAGCACGAATGCGACCATCTCATGGGCATCCTCTACCCGATGCGGGTGCGCGACTTCACTCGCTTCGGGTATACCGACATCCTGTTTCCCGAGCTCGGAGAGGCCGCCGACGATTGACCGTCCTTAATGGGGTCGGTGTAAGTTATCAGATGCACTTCCGGCGGGCGAAGCGCTCCCACCGATAACTTACACCGACCCCATTACATCATCACTGCCGCAGCGCCTCGTACAGCGTGGTCTCCAGACGAAGCAGCGAGGCTTCGCCCTGCAGGGCCGAGCCATCGATCAGGAAGACGTCCTCGGCGCGCTCCCCGAGGGTATTGATGCGGGCACTGGTGAGATTCACGTTGGCCGCCGCAAGGGTATGCGCGATCGCGGCGAGCAGACCGGGACGGTCCCCGGCGACGATCTCCAGGATGTAGTGCGTCCCTTTGTCGTCGGGGTAGACACGCACTTCGGGTGACAGCGGGAAATGGCGCAGGTGCCGGCTCATCCGTCCTACCGCGGGCGGATCGAGCGGCGGACGCGCCTCGAGCAAACGCGCGAGCTCGTATTCGATGTACTGGATCGTGTCGCGATGCGAGGCGGTGGGATCGACGGGGTCGTGCATCGAGAATGTATCGAGCGCATAACCGTGCCGGGTGGTGTGAATCTTGGCGTCGACTACCGACAGCCCGTTGCGGCCGAAGAATCCGCAAACCCGCGCAAACAGATCCTTCTGGTCGGGCAGATAGACGAACACCTGGAGTCCGGCGCCCGACCGCGAAAGCCGCGCCTTGACCACCGGCCGGCCGCCGTCGACACGGAAGAAGAGGTGTCGCGCATGCCAGGCGATCTCCTCGGCGGTGTGATGCTGGAAGTACACCATGTCGAACGTGCGCCAAAGGGCGTGCTCGGCTCCCTCGCGCACGGCGTAGAGACGCAGCAACCGGCGCGCCTCGGCCTGGCGTTCCTGCAGGCTGTCGGCGAGTGTCGTGCCGCCTTCGCCGTGCAGGCGCGCCCGGGTGAGCTGGAAGAGGTCCTCGAGAAGCTTCGCCTTCCACGCATTCCACACCCGCGGACTGGTACCGCGGATGTCGGCGACCGTGAAGAGGTAGAGCGCGATGAGATGGCGCTCGTCGCCGACCTTGTCGGCGAACTGCGCGATCACCTCGGGGTTGCTGATGTCCTGCTTCTGCGCCGTGGATGACATCGCCAGATGACTCTTCACCAGCCAGGTGATGAGCTCGACATCCTCGGTGGGCAGGTCGTGCCTGCTGCAGAACCGCTGCGCGTCGCGCGCGCCGAGCTCCGAGTGATCGCCGCCGCGGCCCTTGCCGATATCGTGGAACAGGCCCGTCAGGTAGAGCACTTCCCGGCGCGGGAAGTCGGCGATGAGCCTGGAGCAGAGTGGGTACTCGTGGGCATGCTGCGGCTCGCAGAAGCGGCGCAGGTTGCGGATGACCATCAGGGTGTGCTCATCCACCGTGTACACGTGGAACAGGTCGTGCTGCATCTGGCCCACGATCCGGCCGAACGGGGGAAGATAGTGGCCGAGCACGTCGTACAGGTTCATGCGCCTCAGCTCGTGGGTGAGGCCCCGCGGCTCACGAAAGATGCGCACGAATCGCGCCCGGTTTTCCGGATCGGCGCGAAAGCGCGCGTCGATCCGGCCGCGGTTGCGCCACAACCCGCGCAGGGTGCGCGCCGACATCCCCTTGAGCTCGGGGTGGCGCTGCATCATCAGGAAAGCATCGAGCATGGCGGCGGGCCGGCGCGTGAACAGGGTCTCGTCGGCGACATCGAGCAGCTCGTCGGTGACCTGGAATTCCTGGTCGAGCGGGATGGGGACGGTGGTCGTCGGCAGGATGCGGGTGTGGAGGTTCTGCAGCAGGATTACGTTCACCTGGCGGACCAGCCGTGCCGCGCGGTAATAGCGCTGCATCAGCACCTCGCTCGCCCGTCGCGTCGGCGTGTCCGCCAGCCCGATCTGCCGCGCGAGCGCCTGCTGCTGGTCGAAGATGAGGCGATCCTCGCGCCGGCCGGCGAGATAATGGAGCCGCACCCGCAGCTCGCCGATGAAGCGTTCCTGGCGCGACACCGAGCGCGCTTCCTGCACGGTGATGAGCCCCGCGCGGGCGAGCTCCCGCCAGCTGTGACCCAGGCCAGCGGCGCGCGCGATCCAGATCACGGTCTGCAGGTCGCGCAGGCCCCCCGGACTCTCCTTGACGTTGGGCTCGAGGTTGTACGCCGCGTCGTGGAACTTGAGATGGCGCTGTTGCTGCTCGAGGGCCTTCGCCTCGTAGAATGCCTCCACGCGAAGGGCGGCCGCGAAGGTCTCGCCGAACTCGCGGTGAAGCCGGCGCGATCCCGCCAGGTAGCGATGCTCGAGGAGGCTTGTGGCGATGGTGGCATCGACCGCCATTTCCACCACGCACTCGGCCACGGTTCGCACGCTGTGACCAGGCTCGAGGCCGATGTCCCACAACACGCCGAGGAGGCGCTCGACGAACGCGCTGACGGCAGGATCCGGGAGAGGGGGCGCGGCGGCGCCGGGCGCCCCGAGGACCTCCGGCAGCAGCACGAGGAGATCGACGTCCGAGTGCGGATACAGCTGGCCGCGCCCGTACCCGCCCACGGCCACCAGGGCCATGCTCGTCGGCGCGCGAAGCTCCTCCCAAACCGCGCCGACAAGGCGGTCGACCAGTCGGGCGTGGTTGCGCAACAGCGCGGGCGTATCAGCGCGCGCTTCGAACGCCTCGCGCAGCGCCGTCCGCCCCTGGCGCAATTCCGCGCGCCAGCGTTGCACGGCGGTCGTCTCCAGCAATGGCGACGCGGCAACGGCAGACGCGGCGTCGGCCATCATTCGGGCGGCGGCGGCATGCCCGTCGAGACCGTGAGGATCTCGAAGCCATCGGAAGTGACCAGCACCGTGTGTTCCCACTGTGCGGACAACGAATGATCCGCGGTCACGATGGTCCACCCGTCCTTCATGCTGCGAATGCCCGGACCGCCCGCATTGACCATCGGCTCGATGGTGAAAACCATGCCGGCCACGAGCTTCAGCCCGGTGCCCGGGCGGCCGTAGTGCAGCACCTGGGGTTCCTCGTGGAACCGCCGTCCGATACCGTGGCCGCAGAATTCCCGCACGATGGAGAAGCCATGGCTCTCGGCGTGACGCTGGATCACGTTGCCGATGTCGCCGAGGTGCGTACCCGGACGCACCGCCCGGATGCCTTTCCACATCGCCTCGTAGGTCACGTCCACGAGCCGCTTCGCCTGGATCGAGGCCGCGCCTACGGTGAACATGCGGCTGGTGTCGCCGTGGAACCCGTCCTTGATGACCGTGATGTCGATGTTGACGATGTCGCCGGCCTTCAGCTTCTTGTCGCCCGGGATGCCATGGCAGACCACGTGGTTCACCGACGTGCACACCGAAGCGGGATACGGCACATGGCCCGGCGGCGCGTAATTGAGGGGCGCGGGGATCGTGCCCTGCGACTCGACCATGTACGCGTGGCACAGCCGGTTGAGCTCGCCGGTGGTGATGCCGGCCTCGACGAACGGCGCGATGTAGTCGAGGACCTCCGCCGCCAGGCGCCCGGCAACGCGCATCTTGGCGATGTCTTCGGTGTTCTTGAGTTGTACGGACATGTCGGAGACGCCGTCAGGCACGCAACAGCTCGTTGATGCTGGTCTTGGAACGGGTCCGGGCATCGACCTGCTTCACGATCACGGCACAGTAGAGCTGGCAGCTCCCCTCGCCCGAGGGCAGGCTGCCGGCGACCACGACCGAGCCCGCGGGAATGCGCCCATAGGTGACCTCGCCCGTGGCGCGATTGAAGATCTTGGTGCTCTGGCCGACGAAAACACCCATGCCGAGCACCGCGTTCTCCTCCACGATCACGCCTTCCACCACCTCGGAGCGCGCGCCGATGAAGCAATTGTCCTCGATGATGGTGGGATTGGCCTGCAATGGCTCGAGCACACCGCCGATGCCGACGCCGCCGGAGAGATGGACGTTGCGGCCGATCTGCGCGCACGAGCCGACGGTCGCCCAGGTGTCGACCATCGTGCCCTCGTCGACGTACGCCCCGATGTTGACGTAGGAGGGCATCAGCACCACATTGCGCGCGATGTAGGCCCCGCGCCGGGCCACGGCGGGGGGTACGACCCGCACGCCCGCGGCGGCAAATTCGGACGGCCCGAAGGTCGCGAACTTGGTCGGCACCTTGTCGAAAAAGCGGAATGCCGCGTCCTCGGAGGACGCACCCATGGGGACGTTGTCGGCGAGCCGGAACGACAGCAGGACCGCCTTCTTGATCCACTGGTGCGTGGTCCACGTACCGTCGCGCTTCTCCGCCACCCGTACACGGCCGGCGTCGAGCTCGTCGATGACGTGGTTGACAGCGTCACGCACCTCGGGCCGGGCGTTGGCAGGGCTCATCTCGGCGCGGGACTCCCACGCACGTTCGATCGTCGGTTGCAGGTCCATGGGTTCTCGTCAGGGTCGGGGCGCAGCGCGGCCCGACCGGTCTAAAAGGCATGATTTTACCGTGACGGGCCGCGCCGGCCGCGGCAATCGTGCGCGAACGGCCGGAATCACGCGCTAGCGAGGGGGCGCGCATCAGGACGGGTGACGGGCCAGAGCCCGACGATAGACCGGTTGCAGCAGCGCCGGCAGCAGGTACATCGGCAACTGTGCGAGTGCGAAAAAAACCGTGACGTCCAATGACCCGCGGCCTTCGAGCGCCACGAGGATGAGCCCCATGTTGCAGTTGCCCGAGACCAGGCCGACGGTGAGCGCGGCCCGTCGGCCGAGTCGCCGGAACGCCGCGTAGCCTGCCGCCTGGAGGAGGAGATTGCCCGCAAACGCGAGCAGCACGGCAAGGGTCGCGTAACCGGGCCGGGCCCGCGCGAAGGCGCCCACGCCATCCATGATCGCGATCGCAAAGATCACGAGGCTCAACACGGTAACCGCGTCGAGCACGGCAATGGCGTCGCGGCGACCAAGCGGCGTCCAGCGCCGCAGCGCCCAGGCCGCGGCGAACGCGCCTCCGACCAGGGCAGCCAGGCGAGCGATGAATTCCGGCAACGCAATCTCCAGCCCGAAGCCGAGCAGTGCACTCGCGAGCAACGGCAGCGAGAACGGCACGAGTGCCGTCGCGCCGAGCACGGCTACGAGCGCGAGCACGGGATCGAGGCCGAGCATGAGGGCGATGGCGACGCTCGACACGATGGGCGACGAGGCCGCCATCAGCACCACAGCCTGTTGCAGCGCGACGGGCATCCCGAGTGCCACCAGCCCCGCACTGACGGCGAACACCGCCAGCGGGCTCGCCAGCAGCAGCCACCCGAGCAGCCATCCCACCCGGGCACGCTGCTGCCGGTAGGCCCCTACCGCCGACCAGTCCAGGCGCACCAGCGCGAAGACCAGGGGGACGAGCAACGAGGGAATCAGCAGCGGGCGCATGGTCGCGGCGAGCGGTGGCGCCACGAGGCCGATCACCACGCCGGCCGCCATGCATTGCGGCCCGTACCGGCCGATCCATGCCAGCATCATTCGTCCGTGCGGCCCGTGCGCCGTCTCATGGCCGCCGGCTCGCGCCCAGCGCGCGTGCCCGGCACTACATCGCCTTGAAGCGGTGGGCGAACGTGCGGCTGACGGTCAGCTTTTCGTTGCGGTCCTTGAGCAGGATCACCGGCTGGTCACGCCAGTCGCGCTCGACCCTGGCGACGGCGCGCAGGTTCACGATCGTGCTGCGATGCACCTGCCAGAAGCTTTCGGGATCGAGCTCGCGGTAGAGCTCGCGGATCGGCTTGCGGATCAACGCCTCGACCTCGGCGGTGACCACCTTGGTGTACTTGTCCTCGGCCTGGAAATACAGCACCTCGGTCACGTCGATCAACCGCATGGCGTTGCCGAGCGACGCGCGCACCCAGCGCAACGGACCCGTACCCGGCTCGGCGCGCGCCAGCCGGAGCAGCAGCGTGCTCCAGTCGAGGGGTGGGGCAGCGAGCCGACGCTGCAATCGCGCCACGACCATGGCGATCCGCTCCGGCGATGGCGGCTTGAGCAGGTAGTCCGCAGCGCCTTCCTCGAACGCTGCGACGGCGTACTCGTCGTATGCGGTGACGAACACGACGTGGCAGAGCCCGCCCAGCGCCCGCGCCGCGTCGAGCCCGGTCTGCACCGGCATGCGGATGTCGAGGAAGACGATGTCCGGATGGGTGCGGGTGGCGAGTTCCACGGCCTCCTCGCCATTCTCGGCTTCCGCGATGATCGTGAGCTCCGGCCAGGCCTGCGCAAGGCGGTTGCGGAGCAGCCCCCGCAGCATCGCTTCGTCGTCGGCGATGAGTGCCGTAGGCATCGTCACGTCCGCCCGGCGGTCGATGCCGCCCGAGTAGCCGGCGCGGCGGGCGCTTCGACCGGAATTTCGATCAGCGCCTGCGCACCGCATGCCGGTCCATTCTCGAGCACGAAGCGGGCGCGTCCATTGTAGAGCGCAGCCAGCCGGTCGCGCACGTTGGCAAGGCCAAGCCCGCGGCCGTCGGCGATCTTGGCGCCGCCAGACGGGAGTCCCGATCCCGTGTCGGTGACCCGGACCTGCAACCGATCGGCGCGGCGCTCCGCCACGATATCGACCCTGCCGCCGCGCGGCGTCCGGGCAAGACCGTGCTCGACGGCGTTCTCCACCACGGAGATCAGCATGCCTGCCGGAAACGCGGTGTCGTGAAGTCCGTCGGGCACCGTCACGCTGAACGCGAGCCGCGGTCCCATCCGCATCTTCAGGATGCTCAAGTACGCCTCGGCCATCTCGAGCTCCTTCCCGATGGTGCTGCCGGGGGTGCGCAACTGTGGCAGCGCGGCCCGGAGATAGGCAAGCAGATGCCCGAGTAGTCGGGTTGCCTCGGGCGGATCCGTCTCGGCGAGGTACTGCACCGACGCGAGGGTATTGAACAGGAAGTGCGGCTCGACCTGCGCCTGCATCAGCTTGAGCTCGGCTTCCACCGCCTGGCGGGAGAGCAGATGCTGCGCCGACTCGGCCTTGAGCAGCGCCGCCTCGGCGCGCGACTCGCGAAATTTGAACAGGAAGAAGAGGCTGACGAACAGGCCGTTGGTGAAGCCCGTCATCATGGTCAGCCCGAAGAACTTGAGGCGTTCGTGCATGTACGCGGTCGAGTAGCCCTTGACCACGATGACCAGCCCCATGCCGATGATCGTGCCTGCGGCAACTGCCGCGATCAGCCTCGCCACCGGCCAGCGCTTTTCCCACGGCGAGACCACGTTGACGCAGTAGGCGATCGAAAAGCCGAAGAGTTGCGCGGAGATGAGCGGGTGCCAGAACGGCCGGGCGTCCTCGATCCACAGCAGCGCAGCGATGCCGGTGTTGATGGCGGCAATCAGCAGCACCGTCGTCCACGTCACACGCAGCCCGGCGCGGAGGGCGTCGAGGCGCGGGAAACGCGTACTGGCCGGTGCCATGCGCCGATTCTAGAGCCAGCTCGCTCCAGACGGTGCGGCAACGACGAATGGCCGTGGGCGACGACGAGGCGAACTGGCGCGGCGCCGGGTGCGGCCGGTTGCCGGAGGAGCCGCCCCGGGCCGCCCAAGGCAACCTGCTGCAGCCCGCTGCTGCCCGTGATTGCCCCTAGGGTGCGGCCTGCCCGGCGCCGCGCGGATCGTGCTCGTGCGCGGCAGCGCCGCCGCGCACGAAGTCGACCATGCGTTCGACTGCGGCGGTGCACTCGGCGAGACTCGCGACCAGCGCAATCCGGATGAAACCGGCGCCCGGATTGGCGCCGTGCGCACTGCGGGCAAAGAAACTGCCGGGCAGCACCGTGACCGCGCGCGCCGCGTACAGCGCCTTGGCAAACGCGACGTCGTCACCCGAAGTGCGCGCCCAGAGGTAGAAGCCCGCCTCGGGTAGCGTGCATGGCAGTACCGTCGACAGTATCGGATGCAGCCGGGTGAACTTCTCCGCGTACGCGCGCCTATTCTCGCGAACGTGCGCCTCGTCGCTCCAGGCGGCGATGCTCGCCGCGGCCACCGGCGGCGACATCGCCGAACCATGGTAGGTGCGATAGAGCAGGAAGGCCTTGATGAGCGTGGGGTCGCCGGCCACGAAACCCGAGCGCATGCCGGGCACGTTGGAACGCTTGGAAAGGCTGCCGAAGCTGATGAGACCGCGGTAGTCGGCGCGGCCGAGCGCCTGGGCCGCCGCGAGCGCGCCCAGCGGCGGACGCGCTTCGTCGAAGTAGATCTCGGAGTAGCATTCGTCTGCGGCGATCACGAAGCCGTGCCGGTCGGCCAGCGCGAAGAGCTGGCGCCACTCCTCGAGGGTCATGACCCGGCCGGTCGGATTGTCGGGCGAGCACACGTACGCAAGCTGCGTTCGGCCCAGCACGTCGTCCGGCACCTCGTGCCATGCCGCGCGATAGCCGCGCGCGGGGTCCGCATTGACGTAGTACGCCTCGGCCCCGCCGAGCAGCGCGGCGCCTTCGTAGATCTGGTAGAAGGGATTCGGAACCAGTACCGTCGCACCCGGCCGGCTCGGATCGAGGATGGTTTGGGCGAACGCGAAGAGCGCTTCGCGGCTGCCGAGCACGGGCAGGACGTGTGCGTCGCCATCGAGCATCGCAAGCCCATGGCGCCGCCGCAGCCACGCGGCGATGGCCTCGCGCAGCGGTGCCGTGCCGGCGGTCATGGGATAATTCGCGAGTCCGGTGAGGCCCCTCTGCAGGGCGTCGAACACCAGCGGCGGGGTCGCATGGCGTGGCTCGCCGATCGAAAGATTGATGGGCAGATAGGCCGGATCCGGGACGATGCCGGCGAATGCCTGGCGCAGGCGCTCGAAAGGGTAGGCCTGCAGGCGGCCGAGGCGAGGATTCAAGCGAAAGGTGCGTCAGGACATGCGGGAAGGGTCCGATTATAGGCGACTGCGCAAGCGCAAGGCCGCCCGCCACGTCGACAGCGGCGTCGCGGCGCTGCGCGCGTCGCCGTCATGACCGCTAGCGCGCGCGGCAGGTCGCTGCCATTGGGCTGGCGGGTGCTGCGCGGTACGATGACCCTCGCTGCCGGTGCGGTGCTTGCGGTCGTGGTCGCGCACTGGGGCTGGCGCTGGTTCGGTCCCGCCCCGATGCCGTTGCCCCAGGTGGTCGAGCCTGTTTCACCAGCGGCGGTGATCACCGCGACGCCGCTGTTCGGGTCGCCGTCCACCGCCGTCGCCGCCGCGGGCGACGTACCGGTCACGCGCCTCGCCGGCGACGCGCGGCTGCTCGGCATCATCGGCGGTGCCGATGGCGCCGGGTACGCGCTCTTTCGCTTCGCCGACCGGGGGCCCGTGCTGGTTGCCACCGGGAGCGAGATCGCGCCCGGGGTTATCCTGCGCGCCGTGAGTGCCGCGGGCGCACGCATCGCCGATCGCGGCGAGGCGCGGGAAATCCTCCTTCGACCGATCGGGGTGACGCCGGCGACCGGACCGGCCGCAGCCCTGCCGCGGGCGCCGTCGAATCGCCCGTCGCCCGCTGCGGCGTCCGGTAATGCGAACAACCCGGCCTGTGTACCGCCTGGAGGGGTGAGCACGGCGCCGTATCGCCTCAACGCCGAATTGCTCACCGGGATTGCCGCCAAGCCCCTCAGCTGGAGCGATGCCTTCACGGCGGGCCAGGACGGACTCGCCATGCGCGAAGGCAATGCATTCGGCACGATGCTGGGGATGCGCGCAGGCGACCGCGTCGCACAGGCCAACGGCGTCCCGTTGCGCGGCGCCGACGACGTCCTGGTGGCGATGATCCGGCCGTTGCTTGCCAACCAGGCAGTACGCGTGACCGGCCTGCGCGAAGGCCGGCCGATCGAGTGGATCTATGTCAATGCGGGGGCGTGTCCACCCTAGCGCAGCCGGCGCCCCGTCGATTCATGGTGCCGCGTCGGGCAGCCATGCGAGGAGATCGCGCGGCTGGTCGACGTGGCCGTGGGCACGCCACGCATGCGGCTGGTCCTGCGGTTCGATGTAGCCGTAGTGGGCCACGATGGTGTGCATGCCTGCCGCGAGACCGGCGGCGATGTCGCGTTCGGCATCGCCCACATAAAGACAGCGCGCCGGTGCGACGCCGAGGCGTTCGGCTGCCGCCAGGAGTGGTGCCGGATGGGGCTTCGCGTACGGCGTCGTGTCACCACAGATCACGACCCGGGGCTTGAATCGCCAGGGCAGGGCCGCGAGCAGCGGCAGCGTGAAACGCTCTGCCTTGTTGGTGACGATGCCCCACGGCAGGCGGCGCGCCTCGAGCGCATCGAGCACGTCCTCGATCTCGGCGAATACCACCGTATCGATGCACAATGCGGCGGCATAGTGGGCAAGGAACGCATCGCGCAGCGCCGGGTAGTCCGGATGGTCGGGTGCGCGCTGGAAGCTCGCCCCGATGAGCCCCCGTGCCCCCGCCGACGCGTAAGCGCGGAGATCGGTCACCGGTAGCGTGGGGAGGCCTCGATCCTGGCGGACGCGGTTGACCGCGGCGACGAGGTCGGGCGCAGTATCGAGCAGCGTGCCGTCGAGATCGAAGAGCACCGCGTCGATGTCGAGCGGGTGCGCGTCGGGACCGCCGTTCGCGGCGGCATTGCGCTCGACCGTCATCCGCGCCGCAACGCCAGGAAATAATTCACCGACGTATCCGACCCCAGCCGGAAGGTGCGGGCGAGGGGGTTGTAGGTGACGCCGGCGATGGCCTGGGGGACCAACCCGGCCTCGCGGCCGAAGCGGGCAATCTCGGCGGGCCGCAGGAAGCGCGCGTAGTCGTGGGTGCCGCGTGGCAGCAACCGGAGCACGTACTCCGCGCCGACGATCGCGTACACGTACGCCTTCGCATTGCGATTGATGGTCGAGAACCCCGCCACGCCACCAGGCCGCAGCAGTCGTCCGCACGCCGCCACGATCGCACCCGGATCGGGAACGTGCTCGAGCATCTCCATGCAGGTAATCGCGTCGAATGCGCCGGGCATCTCCTCGGCGAGTGCCTCGACCGAGACCAGCCGGTAGTCGACCGCCACGCCGGATTCGAGCTTGTGCAGCTTGGCCACACTGAGCGCCCGCTCGGCGAGATCGATGCCGAGCACCTGCGCACCCCGCTCCGCGAGGGCCTCGGAAAGGATACCGCCACCGCAGCCGACGTCGAGCACGCGCTTGCCGGCCAGTCCATCGACGACGCTTTCGACCCACGCGAGGCGCAGTGGGTTAAGGGCATGCAGCGGACCGAAGAGCTCGCTCGTGGGATCCCACCAGTGATGGGCGACGGCCGAGAAGCGCGCGAGCTCGGCGGCATCGGCGTTGGCGGGCACCGCAATGGGCACGGGTGCCGCTGCGACGGGATTGGAAAGGCCTTCGGGGATGGGGGTCATGAAGGTGATGCAGGTCATGAAGGTGATGCAGGTGATGCAGGTGATGCAGGTGACGCGAAGCTCATTGCAACCGCTCCTGCCAGCTTCTCGTCCTGGCGACGATGTCAGCCTCATCCACGGTGGCGAGCCGGCGATCGCGGACCACGCTCTCGCCATCGACCCAGACATCGGTCACTGCCTCGCGCCCGACTGCGTGCACCAGGTGGGAGATGGGATCGTAGCAGGGCTCGGCTTCGACTCCGCCCAGATCGACCGCGATGATGTCCGCCTTCTTGCCGGCTGACAGGGACCCGATGTCCTGCTCGAGGCACAGCGCCCGCGCACCCCCCATCGTGGCGGCGTACAGCGCGGCCGCCGCCGGCATCGCCGCCGGATCGCTCGTCGACACCTTGGCGAGCAGGCTGGCGAGCCGCATCTCCCCGAATAGATCGAGACGGTTGTTGGACGCCGCGCCATCGGTGCCGAGGGCGACGTTCACCCCCCGCGCCTGGAGGGCATGGATGGGCGCGATGCCACTCGCGAGCTTCATGTTCGACGCCGGGCAGTGCACGACGTTGCCGCCATGCACGGCCAGCAAGTCGATATCGTCGGCGGACAGATGTACGGCGTGGATGGCGATGAACCCCGGTCCGGTCGCCCCCAGGCCATGCAGGCGCTGCAGCGGCGTTGCGCCGAACTGGGCCCGGCTGCGCTCGACCTCGCCGGCGGTTTCCGCGAGATGCGTCTGGATCGGCAGGTCGAGCTGTCGCGAGTACGTGATCACGCGTCCCCATGCGGGGTCGCCGACCGTGTACGGCGCATGCGGCGCCAGCGAGAAGGTGAGCCGGGGATCGTGCTTCAGGGCATCGCGCACCGCGAGTCCCTTCTGCAGATAGGCATCGGCGTCGGACGCGTAGGGGGTCGGGAAATCCAGGACCGGCAGGCCGAGCATGGCGCGCAGGCCGATCTCCTGAAAGGCGCGGGCCGTGGCATCGGGGAAGAAATACATGTCGTTGCAGCACGTGATGCCGCCGCGCAGCATCTCGGCGGCCGCGAGACGGGCACCGTCGTAGACGAAACCCGGCGCCGCGAACCGGCCCTCCCGCGGCCAGATGTGCTCCTCCAGCCAGGTCTGCAGCGGTACGTCGTCGGCAATGCCCCGGAACAGGCTCATGGCTCCGTGGGTGTGGGCGTTGACGAGACCCGGCAGCAGCACGTGGCGGGGCAGGTCGACCCTCCGGCGAGGATGGAAGCGGGCATCGGCCTGCGCGTGCGGCACGATCGCCAGGATCCGGCCGGCGTCGACGATCACCGCGTGCCCAGCGAGGACGCCGGCGGGCTCGATGGGAACGACCCAGCGCGCATCGAGGCGCAGATCGACCGCTTGGGTGGGGGTGGGCATGGCGATGGCGAGGCTGCGGTGGGACGGACGAGCGGGGCCAAAAAAAAGACCCCGCGCCAGTGACGCGGGGTCCGTTGCGTACTGCCTGGCGCGTCAGCGCTTTAGCGTATCGCCCTTGACTTCGACCTCGACGCGACGGTTCGGCGCGAGGCAGGCGATCAGCTGCTTGAGGTTTTTCTGGTTGCACTCCACGCCCGGGACCGGCTGGGTCTTGCCCATGCCCAACGTCTCGATGCGATCACGCGGCACGCCGCGCTCGACGAGGTAGTTGCGCACGGCGTCGGCCCGACGCTCCGAAAGGCGCTGGTTGTAGGCCTGGGTGCCGATGCGATCCGTATGCCCCGTCACCAGGACCAGCTCGATCTTCTGGAAGTCCTTGAGCTTGGAGATGATGTCGCTATCGATCGCGGACTTGCCATCGGGACGCAGCACGGCCTTGTCGAAGTCGAACAGCGCCTTCGAGGCTAGCGTGATGCGCTGTACCGTCGGCGCAGGCGCCGCCGCAGGTGCGGGGGCAGGCGTCGGGGCAGGTGCCGCAGCGGGCGGCGTCTGAGCCGGGGCGGGGGCGGGGGCCGGAGCAGGGGCCGGCGCGGGCGCGGGTGCAGGCGCGGCTGCCGTCTTCACCAGGTCGGGATCGCACTGGGCGATCGCCATTGCCGGCGTCCAGTACCCGGTACGCCAGCACAATCCACCGGAGAGACCCTTGGCACCGTTGTACACGCCGCTCTTCACCACGTTGTTGTCGGCGTTGCCGGTTGCGGACAGGACATACCCGCTGTTCTTCGGGTCGGCGCCAGCGACTCCCTGGACATACCCCTTCGGGTCGACCCGCTGGGCCGCCGCACCGCCCGCATACGCGGCCGCGAGCGCAGCGATGAGCACACCGGAAACTAGACGTCGAGACATTGATTCACCCCTTATTGGCTTTGGTTTTGAACAGTTCTTTTCGAACCCTGGTGACCCTGCAGATGTCCGCGGGTCGGGTTGGGCGTGTTGGCTGCTTGTGGTTTTGGACCTTTGAGCGCCGTGCCGAATCCTTTGTTCCCAAAAAAATATAGCACACGCCCCCGGCGCAAGCAAAAGAAAGGCAGCTTGCGGAAGCACGGGGGCGGGAACTGTCGCGGCGGTGCAACGTCGTGATAAAATATCGCTTTTTCAAGCATCTGTAGCCCTGTTTAACTCGACTGACCGCTAGTTTGGCGCTCTCCCGCCCGCGTGGGCGCGGCCGCGAAAGCTGGTTCAAGAACGGCCCAGGCCCCCAATCCGGCCAACGCCGGCCGATTCGACACGATTAGGGCATCCCAGCCCTTTAGGAAAGACCGTTCATGGAGCAGTTTGCCAAAGAGACCCTTCCCGTAAGCCTCGAAGCCGAAATGCGGCATTCGTATCTCGATTACGCCATGAGCGTGATCGTCGGCCGGGCATTGCCCGATGTTCGGGACGGACTCAAGCCCGTGCACCGGCGGGTGCTGTTCGCCATGCACGAGGCCAATATCACCGCGGCGCGGCCATATGTGAAGTGTGCCCGGGTGGTCGGCGAGGTCATGGGCAAGTACCACCCCCATGGCGACACGGCTATTTACGACACCCTGGTGCGCATGGCCCAGGACTTCTCGTTGCGCTACCCGCTGATCGATGGCCAGGGCAACTTCGGTTCGGTCGACGGCGACAATGCCGCGGCGATGCGCTACACCGAGTGCCGGTTGCAGAAGATCGCCAACGAGCTCACCGCCGACATCGAAAAGGAGACGGTCGACTTCGTCCCGAACTACGACGGCAAGGAGCAGGAACCGACGGTGCTGCCGTCGCGGCTGCCGAACCTGCTCGTCAATGGATCGTCCGGGATCGCCGTCGGCATGGCGACCAACATCCCGCCGCACAACCTCACCGAGGTCATCAACGGTTGCCTCGCCGTCCTCGCGGCACCCGATACCGGTCTCGAGGAGCTGATCGACATGATCCCGGCACCCGACTTCCCGACGGCCGGAATCATCTATGGGCTCGAGGGGGTGCGCGAGGGCTACCGCACCGGGCGCGGCCGCGTGGTCATCCGCGCCCGCACGCATATCGAGGAGCTCGACCGCGGCAATCGCCAGGCGATCATCGTCGACGAGATCCCGTACCAGGTAAACAAGGCGAACCTGCTGATCCGCATCGGCGAGCTGGTGCGCGAGAAGCGCATCGAGGGCATCTCCGACCTGCGCGACGAGTCCGACAAGTCCGGCATGCGCGTGGTGATCGAGCTGAGGCGCGGTGAAGTGCCCGAGATCGTGCTCAACAACCTCTACAAGCTCACCCAGCTGCAGGACAGCTTCGGAATGAACATGGTTGCGCTGGTCGACAACCAGCCGCGGCTCCTCAACCTCAAGCAATTCATCGAGTATTTCCTGCAGCATCGCCGCGAGGTCGTCGTCCGGCGCACGCGCTTCGAATTGCGCAAGGCGCGCGACCGGGGCCATATCCTGGAAGGTCTCGCGGTCGCGCTTTCCAACGTCGACGAGATCATCGCCCTCATCAAGGCCGCCGCCAATCCGGCGGAAGCCAAGGCGGGCCTCATGGCCAAGCTGTGGCGGTCGCGGCTGGTGGAGGACATGCTCGAGCGCGCCGTCGCCGACAGCGCGCGTCCCGAGGGGCTGCCGCTGAGCTTCGGCTGGCAGGATCACACCACCCAGTCCGCGCCCGGCTATCGCCTCTCCGATGCACAAGCCCAGGCGATCCTCGATCTGCGACTGCAACGCCTGACGGGGCTCGAGCAGGACAAGGTCTTCAACGAATACCGTGAGGTCATGGACCAGATCGTCGACCTGCTCGACATCCTCGCGCGGCCCGCCCGGGTCACGGTCATCATCGGCGACGAGCTCAAGGGCATTCGCGACCAGTTCGGCGACAAGCGTCGCTCCGAGATCATCGCCCAGGGCGTCGACCTTTCCCTGGAGGACCTGATCGCGCCGGAAGACATGGTGGTGACGCTCTCGCACGGCGGCTACATGAAGGCGCAGCCCGTTGCCGAGTACCGTGCCCAGCGGCGTGGCGGCCGCGGCCGGCAGGCGACCGCCACGAAGGAGGACGATTTCATCGATCGTCTCTTCATCGCCAATACCCACGACTACATTCTCTGCTTCTCGAGCCGCGGCCAGGTGTACTGGCTCAAGGTGTACAACGTGCCGCAGGGCTCGCGGATCGCACGGGGCAAGCCGATCATCAATCTCGTGCCCCTCGCGGAAGGCGAGAAGATCACGGCCATCCTGCCGGTGAAGGAATTCGTCGAGGATCGTTACGTGTTCATGGCGACCACCATGGGGACCGTCAAGAAGACCCCGCTCTCGGAGTTCTCGCGGCCGCGCGCCTCGGGCATCATCGCGGTGGACCTCGCCAGCGGCGACCACCTCATCGGTGCGGCGCTGACCGACGGCAGGCACGACGTGATGCTGTTCTCCTCCGGCGGCAAGGCGGTCCGATTCGACGAGGACGACGTGCGCCCCATGGGCCGCGGGGCGCACGGCGTGCGCGGGATGATGCTCGAGGACGGCCAGCACGTCATTGCGATGCTGGTCGCCGAGGACGAGGCGCAATCGGTGTTGACCGCGACGGAGAACGGCTACGGCAAGCGCACGCCCATCGTCGAATACACCCGCCACGGACGAGGTACGAAGGGGATGATCGCCATCCAGCAATCCGGACGTAACGGCCGCGTGGTGGGCGCGGCGCTGGTGAGACCCACCGACGAGGTCATGCTGATCTCCAATCGCGGCGTGCTGATCCGCACTCCGGTGGCGTCGATCCGGGAGATGAGCCGCGCGACCCAGGGCGTCACTCTCATCAATCTCGGCGAGGACGAGACCCTCGCCGGCCTGGAGCGCGTGATCGAGCCCGAGACCGAAGCCGAGGTCGCGGAGGTGGCTGGGCCGGCAATCGACCCCGCTGCCGAGTCGACCGGCGGGACCGATGGGGCTACCGGTTCTTCCGGCGACGGAGATGCCGGAGAGGAACCCGGCCCCGGCGAGGCATCCTGAAGGGAGACGTCGTGAGTCGCGTATTCAATTTCAGCGCCGGGCCCGCGGCGTTGCCCGAGCCGGTGCTGGTGCGCGCCCGGGACGAGCTCCTCGACTGGCATGGCAGCGGCATGTCGGTCATGGAAATGAGTCATCGTGGCAAGGAGTTCGTCAGCATCGCCGCACGGGCCGAAGCCGGATTGCGGCGCATCCTCGGGGTGCCGGACGACTACAGCGTGCTGTTCCTGCAGGGCGGCGCGCTGGCTCAGAACGCGTTCGTCCCCCTGAATCTGCTCGGCAGACACGACACGGCCGATTACGTCGAGACGGGCTCGTGGTCGGAGAAGTCCATCGAGGAGGCGCGCAAGTACTGCACGGTGCACATCGCCGCGTCGTCGCGCGACCAGGGTTTCAGCTGCGTGCCGGCACAACGTGAATGGCAGCTCTCGGACGACCCGGCCTACGTGCACATCTGCACCAACGAGACGATCGGCGGGGTCGAGTACCACTGGACGCCGGACACCGGCGAGGTGCCGCTCGTCGCCGACATGTCCTCGCACATCCTGTCGCGGCCGGTGGACGTGCGGCGCTTCGGGCTGATCTACGCCGGTGCGCAAAAAAACATCGGTCCAGCCGGGCTGACCGTGGTGATCGTGCGTAACGACCTGCTCGATCGCGCGCGCCCCGACACCCCGGCGGTGTTCGCCTATGGCGTGCAGGCCAAGGCGGAGTCGATGTTCAACACCCCGCCCACCTACGCTGTCTACCTCGCCGGGCTGGTGTTCGATTGGCTCGAGGAGCAGGGCGGTCTCGCGGCGATGGAGGCGATCAACCTCCGCAAGGCCACGCTGCTTTACGACGAGATCGATCGGGGCGGTTTCTATCGCAACACCGTACGCAAGCAGGATCGCTCGCGCATGAACGTGACGTTCGTGCTGCCCGACGCCGCACTCGACGCCGACTTCCTCGCCGGGGCGAAGGCGCGCGGCCTGGAGCAGCTCAAGGGCCATCGCTCGGTGGGCGGCATGCGCGCCTCGATCTACAACGCCATGCCGCTGGCCGGCGTGGAGGCGCTGGTTGCGTGGATGCGCGAATTCGCCGCCAGCCATGGCTGATGTCCGCCCCGCAATCCACGCCACGTCCGGGTCTTGCCACGCCAGGCGTCGCCCGCGCCGATGAGTGCCCCAGCGAGTGTCCCACCGCCATCCGGTGCCGCGGCGGATGACGGCGATGCGCTGGCGCAGCATCGCCTGTCGATCGACGCTCTCGACCGCGAGATCCTCGCGCGCCTCAACGCCCGTGCCGAGCATGCCCGCGCCATCGGCGTGCTCAAGGGCGGTGCGCTCGCCTACCGGCCCGAGCGCGAAGCCCAGGTCATCTCCCGGTTGCTGCAGGAGAACGGCGGGCCGCTCGGGCCCGAGGCGATCGCCATCGTGTTCCGGCAGATCATGTCGGCCTGCCTCGCGCTGGAGCAGCCGCTGCGTGTCGCCTACCTCGGCCCGCCAGGCACCTACTCGCACGACGCCGTCGGCAAGCACTTCGGCGCGCTGGTGAGCGCCGAGCCGTGCGCGACCATCGACGAAGTCTTCCGGGCGGCCGAGACCGGACAGGCCGACTATGCGGTGGTCCCCGTCGAAAATTCCACGGAAGGCGTGGTTGGACGCACCCTCGACCTCATGTGCCAGACACCGCTGTCGATCTGCGGCGAGATCCGCCTGCGGGTGCGGCAGAACCTGCTCAGCAACGCCCGTGCGCTGTCGGATGTCTCGCGCGTCTATTCCCACGCGCAATCCCTCGCGCAGTGCGTGCATTGGCTGGCGATGCATCTGCCGGCGGCGCCGCGGATTGCGGTCGCGAGCAATGCCGAGGCGGCCCGGCTTGCCGCTGCCGAGCCGGGTGCGGCGGCGATCGCGGGGGAAAATGCCGCCGCCATCTACGGACTGTCGGTGCTCGCCCGCGAGGTCGAGGACGAGCCTAACAACACGACCCGCTTCTGGGTGCTCGGTCGTCAGGACGTGCCGCGCTCCGGCCGCGACGAGACCTCGCTCGTGATGTCCGCGCCGAACCGGCCGGGCGCGGTGCATGCGCTGTTGGAGCCGCTCGCCACGCACGGCGTTTCGATGTCGCGCCTCGAGTCCCGTCCGGCGCGCACTGGCCTCTGGGAATACCTGTTCTTCGTGGATCTCGAGGGACACGCCACCGATCCTCCCATCGCCCAGGCGCTGGCGGAGCTGCGCGAAAAAGCGCCGTTCCTGAAGCTCCTCGGTTCCTATCCTGCCGCGGTGTATTGACGGCCTGGCCCAACGGGCGGCCTCCGCCGCGCACCGGAAGACTCCTCTCGACTCCGCCATGAATGCAGCGACAGCATTGGCCCCCAGCGCCACCCCGGACACACCCGCCGCGCTTGCGCCCGGCCACGTGCGCAACATCGCCCGCTACGTGCCGGGCAAGCCCATCGAGGAGCTCGCGCGCGAGCTCGGCCTCGACGAGGCAAGCATCGTCAAGCTCGCGTCGAACGAGAACCCGCGCGGTCCCAGCGCGGCGGTGCGCGCCGCCATCGCCCGGATGACCGACGAGCTCTGTCGCTATCCCGACGGCAACGGCTTCGATCTCAAGCAGGCGCTCGCCATGCGCTACGGCGTGCCGCCGGAGCAGATCGTGCTGGGTAACGGCTCCAACGACGTGCTCGAGCTGGTCGCCCAGGCATTCCTGCTGCCGGGCATGCGCACCGTGTACGCCCGGCACGCCTTCATCGTCTACCCGTTGGCGACCCAGGCCCGCGGGGCGATCGGCATCGAGGTGCCCCCGACGTCCGACCTGGGGCACGACCTGCCGGCCATGCGCGCCGCGATCACCGCCGATACGCGCATCGTGTTCGTGGCCAACCCCAACAATCCGACGGGCACGTGGCTGCACCCGGACGCACTCACGGCGTTCCTGGAGTCGGTGCCGGCGCACGTGCTGGTGGTCCTCGACGAGGCCTACAACGAATACCTCGAGCCGGAGCAGCACGCGCCGTCGATCGCGTGGCTGGCGCGGCACCCGAACCTCATTGTCTCGCGGACGTTCTCCAAGGCCTATGGCCTGGCGGCGCTGCGCGTGGGCTACGGCATCATGCATCCGGACGTCGCCGACATCCTCAATCGCGTGCGCCAGCCGTTCAACGTCAACGCTCTCGCCCAGGCGGCCGCCGTCGCGGCGCTGGCCGACGCGACCTACGTCGCCGAGAGCCGCGCCATCAATCGCGCGGGCATGCAGACGCTGGAGGAGGGCTTCGCTGCGCTCGGCCTGTCGTGGACGCCGTCGCACGCCAACTTCGTGCTGGTGCGGGTCGGCGATGCCGCGCGCGTTTATCAGAGCCTGTTGGGGCAGGGAGTCATCGTCCGGCCGGT
Organism: Casimicrobiaceae bacterium; assembly: GCA_040006895.1. Lineage (GTDB taxonomy): Bacteria > Pseudomonadota > Gammaproteobacteria > Burkholderiales > Casimicrobiaceae > CAIWHR01. Next base: position 13,213 of record JBDTWB010000015.1, on the reverse strand, counting down.
CGGCAACTATGGGTTGCCCGAGCATCTGCGGGTCACCATCGGGCTGCCGCACGAGAATGCGCGCTTCCTGGCGGCGCTCGAGCAAGCCCTGGGTGCCTGAGGCGTCGCTCGCGATGACCGGGCTGCAACCGGTGGCGCTCGGAAAGCTGGTGGTGATCGGCGTCGGCCTGATCGGCGGCTCGCTCGCCCTGGCGCTGCGTGCGGCCGGGGCCGTGCGCGAAGTGGTTGGCGTGGGCCGTACACGTGCCAACCTCGAGCAGGCTGCGGCGCGCGGCATCGTCGACCGGCACTGGTTGCTCGACGACGCATGGCAGCGCGAGCTGGGCGATGCCGACGTGGTGGTCTATGCGACGCCGGTCGGCGAACTGCCCGCGCTGTTCGCGGCCAGCGCTCTCCACGCCGGTGCCCGGACCGTGCTCACCGACGCCGGCAGCACCAAGCAGGACGTCATCGCCGCCGCAAGTGCGGCACTCGGCGCGGCGTTCCCGCGCTTCGTGCCCGCCCATCCCATCGCCGGCACCGAGCACACCGGGGCCGCCGCGGCCTTCGCAACGTTGTTTGCGGATCGGAACGTGGTGCTGACGCCGCTCGCGTCGACCGATTCGCGTGCGTTGCAGCAGGTCGAATCGCTGTGGACCACTGCCGGTGCGCGGGTTCGTCATCTCGACCCGGCTCTGCACGACAGCATCTTCGCCGCGGTCAGTCACCTGCCGCACGTGCTCGCTTTCGCCCTGGTGGAAGAGCTGGCCGCGCGCCCCGACGCCGAGAGCTTTTTTGCCTTCGCCGCGAGCGGTTTCCGCGACTTCACCCGCATCGCTGCCGGCTCGCCGGAAATGTGGCGCGATATCGCGCTCGCGAACCGCGAGGCGCTGCTTGCCGAGATCGCCACCTACCGTGCGCAGCTCGATGCCATCGGCGCGATGATCGATGCGCGCGACGCAGCCGCCCTGCATGCGGTCTTCACCCGCGCGAGCGACGCCCGGCGCAGCTGGGGTCGCGCGCGCGGTACCGTCGTGCCGGCGGACGGGCCGCGCGACCCATGAGCAAAACCTTCCCGCCCGTGCTGTCCTTGCCGCCACGTAGCCGCGCCGCGGGTGTCGTGGCGCTACCCGGCTCGAAGAGCATCTCCAACCGTACGCTGCTCCTGGCCGCGCTCGCCGCCGGCGACACGCGGCTTTACGGCCTGCTCGACGCCGACGACGTCGCGCGGATGCGCGAGGCGCTGACGACGCTCGGCGTCCGCCTCGAGCCGATCCGCGAGGGCGCCGCCGGCGCTGCCTGCCTGGTACGCGGCGCGGCGGGCGCACTGCCGGTGCGCGAGGCCGAGCTCTTTCTCGGTAATGCGGGAACCGCCGTGCGACCGCTCACGGCAGCCCTGGCGCTGCTCGGGGGTCGCTACGTGCTGAAGGGCGTGCCGCGGATGCACGAGCGGCCGATCGGCGACCTGGTCGACGCCTTGCGGGCGGCTGGCGCGGACATCCGCTACCTCGGCAATCCCGGCTTCCCGCCGCTGGCGATCGGACCGGCGTCGACCGACGCGGCGCCGCGCGTGATCCCCATCCGCGGCGACGTGTCGAGCCAGTTCCTGTCGGCGTTGCTGATGGCCCTGCCCCTCGTGACCGGCCGTTCTCCCCGGGAGGCCGTCGTCGAGGTGGTCGGCGACCTCATCTCCCGGCCGTACGTCGCCATCACGACCAACCTCATGGGGCGCTTCGGCGTGCAGGTGGACGCGCAGGCCGATCGCTTCACGATCCCCGCGGGCGCACGGTATGCAAGTCCCGGTGAGCTCCACGTCGAAGGCGACGCGTCGGGAGCATCGTATTTCCTGGCCGCCGGTGTGATCGGCGGGGGCCCGGTCCGGGTTATCGGCGTGGATGCCCGCTCGATCCAGGGCGACGTGGCCTTCGCCGACGTGCTGCGGACGATGGGTGCCACGGTGCGCGACGGCGAAGGCTGGCTCGAGGCAAGCGCCGGCGCGTCCCTGGTCGGGCGCGAAATCGATTGCGTGGCGATTCCCGATGCGGCCATGACCCTCGCGATCGTTGCACTCTTCGCGCAGGGTCCCACCACCCTTATCAACATCGGTAGCTGGCGGGTCAAGGAAACCGACCGGATCAGCGCCATGGCGGCCGAGCTCGGCAAGCTCGGGGCAGGCGTCGCCACCGGCGCGGACTGGCTGCGGGTGACGCCGCCCGCGCGGCTCGCGGCGGCCACGATCGACACCTACGACGACCACCGCATGGCGATGTGCTTTGCCCTGGCATCGCTTGGCAACGTCGAGGTGACGATCAACGATCCCGGCTGTGTGGGCAAGACCTATCCGGGCTTCTTCGATGCCCTCTATGCCGTGGTCGGCTGACGGTCACCTGCCGACTGTCGCCATGCGGAGATCACCACCGGTCATCGCCATCGACGGCCCTGCAGCCTCCGGCAAAGGCACCGTGGCTGCGCACGTGGCCGCCGCGTTGGGCTTCCATCTCCTCGACAGTGGAGCACTCTACCGCCTTGTCGCCTTGAAGGCCCTCGACACCGCCACGCCGGTCGACGACGAGACGCGCGTCGCGGCGCTCGCAGGCGCGCTCGACGTGCGCTTCGACGCCACCGGCATCTTCCTCGAGGGGCACGAGGCGACGGACGCGATCCGGGCCGAACCGGTCAGCAAGGCCGCGTCCGCGGTGGCGGTCCATCCCGGGGTCCGCCGCGCGCTCTTCGACCGGCAGCGGGCGTTCTGCGTGCCCCCCGGCCTGGTCGCCGACGGACGGGACATGGGCACTGTGGTGTTCCCGGAAGCGGTGCTCAAGGTATTTGTGACCGCGAGCCCCGAGGAACGCGCAAGGCGCCGGTATAAGCAGTTGATCGAAAAAGGAAACCCGGTTACACTTGACGGTCTTTTGCGCGAAATCCGGGAACGGGACGCGCGCGACGCGGGCAGGGCGGCGGCACCGCTCAGGCCCGCAGACGATGCCGTGATCCTCGACACCACCGGGATCGGCGTCGGCGATGCGGTCGATTTCGTCCTGGCGAAGTTCCGCGCCCGCGCAAGCGGGAATGCCACGTAGCACGTGTCACCCGGCGCCGCGCGCGGCGTCGGCGCGCAGTTGCAGGGCACCACCGGCAGCACCGCAGGACCGCTCCCCCGCGCGCTAGCCCGCGTCGGTCGAGAGCGGAATCGACAACCCAACCCGGCCTGCGAGAAACAGGGTTCTCGTTTCGGCCGGCATCACGAGAAGGGCCCAACCCGTATGGCTACCGCCGTCCAGAGCAATCCGCAGGACAAGACCGCGGGCAATCCGCCCGCCGGCATGGAAGATTTCGCGAAGCTTTTCGAAGAGTCCCTCACGCGTCAGGAGATGCGCCAGGGCGAGCTCATCACGGCCGAGGTCGTGCGCGTCGACTACAACGTGGTCGTCGTCAACGCCGGGCTCAAGTCGGAAAGCTTCATACCGATCGAGGAATTCAAGAACGATCGCGGCGAAGTGGAAGTCGCGGCAGGCGACTTCGTGGTCGTGGCCATCGAGAGTCTCGAGGACGGCTACGGCGAGACCCGCCTGTCGCGCGACAAGGCCAAGCGCCTGAAGGCGTGGCATGACCTCGAAGCCGCGATGTCCGAGGGCAACGTTGTCTCCGGCATGGTCACCGGCAAGGTGAAGGGCGGGCTCACGGTCATGGTCAACGGCATCCGCGCGTTCCTGCCCGGCTCGCTCGTCGACATCCGCCCGGTCAAGGACACGAGCCCGTTCGAGGGCAAGAACCTCGAGTTCAAGGTCATCAAGCTCGACCGCAAGCGCAACAACGTGGTCGTGTCGCGGCGCGCGGTGCTCGAAGCCTCGCTCGGCGAGGAGCGCGAGAAGCTCCTGTCGACGCTGCAGGAAGGTGCCACCGTCAAGGGCATCGTCAAGAACATCACCGACTATGGCGCCTTCGTGGACCTGGGCGGCATCGACGGCCTGTTGCACATCACCGATCTCGCCTGGCGGCGTGTGAAGCACCCGTCCGAAGTGCTGTCGGTCGGTGACGAGGTAACCGCCAAGATCCTGAAGTTCGACCAGGAAAAGAACCGCGTCTCGCTCGGCATGAAGCAGCTCGGCGAGGATCCGTGGGTGGGCCTCGGCCGGCGCTACCCGCAGGGCACCCGCCTGTTCGGCAAGGTCACCAACATCACCGACTACGGCGCGTTCGTCGAGATCGAGTCGGGGATCGAGGGCCTGGTGCACGTCTCCGAGATGGACTGGACCAACAAGAACATCCATCCGACCAAGGTCGTGCAGCTCGGCGACGAGGTCGAGGTGATGATCCTCGAGATCGACGAGGACCGCCGCCGCATCTCGCTCGGCATGAAGCAGTGCATGTCGAACCCCTGGGACGACTTCGCCGCCAACCAGAAGAAGGGCGACAAGGTCACGGGCACGATCAAGTCGATCACCGACTTCGGCGTGTTCGTGGGCCTGCCCGGCGGCATCGACGGCCTCGTGCACCTGTCCGACCTCTCCTGGAGCGCGACCGGCGAAGCGGCCGTGCGCGACTACAAGAAGGGCCAGGAGGTCGAGGCCGTGGTGCTGGCGATCGACGTCGAACGCGAGCGTATTTCGCTCGGTATCAAGCAGCTCGACGGTGATCCGTTCAACAACTTCATCGCCGTGCACGACAAGGGCAGCGTGGTGTCCGGTACCGTGAAGTCGCTCGACGGCAAGGGTGCGGTGATCACGCTCGACGGCGAGGTCGAAGGCTACCTGCGTGCGTCGGAAGTGGCGCGCGACCGGGTGGAGGACATCCGCACCCACCTCAAGGAAGGCGACCGCGTCGACGCCATGATCATCAACGTCGATCGCAAGAACCGGTCGATCAACCTGTCGATCAAGGCGAAGGACAACGCCGACGAGTCCGAGGCCCTGCAGTCGGCCAAGGCGGACACGGCGGGCACGACCACCGGCACGACCAACCTCGGCGCGCTGCTGCGCGCCAAGATGGACAACAAAACCAACGAGTGAAGCGGACGCCGTGATGACGAAATCGGAGCTGATCGACCGACTGGCCGCCCAGTTCCCGCAACTCGTCGCCAAGGATGCCGAACTTGCGGTCAAGATGATCCTCGACGCCATGGCTGAAAGCCTGGCGAAGGGCGAGCGCATCGAGATCCGCGGGTTCGGCAGCTTCGGCCTCAACTACCGCCCGCCCAGGACGGGACGCAATCCCAAGTCGGGCGAGAAGGTGCAGGTGCCGCAGAAGCACGTGCCGCACTTCAAGGCGGGCAAGGAATTGCGGGAGCGGGTCGATTTCAAGAAGACCGCATAAGAGCCGTCCGCGTTCCGGGCAGGCGGCGGGGAAGAATGCGCGAGCGCCGCGACAAGAGCAAGGCGATGATCGAACCGAGGGCGGTGTGTACGGCGCCGAGGGCAACCTCGCGGCCCTGACACCGCCCGTTTTTTTTCAGGAGCTGCGATGCATGTCATCCGCTGGATCGTTGGATTCGTGCTGTTCATCGCGCTCCTGTTCCTGGCGCTGCAGAATTCCGAACCGGCGACCCTCAAGTTCTACAATTGGTGGAGCTGGCAGGGACCACTCATTTTCATCGTGCTGGTCGCCTTCGCGCTGGGCGTCGCCGCGGGGCTGCTCACCAGTGCCGTGCGCACCGCGCGCCTGAAGCGCCAGCTATCGCGCCTGCGGCGCGACCAGGCCCGCTTCATGCCGGCCTCGGCGCCGACTGACGGCCTGCGCGGTGCCGCCCCCGCCACCGTGGTGCCGCCCGACACCTACGCGGCGACGACACGCCTGCCGCGGGAGCTCTCGTGAGCGCCAGCAGGCCCTAGGCGCGAGTGCCCTGCCACCCGTGACACTTCCCGTGTCCGCCCAGACCTGACCCACCGGCGATGGACTTCGAGCTCTGGTGGCTGTTGCCGATACCGGCCCTGTTCTTCGCGATGGGGTGGATCGCCGCGCGCATCGACATCAAGCATCTCCTGCGTGAATCACGGGCGTTGCCGCTGTCCTATTTCCGCGGCCTCAATTTCCTGCTGAACGAACAGCCCGACAAGGCGATCGAGTCGTTCATCGAGGTGGTGAAGGTCGATCCCCAGACCATCGACCTGCATTTCGCGCTCGGCAGCCTGTTCCGGCGGCAGGGCGAGATCGACCGCGCGATCCGCATGCACCAGAACCTGCTCGACCGCCCGGACCTGGCCGCCGACAAGCGCCAGGCGGTGCTCTACGAACTCGCCCAGGACTTCCACCGGGCCGGACTGCTCGATCGCGCCGAGGAGCTTTTCACCAAGCTCGACGGCACGCCCTTCGAGCATGCGTCGCAGGGATTCCTGCTGGCCATCTACGAGCAGGAGAAGGACTGGCCGAAGGCGATCGCGGTCACGCGACGCATGGAAGCGCTCGCCAAGCAGCCGTACTTCAAGGAAATCGCGCAGTATCACTGCGAGCTCGCCCAATCGGCACTCGTCAAGTCCGACTTCGCCGGGGCACGCCGGGAGATTGATCTCGCGCTCGGCGAGTACCGCGGCTGCACCCGCGCCACCATGCTGCTCGGCGATCTCGAGGTCCAGCAGGGCAACGTCCCGGCCGCCATCGAGGCATGGCAGCGGATCGAATCGCAGAACCCTGCATTCCTGTCCCTGGTGGCCGATCGATTGGCCGACGCGTACCGGCGGACGGCGAACACCGCGGGTGCGCTGCGCGTGATCCGTTCCTACCAGGCGCAGTATCCGTCCCTCGACCTCCTCAACACCGCGTTCACCTTGACTCTGGCCGAGGAAGGACCCCAGGCGGCGAGCGAGCTCATCAAGCTCGATCTGGTCCGCAATCCGACCCTGCTCGGCCTCGACCGGCTGCTCGAGGCCCAGCTCGCCTCGGCGCCGCCGGAGCGCCGCCACGATCTCGAGCTCGTGAAGCAGCTGGTCGGCCAGCACATCAAGCGCCTGGGCATGTACAAATGCGATCATTGCGGCTTCCGGGCGCGCCAGTACTATTGGCGCTGCCCGGGCTGCAACAAGTGGGAAACGTATTCACCGCGCCGCACCGAGAGTCCCGATGGCTATGTCTGATCCCGCCTCACCCGATAGCGATCCCAAGGTCATCGTGGCGCTCGATTTCGCGAGCCCGATGGCAGCGCTCGGCCTCGCCGACCGGCTCGATCCCGGCGCCTGCGCCGTCAAGGTCGGCAAGGAACTCTTCGTTGCCGGCGGCCCGGAGCCGGTGCGCTGGCTCGTGGCCCGCGGCTTCCGGGTGTTCCTCGATCTCAAGTTCCACGACATTCCCAACACCGTCGCGCAGGCGTGCGCGGTGGCAACCCGGCTTGGTGTGTGGATGCTCAACGTGCACGCCTCCGGCGGCCGGACGATGCTCGACGCGGCGCGCGATGCCGTGCATCGCACCGCCGGTGAAACGAGGGCGCGCGCGCCCCTGCTCATCGCCGTGACCGTGCTCACGAGTCTCGGCGACGACGATCTCGCGTCGCTGCGCATGCCCGCCGACGCCCAAGGGCAGGCATTGCATCTCGCGGAGCTCGCGGCGGCCGCAGGTCTCGACGGGGTCGTCTGCTCGGCCATGGAAGCGCCACGGTTGCGCGCTGCGCTGCCGCCTGCCTTCCGTCTGGTAACGCCCGGCATCCGGCCCGCCGCCAGCGGCCAGGACGACCAGGTGCGGATCATCACGCCGGAGCGGGCCATCGCCAACGGCGCTGACTATCTCGTCGTCGGCCGGCCGATCACCCGCGCCGCCGATCCCCTCGCGGCGCTCGCCGCCATCAATGCCGCCATCGGCCACACGCCCGGCGCAGATCGCGCGCCTTCCAATCCGTCCAAGGGAACCGTCGCTTGAAGATCACCATGATCGGCACGGGCTACGTCGGGCTCGTGACCGGTACCTGCCTCGCCGAAGTCGGCAACGACGTGCTGTGCCTCGACGTCGACCGGCGCAAGATCGACATGCTGAATGCCGGCGGCGTGCCGATCCACGAGCCGGGCCTCGAGGCCATGATCCGCCGCAACGTGGAGGGCGGACGGCTGAATTTCACCACCGACGTCGATGCCGCCGTCGCCTATGGCACGGTGCAGTTCATCGCGGTGGGCACCCCGCCCGACGAGGACGGCTCCGCCGACATGCAGTACGTGCTCGCCGCGGCACGCAATATCGGCGAGCGCATGGACGGCTTCCGGATCATCGTCGACAAGTCCACCGTGCCGGTGGGGACCGCCGACCGGGTTCACGCCACGGTAAGCGAGGTGCTTGCGCGGCGCGGTGTGCAGCACGACTTCGCGGTGGTCTCGAACCCCGAGTTCCTGAAGGAAGGGGCGGCAGTCGAGGATTTCATGAAGCCCGACCGCGTGGTGATCGGGGCCGACGACGAGCGGGCCATCGCGGCCATGCGCGCCGTGTACGCGCCGTTCCAGCGCAACCACGAGCGCCTGCTGGTCATGGACGTGCGCTCTGCGGAGCTCACCAAGTACGCCGCCAATGCCATGCTGGCGACCCGCATCTCGTTCATGAACGAGCTCGCCAATCTCGCCGATGACCTGGGCGCCGACATCGAGCATGTGCGCCAGGGCATCGGTTCGGACCCGCGCATCGGTTATCACTTTCTTTACCCGGGTGTCGGCTACGGCGGCTCGTGCTTTCCCAAGGATGTGAAGGCGCTGCAGCACACCGCGCGCCTGCACGACCGGCCCCTCGCGATCCTCGATGCCGTCGAGCGGGCCAATGAAGCGCAGAAGCTGCGTCTTCCGGAGAAGATCGTGGCGCGGATGGGGGCCGACCTCGAGGGTCGCACCTTCGCGCTATGGGGCCTGGCGTTCAAACCCAATACCGACGACATGCGCGAGGCGCCGGCGCGAGCGATCATCGCTGCGCTGACCGCACGCGGCGCGAGGATCGTCGCCTACGATCCCGTGGCCATGCCGGAGGCGCAGCGCACCCTGGGCGCGCGCACCGACATCGAGTACGCCCGTACGCCGATGGATGCGCTCGCCGGCGCCGACGCGCTGGTGGTGGTGACCGAGTGGAAGGAGTTCCGCAGCCCGGATTTCGATGCCATCCGCGATGCGCTCACCCAGCCCCTCGTGTTCGACGGCCGCAACCTGTACGACCCGGCGCAGGTCCGTGCCGCCGGTCTCGAGTATTACGCCATTGGCCGGCGCTGATCACGCCCCGCACCCGGAGCCCCGCGCCGCCATGAGCACCGCCGCGAAGTTCTCCGCCTGGCGCGAGCGCGTCGCCGGCACCCGCGTGCTGATCGCCGGCGACGTGATGCTCGACCGCTACTGGTTCGGCGACGTCGAGCGCATCTCCCCCGAAGCGCCCGTGCCGGTGGTCAAGATCGCCCGGTCCGAGGAGCGGCCGGGCGGCGCGGCCAACGTCGCGCGCAATGCCACCACCCTCGGTGCCCAGGCGATGCTGCTGTCGGTGGTGGGCGCCGACGAGGCCGGTGACAAGTTGCAGGCACTGCTGCGCGAGGAACGGGTGCGCACGTCGTTCCACCAGGACGCGACCATTGCCACGACCGTCAAGCTGCGGGTGATCGGCAGGCAACAGCAACTCCTGCGCATCGATTTCGAGACGGCGCCGTCGCACGAGATCCTGGCCTCCAAGCTCGCTGAGTTCGAGCGCCTGCTCGCCGACTGCGACGTGGTGATCCTGTCGGATTACGGCAAGGGCGGCCTCACCCACATCTCGACCATGATCGAGCGGGGGCGCGCTGCGGGCAAGCCCGTGCTGGTCGATCCCAAGGGCGACGACTGGGGACGCTACCGCGGTGCGACCCTGGTGACGCCCAACCGCGCCGAATTCCGCGAAGTGGCCGGACGCTGGCGCGACGACGCCGACATGTCGGCGCGGGCCGAAGCGGTGCGCGCCGACCTGGGCCTCGACGCGCTGCTCGTCACCCGGTCGGAGGAGGGCATGTCGCTGTTCACGGCGGGAGCCGCCGAAACCTTCCCGGCGCGGGCGCGCGAGGTGTTCGACGTGTCCGGCGCCGGCGATACCGTCATCGCCACCCTGGGTACGCTCATCGGCGCCGGTGCATCGCTCGCGGTGGCCGTGGACATCGCCAACCAGGCAGCCGGGGTGGTGGTCGGCAAGCTGGGCGCCTCGGTCGTCCTGCCCGAGGAACTCGACTAGCTCCTGGCCGCCAACCCGCCGGCCAGCGACCGACGCTCGCCGTCGGCCGGCCCGGGCATGCCGATCAGCAACGATTCGAACCCCGATGGCCAAAGCCAAATCCATCTACAGCTGCACCGAGTGCGGTGGCCAGAGCCCGAAGTGGCAAGGACAGTGTCCGCACTGCAACGCCTGGAACACCCTGGTCGAGACAGTCGCGGCGCCGGCGCCGTCCCGGTTCCAGTCGGTGGCCGGGCAGAAGAGCGTGGTGCGGACCTTGGGCTCCGTGGACGCGCGCGATGCCCCGCGCTTTCCGACCGGCATCGAGGAGTTCGATCGCGTGCTGGGCGGCGGACTGGTCCCCGGTGGGGTGATCCTGCTCGGCGGCGATCCGGGCATCGGCAAGTCGACCCTGCTCCTGCAGGCGACCGCGGCCATCGGCGCCACCAAGAAAACCCTGTATGTCACGGGCGAGGAATCGGTCGAGCAGGTTGCGTTGCGTGCCCAGCGCCTCGCGCTGGTCAATGCGCCGGTGGCGTTGCTCGCCGAGGTCCAGCTCGAGAGCATCGTCGCCACAATTGCCGCCGAAGCGCCCGAGATCGTCGTCATCGATTCGATCCAGACCATGTACACGGAGGCGCTGACCTCGGCACCGGGTAGCGTCGCCCAGGTGCGCGAGTGCGCGGCGCGGTTGACGCGTCTCGCCAAGCAGCAGGGCGTGGTGGTCATCCTGGTCGGGCACGTGACCAAGGAAGGCGCGATCGCCGGTCCCCGGGTGCTCGAGCACATCGTCGACACGGTGCTGTATTTCGAAGGCGACACCCATTCCAGTTTCCGCCTGGTGCGGGCGATCAAGAATCGCTTCGGCGCGGCCAACGAACTGGGGGTGTTCGCGATGACGGAGAAGGGCCTGAAAGGGGTGACCAACCCGTCGGCCATGTTTCTCTCCCAGCATGCGGAAGCCGTTCCGGGCTCGGCCATCGTCGCCACCATGGAAGGCTCGCGCCCGCTGCTCGTCGAGATCCAGGCCCTGGTCGACCCGGTGCAGGGCGGCATGGCCCGCCGCTTGTCGGTCGGCCTCGACCCCCAGCGCCTTGCCTTGCTGCTGGCCGTCCTCCACCGCCACGGTGGGGTGGAAACCGCTGGCTACGATGTTTTCGTGAATGCGGTTGGCGGCGTCCGGATCAACGAACCCGCCGCGGACCTGCCCATCCTGCTCGCGGTGCATTCCTCGCTGCGCGGTCGACCGCTCCCGGCGAAGACCATCATCTTCGGGGAAGTCGGTCTCGCCGGCGAGGTCCGGCCCATCCAGCGCGGCCAGGAACGACTGCGCGAGGCCGCCAAGCTGGGCTTTCGTCAAGCTCTCATCCCAACACTCAACAAGCCCCGTCAAGCCATTGACGACATGAAGATCATGACGGTAGATCGGGTCGCCGACGCGGTGGCCCTGCTACGCGACTAGGACGGTGGACTGGCCGGCGGTGATCGCACCGGGGAGCAATCCGGACTTGGAAGCGAATGGTCGTCTCGGTTTAATACTTATACTCAACAGCATGAAACGTACAGATGATAAATGACATCAAGCTGCAACTCCGGAAGCGCGAGGCGCGCCTCGTCTCCTAGACTGCAAGAGTGTCGTCCATCCCGCACGCTCAGTCGTTGTCTTCCACTGCACGACTCCGTCGTGTTGCGATCGTGGCTCGACCGGGCAGCAGCGGGCTCGGCGGGGCCGGTGCGCTCTCCTGCATCCTGGCGGGCGCGTCGGCCCGGCGAGCCCCGATCTTCCGCAGTCGCACCTGCATGCCGATCTGCTTCAGACCCTGGAGGCCCGCGTGCGTGGCATGAAGCCGACCTTTCGCAAGCTCGCACCTGCATGCCGATCTGCTTCAGGCCCTGGAGGGCTTGCGGGAGTGGGATTCGATCGTGGTGTCCGGTAGACTATGCAGTGACGTGACAATGCCTGCGTTAGGCCCCCGAAAGCGGGCGTCTACGACTGCAGGAGCATGGTGTGCATGTGGAAATCGGCCGATAGATAGCCGATCGTCAGCCCTCCGCTGGAGAACTTCCTGCCGGTGGGACCCGACCCCTACACCCGAGTCCGTTCCCAGGGAAGCAACGAGTTTCGCATGCGACGGCGCCGGCCTTCCAGGCATTGCCTTGGCCTTCGTCGGGGGGCGCCCGATCATGATCCGCGACAACGGCTCTCGGCATCGGCCGACGGCATCCGTCAGGCGCACCGCGTGCGCGGGCGGCGGGAGACCGCGCGTGCGTACGGACGTCCGCGTGGGGTCATTCGTCGGCGGTTCGCGGGGCAGCCGACGGATGCGCAGCAGGATGTGCTGCAAATGGCGGAGAAGCTGCCGATATGGCATGTGGTGGTGGCACCAGCGATGTTGCGCGCCGACCGGGGACGGGACCGGTCGAGGGCGCACGGACCCAACGGCAGTTCCCCGACGGCCGCGCCGAGCGCGGAAGTTGCAAGCCGACCCGCGCGACGGGCAGACGAGCTTGCGAGCAGTCTGCAACCGCGCCCTCTGAATCCGGGCCCAAGCAGGACCAAAGGCAATGCCGAAAAGCAAGAAGTTGATCTGGCTGACGTTGCTGGTGGTGGGACTTCTCGGTCTCGCCGTCCAGGGTCTCATGTCGGTCGCGAGCTACGACCGCGCAGTCCCGGAGGTGCGGGCCATGGTGAAGGAGCAGATCGCCTGGCTGCAGGCCGAGAAAGACGTGGGCGCCTTCGCGAGCGATCTCAATGCCGACGCCATCTCGATGCTCGGCGAGGCGACGAACCTATACCTCGTCACCCGTCACGACGGCTCGCGCTATTTCGTGTTCAAGTCCGACGCCCGCATGCCTGCCCTTGAGTCGTGGGTGAGCCGCGGCGGCAAGCTGTTCGTTTTGAACCAGTCGGTCGATCCTGCCCCTACCGGACCCATCCGCGCAGCCCAGCAGGTCCTTCGCGTCTTTGCGCCCGAGTTCATCCTGCCGCTGGCGTTGCTGCTCCTGATTGGATTTCAGATGCGCAACATGCAGGGCGGTTCATCGCGCTTCGCGCCGGTGTCCAAGCCGACGCTGCGCTTCGACGATGTCATCGGCGTGCGCGAGGCCAAGCGCGAGC
>JBDTWB010000014.1:0-37065 GCA_040006895.1 Casimicrobiaceae bacterium | reverse complement strand
CGAGCGGGCAACGAGCGGGCAACGAGCGGGCAACGAGCGGGCAACGAGCGGGCAATGAGCGGGACCCACGAACATCACGAGCACGGGCCGGGGGCACATGTCCAGGGTCCATCAGGGCTGGAGCGTGGCTGGCGAGCGCTGTGGATTGCGCTGTTCCTGACTGCCGGGTTCGCCATCGTCGAGGGAGTTGGCGGGTGGCTGGCCCATTCGCTGGCGCTCATCTCCGACGCCGGTCACATGGCCACCGATGCGGCCGCCTTCATCGTCGCCCTCATCGCCACGGCCGTGGCCCGCCGGCCGCCTTCCAAGCGCGCCTCGTACGGCTATGCGCGCGCCGAGGTGCTCGCGGCGTTCATCAACGCCCTCGCAATGCTGGCCCTCATCCTGTGGATCGCGGTGGAAGCCGTGACCCGGCTCCTCGCGCCGGCGCCCGTGGCGGGCTCGATGGTGATGGGCGTGGCGGCGATCGGCCTCGTCGTCAACATCGTGGTGGCGGTGCTCCTCGCACGCGCCGGTGGCGGGCTCAACATCCGCGGCGCGCTGCTGCACGTCATCGGCGACCTGCTCGGCTCGGTCGCGGCGATCACCGCCGGCGCGGTGGTCGAGTTCACCGGCTGGTCACCCATCGACCCGATTCTCTCGGTCGCGGTGGCACTGCTCATCCTGCGCTCGACCTGGTCGCTCCTGAGGCAGTCCACGACCGTGTTGATGGAGCAGGTACCCCGTCACCTGTCGTTCGATGCCATCGGCCAGGAGCTCGCCCGCCTGCCGAACGTAACCGGCGTGCACGATCTGCATGTGTGGCACATGTCGGCGGGCAATGTCGCGCTCTCGGCGCATATCACCATCACCGATGGGAACACGTGGCTCGCCACGCTGGCCGCGGCGCGCGTGCTGCTTGCCCGGGACTTCGGGATCGAGCACGTGACGCTGCAGCCGTCGTGGAACCCCGGCCCGGACAAGCGGCGCGTGATCCCGGTGACGCCGATCGATCCGCACGGGGGTGACCAGCATGGCCATCGACCCGCGGGCGGCCGCCGCGGCGACTGAGGGACGCTCTAGAGCCAGCGTACCCGCTTGAAGCGCCAGAACAGCAGGCCGTCGATGAACACCATGGCGGTGATCGCGAGCGGGTAGCCCGCCTCCCAACTCAGCTCGGGCATGAACTTGAAATTCATGCCATAGATCCCGGCGATCAGCGTGGGCACGGTGATGAGCGCGCCCCACGCCGCGAGCCGCTTGGTCACCTCGCTTTCCGAGAGGCTGATGAGGGCGATGCTGACCGAGATCGCCGTCTGCAGCATTTCGCGGATACTCGCGTTCGCCGCCTCGATGCGGGCGAGATGATCGTAGACGTCGCGGTAGTACTCCTGCAGTCCGGCGACGAGATGAGGAACACGCCCGCCAAAGAGCTTGCCCACGGCCTCCATGAGCGGAGCGACCGCGTGCTGGAGGGTCATCAACCGCCGCTTGAGATCGTACAGGTCCTGGATCTTGCGCCGGCTGGAGCCACGGTCGAACAGCGATTCCTCCAGGTCCTCGAGTTCGCTGGTGAGACCGTCGATGATCGGAAAGTAGCGATCCACGACGGCATCCATGAGCGCGTAAAGCACGTAGCCGGAGCCGAACTTGAGGAGCTCCGGCTCCCGCTCGGTCCGCGCCCGCACGTCGGCGAAGCCGCGGCGGGTGCGATGCCGGATGGACAGGACGTAGTTCTTGCCGATGAATACGTGCACCTCGCCGACGAGCAGGTCGGTCGGGTCGTCCGGATCCTGCTCGACCGTTTGCAGCACCACGAAGAGCGAGTCCTCGTATTCTTCGAGCTTGGGACGCTGGTGGCCCTTGCGCGCATCCTCGAACGCCAGCGGATGGAGTCCGAATTCCCCGGCCATCGTGGCGATCTCGTCGTCCGACGGCTCCGCGAGCGCGACCCAGACGAACGCGTCATCACGCGAGATGTACTCGCTGATGTCCGCGACCGGAACCTCCGCGACTTTCTGTCCCTGCTGGTAGACGACGCAGTTGATGAGCATGATTGGGCTCTCGCGACAGGCGCGATGATAGCGCAGGCGAAAATCGATGTCCGCGCGGCCTCATGGTTCGCGCCGCGCACAATCCCCGCTCGCGACGGTTCAGCCTTGGCCCGCACGGGCCGGAGGCGGTACCATGCGGTCCTATCACAACGCACGCCGTGCCCTGCCCGCATGATCATCAAGTCGCTGCTCGACACCGATCTCTACAAGTTCACCATGATGCAGGTGGTGCTGCACCACTTCCCGGGGGCGCAGGTCGAGTATCGCTTCAAGTGCCGTAGCCAGGGCGTGGACCTGACGCCCTTCATCGCCGAAATCGAGAAGGAGATCGCCGCCCTTTGCACGCTGCGCTTCACGGCACGCGAGCTCGGCTACCTGCGGGGATGGCGGTTCTTCAAGAGCGACTTCGTCGACCTCCTCGGGCTGTTCCAGCTCGACGAGCGGTTCATCGAGGTTTCGCGGCTCGAGGGTGTACCCGGCGAGATCGACATCACCATCCGCGGCCCATGGCTGCACACCATCCTGTTCGAGGTCCCGGTGCTGGCGATCGTGAGCGAGCTCTATCACCGCCACAATCGCCCGGCCCCCGACTTCGCCGAGGGCCGCCGGCGCCTCGCCGCCAAGATCGAGCAGATCAACGGCGTGGCCGATCCGAAGTTCCGGATTGCCGACTACGGTACGCGCCGGCGCTTCTCGCAGGGTTGGCAGGACGAGGTGATCCGGACCCTGCACGCCGGAATCGGCCAGAAGTTCGTCGGGACGAGCAACGTGGGCCTCGCGCTCGACCACGGTCTCACTCCACTCGGCACCATGGCGCACGAGTACCTTCAAGCCTGCCAGGCGGTCGGTCCGCGACTGCGCGATTCACAGGTCTTCGCGTTCAACACATGGGCACGGGAGTACCGCGGCGATCTCGGGATCGCGCTGTCGGACGTGTTCGGCATGGACGCGTTCCTGCGTGACTTCGATCTCTTCTTTTGCAAGCTCTTCGACGGCGTGCGGCACGATTCGGGTGATCCGTTCGAATGGGGCGAGAAGCTCCTCGCCCATTACCATCGCATGCGCATCGATCCGCACACCAAGACCATGGTGTTCTCGGATTCCCTGAACGTGCCGCTCGCGATCCGGCTGTTCGAATACTTCCGGGGCCGCACCAACATCGCCTTCGGGATCGGCACCAACCTCACCAACGATCTCGGGTACAGCGCGTTGCAGATCGTGATCAAGATGACCCGCTGCAACGGCCAGCCGGTCGCCAAGATCAGCGACGAGCCGTCGAAGATGATGGATTACGATCCGTCCTACGTCGCCTATCTGCGCGAGGTCTTCCAGCTCCCTCCGGGCTGAGTCGGCGCCTCCGGCTGCCGGCCAGCCATCCGTGCAACACCGTCCGTCCGCCGGGGGAGGTTGGCGGAAGGATCGCCGGCCGTCGTCCGTGCGGATTCTTGTAGACTGGGCCGATGGCAACTCCGCTCGCCGACAAGCCGCCCGCGTCCTCCGGGCCGCCGCGTCCCCCCGAAAAGGTCGCGGTGGCGAGCGCCGACCGGCGCCTGCGCCTGGACGACATCCTGAAGCTCATGATGGCGGATGGTCTCGTGGGCACGGCCGAGGCCGACCGTCTGGCCCGGTCCCGGACCAAGCGTTTCGAGCACCCGCTCGAAATGATCGCCGACCAGAAATGGCGGTCCCCGGAGCCGCCGCACAAGACTCTTACCCTCGAATGGCTCGTCGAGTGGCTTGCCGGGAAGCTCGGGATTCCCTACCGCCACATCGATCCTCTCAAGATCGACCTGTCGGCGGTCACCCAGTCGATGTCAAATGCCTACGCGGAGCGCTATCGGGTGCTGCCGGTGGAGGTCACGCGCGACACCTTGACCGTCGGCACCGCCGAGCCCTTCGTGCGGTCGTGGGCAGACGAGCTCGAAAAGATGCTGCGCCTCCGCGTCGCCCTGGTGTTCGTCAATCCGCAGGACATTCGCCGCTACGTCGCCGAGTTCTACAGTCTCGCGCGATCGATGAAAAAGGCGCAGGAGAGCTCGCGCGGCGACGTTTCCCTTGCGCGCAACTTCGAGCAGCTCGTGGAGCTCGGCCGGAGCGGCCAGCTCGACGCCAACGATCGCCACGTCGTTCACATCGTCGACTGGCTGTGGCAGTACGCGTTCGACCAGCGCGCCTCCGACATCCACATCGAGCCGCGGCGCGACGTCGGCCAGGTGCGCTTCCGGATCGACGGCGTCCTGCATCAGGTCTATGCGATCCCGATCCCGGTCTTGATCGCGATGACCTCCCGGGTGAAGCTGCTCGCCCGCATGGAGATCGTCGAGAAGCGCCGGCCGCAGGACGGCCGGATCAAGACCCTGTCACCGAACGGCGACGAGATCGAGCTGCGGATCTCGACGATGCCGACCGCGTTCGGGGAAAAGATCGTGATGCGGATCTTCTCCCCCGAGGTGCTGGTGCGCGACTTCGCGGAGCTCGGCTTCGGTAACGAGGATCGCCAGCGGTGGGAGCGGATGATCGGCGAGCCCAACGGCATCGTGCTGCTCACCGGGCCCACGGGCTCCGGTAAGACGACCACGCTCTATTCGTCGTTGCGACAGCTGGCGACCCCCGAGGTGAACGTCTGCACCGTCGAGGATCCGATCGAGATGATCGAACCTTCCTTCAACCAGATGCAGGTGCAACCAACCATAGGGGTGGACTTTGCCCACGGCGTTCGCACCTTGTTGCGCCAGGACCCGGACATCATCATGGTGGGCGAGATCCGGGATCGAGACACCGCCGACATGGCGGTACAGGCCGCACTCACCGGTCACCTCGTGCTGTCCACCCTGCACACCAACGATGCACCCACGGCGGTGACCCGGCTGCTCGACCTGGGCGTGCCGCCCTACCTGATCAGCTCGACTCTGCTCGGAGTCATGGCCCAGCGGCTGGTGCGCACGCTCTGCCCGCATTGCAAGAAGCCGGTCGAGCCCCCGGACGACGCGACTTGGCAACTTCTCACGACGCCCTGGCGCGGCGAGAAGCCCAGCCAGGTGATGGGGCCGGTCGGCTGCCTGGAATGTCGCATGACGGGCTACTACGGCCGCATCGGACTCTACGAGATCATGCCGATGTCACCGGCGATGCGGCGCCTCACCACCCACGAGGCCGACGACACCAAGATCCGCGACCAGGCCTACAAGGACGGCATGAAGCCCCTGCGCGTCTCCGGCGCGACCAAGATCGCCGCCGGCGTGACCACCGCCGAGGAAGTGATGAAGGTGGCGCCTTTGGCGTAGCAGCAGGCGCCCGCCAAGTTCTTGCGGCGGGATGCGACTGTCGCCGAACGCGCGCAAGGCCGACTCCCCCGCCTTGGACCCAGCAGGTCCGTGCGGGGCCGAGGTGCCGTGCCTGCGATCTACTACGACCGGGCAGGATGCGACGGCCCGGTGCGATAGCGACGCTCAGTCCTTGCCGGTGCGCCCAGCGGCGGACCGGCACGCGACACCGCCCGAGGGACATGGCCTTCGGTCCCCGCTCGCGACCTGCAACCCCTGACGCGCGCCCGGCAGCGGCCGCGGAGCGGTTCCCCGGGAGCCGGGGGCGACGGGTCGCGGACCCGCTTGCCGTGAGCCAATACGGGCACTCGTGGAAGAACGTGCGGGCGGCGTGGTGCCGCGAGCGAGTCGCGACGGCGTCGCGCCTTTCTTGAGCGACGAAACCGGAGCGACCACGTTCCGTTCCGATGCTGGCGGGGTGGTCGCGGTCTCTGCGGGCGTCTCGACGCCGATGGCGTCCGGTGCCGGTGCCGCCGCACTTTGTGGCGGTGCCGGGGCGGACTCGGCAATGGCGCCGGCGCTAAGCGAACCTTCGCGGGGCGTCCCGTTGGTCTTGTCGGCCATGACGGGTGGCGCGTAGCGGCTGATCAAGGCGCGAACCGGACCCAGGACGCGATCG
This sequence comes from Casimicrobiaceae bacterium, assembly GCA_040006895.1. Taxonomy (GTDB): domain Bacteria; phylum Pseudomonadota; class Gammaproteobacteria; order Burkholderiales; family Casimicrobiaceae; genus CAIWHR01. The sequence continues at coordinate 31,090 of JBDTWB010000014.1, read as the reverse complement.
CGGCGCGCCGGGTCGTCGACGATGTAGTACGCGCCAGCTGTCGCTGCGACGACGAGGAGGGCTGCGACTGCCGTCCTCCGTGCGCCGCCGCGGCGGGGTGACGCCGCCAGTGCCAAGTCCGGCTCGGTGAGCTCGGCTTCGTCGGAGCGGGCGGTCAGGCCGCCGATAAAATGCACAGGCTGGACATCGACGTGCGGCGGGATGACGCCTTCTCTATCGCGGTTGACATCGCCATGCGCGGCGGATGCGGCATCGCCAGGCGCATCGGACGCGGCATCGCCAGGCGCATCGGACGCGGCATCGTTCTGTGGTGGCGGGGTCGCTTCGCGCGACATCGTGTCGCCAGTGCCTCCGCCATCGCATCCGCCTTCCCCGTCGGTGGAAGGCATGGGCACATGACCGGCGATTCGCAGCAGGCTGCCGCACTTGTAGCAGTGGCTCGAGGCACCCTCGTTGATGGTCTCGCACGCCGGGCACGGGCGCAAATGCACCGGTGCCCCGCAGGCATTGCAGAACCGCGAATCCGCGGGATTGGGATGGTCGCAGGCGGCACAGACTTCGGGGATTCCCGCGGTATCGGGCAGCAGCAGATCGGGAGACAGTGGCGCGTGCATCGGCGAAGATGGCCATCGGGGGCGAGTACCGGGGATGCTTGCCCCGCAGCCACGGAGCGCCTATAGGACAACGCTCCACGAGGCTGTAGGGCCAGTCCTACATTCGCGCACCGCGCGTCACGAGCGACAAGTCCGCCCGGACCACAGTGCCGCAAGGCGTTCGCTGCCACGTTTCGTCCTACACCAAGATCAGGCGCTTCCTACGCTCGCATCACCCCGGGAGCGACTGCGTTGGTGCCATCACACGCCTATGCTCCGCGTGGTATCGCTGATACATAACCGCCCGCCGGCGGGGTCGGCAAAGGCAATTCACGACCGGCGGTTAACAATTCATTGGGAGCGCACATGAAGACGATCGCAACCGCAATCATCGCTGGCACGTTTCTTTGCTTCGCCGGCGCCGCATCTTCCGCCGACGTGAGTAACGCCGTGAAGCATCCGGTCGAAACCACGAAGGCCAAGGTCCGCGCCGAGAAGAAGGAAGAGCGGATGGAAGACAAGTCCGATGCCAACTACAAGGCCGCGAAGACCGACATCGACGCCAAGTACAAGTCGGCCAAAGCTGCGTGCAAGGACAAGAAGGGCGCCGACGAGAAGGCCTGCGTCAAGGAAGCCAAGGTCGAACACGACAAGGCGATGGCCGATGCCAAGGCCACCCGCACCAAGGAGCATGCCGAGGCTTCCAAGGCCGGCGAAGTGGGCAAGGTCAAGAGCTGACCGAGGCGACCTCGCGACGGCGCGCCCGCGCCGTCGCGAGCGCGCCAAGTCGTCGTCGAGACGCCCCCCTCGCGGGGGCGTTTTGCATGGGGGGAGGCGCGTGGATCATGCCGCCGGTGCAGCTCGGGCACGGGCCCCGGCGTCGCGGCGGCGCAGGCTTGCCCATGTCAAAATGGCGCCACTCCGGCTTTCCAGGGTGCGCCCATGTCCGTCCATATCGTCGACGTCCGCGAAATAACCCAGCCGATCGCGTCACCAATCCGCAACGCCTACATTGATTTCACCAAGATGACGACCAGCCTCGTCGCGGTCGTCACCGATGTCGTGCGCGAGGGGCAGCGCGTGGTGGGCTATGGCTTCAATTCCAACGGCCGCTATGGTCAGGGCGGTCTCATCCGCGAGCGCTTCGCGCCCCGCCTGCGCGACGCCGATCCGCGCGCGCTTCTCGACGAATCGGGCGATAACCTGGACCCGGACCGGGTCTGGGCGACGCTCATGCAGAACGAGAAACCGGGCGGCCACGGCGAGCGCTCCGTCGCGGTGGGCACCATCGACATGGCGGTCTGGGATGCCGTGGCGAAGATTGCCGGCAAGCCGCTTTTCCGCCTGCTTGCCGAGCGCCACGGAGTCCACCCGGACCCGCGGGTGTTCGTGTATGCCGCCGGCGGCTACTACTATCCCGGCAAGGAACTCGAGGCTCTGCGCGCCGAGATGCGCAGCTACCTCGAGCGTGGTTATACAGTGGTCAAAATGAAGATCGGCGGTGCTTCCCTCGACGAGGACCGGCGGCGCATCGAGGCCGTGCTGGCCGAGATCGGCAGCCGCGCCTCGCTCGCCGTGGACGCCAACGGCCGCTTCGATCTCGAGACCGCCATCGCCTATGCGCGCATGCTGCGCGACTATCCGCTCTTCTGGTACGAAGAGGCGGGCGATCCGCTCGACTATGCGCTGCAGGCGGCCCTGGCGGAGTTCTACCCCGGTCCCATGGCCACCGGCGAGAATCTGTTCAGTCACCAGGATGCGCGCAATCTCCTGCGTTATGGCGGCATGCGCCCCGATCGTGACTGGCTGCAGTTCGACTGCGCGCTATCCTATGGCCTGGTCGAATACGAGCGTACCCTCGTGGCGCTCGATCGTGCCGGCTGGTCGCGGCGTCGCTGCATTCCCCACGGGGGCCACCAGATGTCGCTCAACATCGCCGCCGGGCTGGGGCTCGGCGGCAACGAGAGCTACCCCGATCTCTTCCAGCCCTATGGCGGGTTTCCCGACGGCGTCGCTGTCGACGGCGGTCAGATCGTGATGCCCGAGTTGCCCGGCATCGGATTCGAAGGCAAGGCGGATCTGATCCGCGTCATGCGTGAACTCGCCTCCTGAAGCCAGCCTGCGAGCAGGCGTCAAGCCCCTCCGGGCGTACCTTGGACGTTCGGTCGATTGCCGCTAGCATGGCGGGCGCACCGCCCGATCGCCGGTCGGGCCCACCGTAGAGGAGACCGCAATGGCGGCATACAACAAGATCCTCGTGGCATACAACGGCGCGCGGGAGTCGCGTGCCGCAGTCGAGGAGGCAGCGCGGCTGGCCGCGGAACCCGGCGTCGAGCTGCACATCGCGGCGGTGATGAACACCGCGGCTTACCTCGTTGCCGGCGAGTACGTTCCGGAGATGACGCTCGCGGCAGGCCGGGAAGAGCTCGAGGGCGACCTCAAGTCGGTGGAGGCATCGCTCGTCGCACGCAAGCTCGACGTGCGCGCGCATTTCGTGGTCGGAGAGCCGGTCGACGTCATCGCCCGGCTTTCCGAAAGCCTCGGCATCGACCTCCTGATCCTCGGGCATTCGCGCTCCAAGTCGTTCGCGATGCGCTGGTGGCGCGGCTCGGTGGATACGATGCTGATCGAGCGCGTCCGTTGCAGCATTCTCGTCGCCGCCGACGTGAAGGCCTGATGTCGAGCTTGCGGGCGTACACGGCCGCGCTGCTTGCGGTCGCCAGCCTGCTCGCTGCGTGTGCGCCGCCGGCGGCGCGGCTGCGCAGTGCCGACGATGCCACGATCTGGGATGTGCGCGCCGGGCGATTCATCGATCGTGCGGCCCTGGTTGAGGCGATCGTGCCGGTAAGGTTCCGGCTGCTCGGAGAGGTGCACGACAATCCGGTGCATCATCGGTTGCGTGCGGAGCTCATCGACGCTATCGGGCAGTCCGGGCGTCGCCCAGCCGTGGTGGTGGAGCAGTTCGATTTCGCGGGCGAACCCGCGCTAGCGGCGGTCCAGCAGCGCGGCGCGGACGCCGAAGGGCTGGCATCGGCAGGAGCACTCGACCGGCGGGCGTGGCGGTGGCCGTTGCACGCGCCGGTCCTGACCGCCGCGTTGCGCGCGCACATGCCGGTGCACGCCGGCAATGCGCCGCGCGCGGTGCTTGCGGCCGTGATGCGCACAGGCGACCTCCAAAGTCTCGAACCGGCACTGCGCGCGCGCGTGGACAGGGCATCGTGGACCGCGGACCAGGCCGCCGCGCTTGCCGCCGAGATCCGCGAGGGCCACTGCAACAAGCTTCCCGAATCGGCCGTGCCGCGCCTGGCGTTGGCGCAGCGCGTGCGAGACGCCGCGATGGCCGAGGTGCTGGCGCGCGATGCCACCGCGGATGGCGCGATCCTGATCGCCGGTAACGGCCACGTGCGTCGCGATCTCGCCGTCGCAGCGTATCTCGAGGTGCCGGCCACCCAGGTCGTCGCGGTTGCCTGGCTGGAAGCAGGCGGTGCAGACCGTCGCAGTCCGGTCTTCCCCGCCAACGTGATCACGGACCCGTCCGGCTTCGACTACGTGTGGTTCACCCCGCCGATGGCGCGCCCGGATCCCTGCCTCGGACTACCCTGAGGCGGAGCCCCCCAACCCGACGATGGAGAAACGCGATGAACGAAGAGACCTTCAACCTCAGCATTCGCAAGTTCCTGAAGATGGTCGGTGTCAATTCGCAGCGGGAGATCGAGCAGGCAGTGAGCGCGGCCCGTACGGCAGGCAAGCTCGGCGGCGACGAATCCTTTCCCGCCACCGTGCGCCTCGAGATTCCTGGACTTGGCGTGGACGTCCTGTTCAAGGGGGAGATTCGACTGGAGTGAGCACGATGCCGGCGTTGCGTCCCGCAGGCTCCCCATTCTTCGATCGGGCCATCGTGCCGTGATGCCTGCCCGGCAAGCGCGATTGCGCCATTGGGAGCAAGCCGGGATGCATCCGCCGCTGGTGACAATCGAGGTCAGCAGCGGGCGCGCCAGGTCTGCTGCGGCACGTATCCGATCAGGCGTTTTGCCTTCGCGGTGGATTGGAGCGATTGAAAATCTCCGACGTCTCCATCCAGGGGTACCTGGGGAAAGCAGGCGCTCAACAACTCACGATTCGGACGCTCCATGACCGTGTCCGCGGCCGCGATGATGCAATGCTCGGCGCCGATGTCCGGCGCCTCGAGTCCGAGCCTGCACGCCAGTGCGACGTCGCGACTGTCGACGTAGCTCCACAGGTTCCACTTGCGGATGCCGGGATCGTGCTGCCAGTCCGCGAAGGTGGCGTACTCGTGCGGCTCGATGATGTTCGAGATCCGCAAGCCGAGGAACGACGTCCCGGGATTCCACCGATGCATCTGCCGCGCCATTTCCTCGGCGAGGCCCTTCGCGAGCGCATAACCATTCTCGGGCAGCAGCGGGTGATCCTCGGTGATCGGCGCGCCAGCCGGCATGGCGCGGGTGAAGGGCAGGCCGAACAACGTTTCGCTGGAGGCCCAGACCACCCGCTCGAGGCCCAGCAGCGTCGCCGCGCTGAACACGTTGTAGGTCGTCATCAGGTTGTTCTGGAAGGTCGTCGCATCCGGTGCGAGCCCGGGCGCGGGGATGCCGGCGAGATGCACGACCGCGTCGGCGACTTCGAACGGACGGCGGCGCTCGGCGGTGCCGGCGGCGCGCCGCAGCGCGTCGATAGTCTGGCCCATGTCATTGAGGTCCGCCTTCAGGAAATGGCAGAGAGCCTGTGCCGGCGGCAGCAGATCGACGTTCACCACGCCGTAGCCGTGCGCGAGCAACTCGTGGACGACGGCACGGCCTGCCTTGCCGCTTCCGCCCGTGACGACGATGCGTTTCATCCCGATCTCCGAGTGGTCCGGTTTCAGAACGTCTTGACCGGCACCGCCTTGCGCGGCAGCAGCAACCCCTTGCGGGCGCGGTGCAGCACGTAGCGGGCAAGCTCCTCACCCTTGATGACGAGCGGCTGCGCCTTACCCCGTACTACCACCGGCACCCTCAGCACGTCGCGGTAGAGCCCGGCCCAGGCCATCCGCTCGCCGCGATCGAGTTGCATGAGCATCGTCCCGCGACCGCGATCCTGCAACTTGAGCTCGGCCGCGGCGAAGCATAGAAGCTTGCCGTTGGTAGCGGCGCAGGCGACGTTGGGCAGTGCCTCGAAGAGATCGGTGCCGATCGCCTCGACGGCGGCCGGTGGCAGGACCGTTTCGCCGGACTCGATGGCCATGAAGGCCTTGCCGGCCCGGTTGCGGCCGACCAGCGCCGAGAACGGCGCGATGAAGCCGTAGCCGCCGGTGTTGGCGAACAGATAGCGCACCTCCGGCGTCGCCGACAGCATGTAGCGCGCCCTGCCGCCGTCCTGCAGCTCGATCAGCGAGGTGATCGGTACGCCATCGCCGCGGCCGCCGGGTATCTCGTGGGCGTCGAGCGCATACGCACGGCCGTGGCTGTCGATGATCACCACCGGCCGCGTGGTCCTGGTCTCCACCGCCGCACCGAGCTGGTCGCCGGCCTTGAAGTTGAGTCCCGACAGATCGACACCGTGCCCCGGGCGGGAGCGGATCCAGCCATTCCTGGAGATGACGATGGTGACGGGCTCGTCGGGCACCGAGATCGCGGTCTTCACCGACGTGGCGCGCGCAACGGGCTCGAGCAGGGTGCGACGGTCGTCGCCGTACTTCGCGGCGTCGGCCTCGATCTCCTTCACGATCAGCTTACGCACGGCGCGATCGCTTGCCAGCAGCGCCTGCAGCCGGCCGCGCTCGGTGGTCTGCTCCTTGAGCTCCTGCTCGATCCGGATGCCTTCCAGGCGGGCGAGCTGGCGCAACCGGATCTCGAGAATGTCCTCGGCCTGGACCGGCGACAGCTTGAAGGTCGCGATGAGATCGGCCTTCGGCTCGTCGGACTCGCGGATGACCCGGATCACCTTGTCGATGTTCAGGAAGACGATCCGGCGGCCCTCGAGGATGTGAATGCGCGCCTCGGCCCGGTCGAGCTGGAAGCGCGTCCGGCGCACGACCGTGGCGACCCGGAAATCGGCCCATTCCGCCAGGATGGCCTGCAGGCCCTTCTGCTGCGGCCGGCCGTCCGCGCCGAGCATCGTGCAATTCACCGAAAATCCATTCTCCAGGCTGGTGTGCGCGAACAGAAAGGCCATGAGCTCGCCGGGATCGACCTTGCTCGTGCGCGGCTCGATCACCAGCCGGATCTTTTCCTTTTGCCCGGACTCGTCGCGGGCGTGCTCCACGAGGTTCAGCACCACCTGCTTCAGGTTGAGCTGGGTTTGCGTCGCCGACTTCTTGCCAGGTCCCGGCTGGGGATTGGAAAGCGCGTCGAGCTCCTCGAGCACGCGCTTGGTCGAAACCTGGTAAGGCAGTTCGTAGACCACGATGCGCCACTGGCCGCGTGCGAGCTCCTCGATGCGCCACCGCGCCCGCGCACGCAGGAGACCCCGGCCGGTGCGATACGACTCGGCGATCTCCTCCGGCGAGGAAATGACCTGGCCGCCGTCCGGAAAATCCGGACCGGGCAGGACCGCGAGCAAATCTTCGATACTCGCGTCGCGCCTGGTCACCATCAACGCCGCCGCCGTAGCCACCTCGCGCAAATTGTGGGGAGGGATGTCGCACGCCATGCCGACGGCGATGCCCATCGAACCATTCAGGAGCACGAAGGGCAGCCGTGCCGGCAGGCGCGACGGTTCATTGACGGTATTGTCGTAGTTGGGCACGAAGTCGACCGTACCCTGGTCGAGCTCAACGAGCAGCAGGTCGGCAATCGGCGTGAGCTTGGCTTCGGTGTAGCGATACGCCGCTGCGGGATCGCCATCGCGCGAACCGAAGTTGCCTTGCCCCAGGACCAAGGGGTAGCGCAGGGTGAAGTCCTGGGCCATGCGCACCAGGGTGTCGTAGACCGACGTGTCGCCGTGCGGATGAACGCGGCCGAGCACCTCGCCGACGATGCGGGCGCACTTGACCGGCTTGGCGGCGCCGGCGAGGCCGAGCTGCCGCATGGTGTAGAGGATCCGCCGCTGCACCGGTTTCTGGCCGTCCTCCACCTGCGGCAGGGCGCGATCGCGGACCACGGCCATCGCGTACTGCAGGTAGGCATTTTCTGCGTATTCGTGAAGGACGAGCTGGTCCTGCTCGTCGGGGGTGGTTGCACCCATGGGAAGTCCTGTCGTGGAAGCCGCGACGATAGAGCTCGCGTGCCGTGTGTCGAAACGCTCGGCGGCGCTCGTACGCGGCCGGCATTCGCCCGCAAGGGCTCAGGGCCTTATGCTACCGCATGCCCCGATACGCGACCGGCCGAGCGGTCGGTCGTGACCCAATACCGGCGAACGCCGGAGGATCGCGCTGCGCGGCGTGGCGAAGCTAGCGGCTGCGCAGCGCTGCGGTCCCTGCGGCATCGACCGCCAACGGCGAGCTGCTGATCACCACGCCATAGGCATCGCGGGCGTGGGCGATACTCATTTTTTGTTCGACCACGTCCGCCAACACCGCGGCGACGTCGCGCAGCTCCGGGGCGCCGTGACCGCCACCGCCCGCAAGGCGCACCCGCAGCACGTCGCCGTGATTGACGGTGGTCAGGAACTTGGCGGGGCATGCCTCGTCCGTACCGTCGGCGCGCAGGATGCTGACCGACGACGGCGCGCCGCACCGGCCGCCCTCGAGTCCATAGGGCGGATGATCGCGTCGGTCGGAACGGATCTGCAGTGTCGCGTTGGTAGCCTTGAAGCGCAGATGACGTTCGAGCGCGAGGCCCCCGCGGTACCTGCCCGGCCCGCCCGAGTCGGGCACCAGCGCATACCGCTCGACGACGATCGGCTGATCCGCTTCGATCATCTCGACCGGTGCGTTCGAATAATTCACCAGGGTGCCCGTGCACGCATCCATGCCGTCGCGGTCGGGCCCCCCTCCCCATGACGCGAGCAGGAACTCCAGGTACACGCAGGGTTCGCCTTGCTCGTCGATCCCGCCGAACGAGATGCCGACGTCCGGGGCGTTGGAGCCACAGGCGGGGAGGATGTCGGGCACTGCCTGGGCGAGCGCACCGAAGATCGTGTCGGCGATGCGGATACCGGTGATCCCGCGTGCGGCAACCGCGCCCGGGGGACGGGGATTGACGACGGTCCCGCGGGGTGCGATGACCTCGATCGGCCGGAAATAGCCGGCGTTGTTCGGGATCGACAGGTCGACGATGGAACGCACGCAGGCGAGCGCCGTGGACAGGGTGAACGGATACACGCAGTTGATCGCGCCACGCACCTGGGGGGCCGATCCGGTGAGGTCGATGGTCATGTCATCGGCGCGGATCGTCACCTTTGCCTCGATCCGGATGGGACCCGGGTCGACGCCGTCGCCATCGAGATAGTCGACGAAGGTCCATTCACCCTTCGGCAACTTCCCGATCTCCGCACGGGTGAAGCGCTCCGTGTAATCGAGCAGGTCGCGGCAGTATTGCTCGAACGCCTCGCCGCCGTAACGATCGGCCAGCTTGAGCATCTCCCGCTCGCCGACCACGCAGGCCGCAACCAGCGAGCGGATGTCACCCAGGACCTTGTCCGGGACCCTGACGTTGCGCTCGATCAGACGCAACATGGTCTCGTCGGGCTCGCCCTCGCGCCATAGCCGCGACGGGGGAATGCGCAGTCCTTCCTGGTAGATCTCGGTGGAATCGCTGGCATTGCCACCCGGCATGCGGCCGCCGATGTCGGTCATGTGCGCGAGGGCCACCGAAAAGCCCAGCAGCTTCCCCCGGTGGAACACGGGCTTGACCAGCACGATGTCGGGGAGGTGCGTGCTGCCGTCGTATGGATCGTTGGTGATGAACAGATCGCCGGGCAGGATCCGCCCGGGATACGCGCCCGTCACGGCCTTGACCGCGAAGGGCATGGCGCCGAGGTGGAAGGGGAGGCAGGTGCCCTGCGCGATGAGCTGGCCGTCCGCGAGGAACAGCGCGGTGGAAAAATCCAGGGCTTCCTTCACCACGAACGAGCGCGCCGTTCGATATACGGTCAGGGCCATCTCGTCGGCCAGCGCCACCAGCGCATTCTTGATGAGCTCGAGCGCAAACGGATCGCGGGCAATGGAAGGCGGTGAAGCGATGGCGTTCGCGGGAAGATCCTGCAGGTGGGTCATGGCGTCACTCGAGCTCGATTTCGATCGTATCCCACGTGATGAGACGGGCACGCCCGTCAGGCGGGACGACGGTGGTGCTGTCGAATTCCTCGATGAGCAGAGGACCCTGGGACCATGCCGCGCCCAGACCGGCGCGGGCGACAATGGGTGTGTCGACATTGCCGAATTCCGGGCCGAAGTAGACTGCGCGCGATCCACCGGTGTGCGACGGATCGGCACCGATGCGGATGTGCTCGGGGACCTTCACATTGCCGGTTGAGCCGCGGGCGATGACCCGCACGTTCATCGTCTCGATCACCTCGCTATCCGACCGATAGCCGTAGTGCTGCTCGTGCATCACGGAGAAAAGCTCGCGCAGAGCGCGCGAGGCATCGCGGTCGGGAAACGGCAGCGTCAGCTCCGAGTTCGCCCCGGCATAGCGCAGGTCGGCGAGTCGCTCGAAGCGGCGATCCGCCGGCGCGACGTCTTCGGCGGCCAGCGCCGCGTCGCCCTCGGCTTCGAGGCTACGGAAGGTCGCTTCCATGGCATCGTGGTCGAGCCGTTCGAGCCGCTGCTTGCAGGTGCGCACGTAGTGATGTTCCATCTCCGGGAACAGCATGCCCAGGGCGCTGAACAGTCCCGGCACGGGCGGCACCATGATGCGACGGATATCGAGCAGCCGGGCGAGCGTTGTCGCGTGGACGGGACCGTTGCCGCCGAATGCCAGCATCGTGAGATCGCGCGGATCGCGGCCACGTTCGGTGGACACGGCTCGCAATGCGCGCGCCATGGTGGCGTTGGCGACGCGGTGGACGCCCCATGCGGCCTCCTCGAGACGCAGGCCCAGGGGCGCGGCCACCTCGGCCTGCAGCGCGCTCTCGGCTAGGTCGCGACGGATCGGCAGGGTGCCACCGGCCAGCGCATGCGGATTGATGAAGCCAAGGATCAGATTGGCGTCGGTGACGGTCGGCAGGGTGCCACCACGGGCATAGCACGCTGGGCCCGGGTCGGCGCCGGCACTGTCCGGACCCACTGTCAAGGCGCCGCCGGCGTCGAGGCGGGCGATGCTTCCGCCACCGGCGCCTACTTCGGCGATGTCGATAGCGGGCGCCCGAACGTGGTAGCCGCCGCCGCTCAGGAGCCGCCCGGCGATGTTGATGCCCCCGCCCACTTCCAGCGAGCTCACGCGCAGGTACTGGCCGGCGTCGACCAGCGCGGCCTTGGCGGTGGTACCCCCCATGTCGAAGCTCAGGAGGCTGAGGTTACCCAGCCGGCGGGCGAGCTCGGCCGCGCCGACCACGCCTGCCGCCGGGCCCGATTCGATGATATGGATGGGACGCTCGGCTGCTGCCGCCGCGCTCATCGCGCCACCGCTCGATTGCATGATCGTCAGCGGCTTGGCGATCTTGCGCGCCTGCAGTCGTAGGGCGAGGCTCTCGAGGTAATGGCGGACCAGCGGCAGCACATAGGCATTGACCACGGTGGTGCTGGTGCGCTCGTATTCCCGGATCTCCGGTAGCAGTTCGCTGGAAATGGTGACCGGGATCTGCGAGTCGCGTTCGCGAATGAGGTCCCGCAGCAGCGCCTCGTGGACGCCGCTGGCGTGGGCGTTGATGAGGCAAATGGCGACCGCATCGATATCCTCGGCGAGCAGGCTCGCGATGGTTGCCCGGGCATGTGCCTCATCCAGCGGTCGCTCGATCCGTCCTTGGTGGTCCACGCGCTCCTTGATTTCGAAGCGCAGCCGCCGCGGCACCAGGGAGGGCGGCTTGCGAAAGCGGATGTCGTAGAGAACCGGCATGCGCAGCCGTCGGATCTCGAGCACGTCCCGGAATCCTTCCGTGGTCAGCAGCGCGACGCGGGCCCCCTTGCCCTCGAGCAGGGCATTGGTCGCGACCGTGGTGCCGTGCATGATCTGCGCGATCCCGCCGATCGACAGTTCACCTTGGGCCGCCGCCCGTTCGAGCCCGTTCGCGATGCCCTCGCTGTAGTCACCCGGCGTGGACAGCACCTTGGCACGCAGCACGCGGCCCTCGGGATTCAGGAAGACGAGATCCGTGAAGGTCCCGCCGATGTCGATGCCGATCCTCGTGCTCATCGCATGCTTTCCCCGGCGGGTGTGGCCGCACGGCCGAGTTGCAGGAGTTCGGCCGCGTTGTCGCCGAGAATCCGGTCCATCTCGCTGGAGGTGAGGAACGTGCAGTGCTTGCGGACGTAGTCGACGCTCTGCCGATAGGTGCAGAAGCGCTCGACGTTCGGCATGTCGGAGCCCCAGATGAGCCTGCCCGCACCGAACGCGTCACGCATGTCACGGATCAGCGCCTGCGCCTCGGGATAGGGGTAATCCCAGACCCCTCCCCACGTGATGGGAAACATCACTTCGAGCTGGAGATTCTCGCGTCGGTAGGTCCTCTGCACTTCGTCTGGAAAGTCCCATGCACCCGTGCTGCCGAAGTGCGCCACCGGAGGGCCCATCACCAGCAGGAAGCGATGTGCGGGGTGGCGCCGGAGCAGGGCATCGAGCGCCGCCAAGTTGCGGAGGTAACCGGCCAGGTCGTAGGTCGGAGTCGACGAGAGCTCGATGAAGACCGGCAGGCCGTAGCCGACGATCTTGTCCCAGAACGGACCATAGTCGTCATGGTCGAGGTTGCGTGCGTAGCCATGACGGGAAAAATCCTGCGCGTAATAGAGGCCGCGCAGGCCCAGGGTCGATACGGCACGATCGACCTCCGCGAGTGTTGCCGGGGTATCGGCGGTGGCCTCGTCGACGTGGAGCAATCCCGTGAACTTGTCCGGATACTGATGCTGGGCGAAGGCGTTGAAGTCGTTCATCGCGCCATACCCCCCGCCTGCCTGGAGGATGCAATGATCGACGCCCGCAACGGTCATCTGCGCCAGCATGAGTTCCGGTGGACAGGCGAGCTCCTGCATGCCCACGGGAAGGTATTGCACGTAGTAGTCCTCGCCTTCGTGGGTGAACGCGAGCTGTCCGAAACGGCCGACGCGAAAATTCACGTCGGTAAGGCCGCTCCAGGTGTTCTCGCCGGCGCGCTGCAGCATCGTCGGTCGCACCTCGAGGCCGTCGCGAACGCGGAACGCCCGCGCGGCGGGGCGCGTGACCACCTTCTGCAGGTACTTGAGGTGAACGGCGCCCGACGGATGGCCGCACGCACCCTGCCAGTGCTGGAAGACGTGGGCGTGACAATCGACGATCATGCGAGGTGCTCGCGGTTAGGTTGGCAGGAGAATCGGCGGCGGCACGCGGTGTCGCGCGCCGGTCCGGATGGCTTGTCGGGCCGTGTCGACGGGTCGGACGCGCCCGGGCCAGGTCGCCGGTGTCCGGACCCCCGCGCCACCGACCCGTCGCGGCTGGGCGGACACCGCCGCTACGCCGCGCCGAGCTTTTTCATGTGCAGGTCGAACAGCCGCTCCATCTCGCCATTGACGACCATGAAGGTCGCCCAGAAGTCGAGGAAGTGCTTCCACTCGCTATCACCGTAGCGAACCGCCCAGGTGTTGGGCCGCTTGTCGATCGGGGTACCCGGGTCGAATACATGTGCCCAGCTGTTGCGCTTTGCAAACAGCAACACGTCGCTGTCACCGCTCATCCAGACGTCGGCTTTCTTGGCCCGGATCGGCTCCGCCGCGAGCACGACCTGTCCGGCCGTGGTGATGAGCTTGGCGTCGGGAAAGAGCACCGGGATGCGCGGTTCCTCGCTGCCGCCGGCCACCACGGAAAACGTGACCTTGGGATTGTTGAAGTCGGACGGCTTCTTGAAGCGACCGGCATTGTCCTTGTGGACCATCAGCAGGCTGCCCTTCGCCCACAGCGGCCCGACGTAGTCGACCACGAGGGCACGCGGCAACGTGTAGGTCAGCGACGAGCCGTAGAGGTCGTAGTCGCCGCGCCGCAGGCCGACGGTGGAGTTCTGAAACGTCACCTCCTTCCATTCGATCTTGACCTCCATCTCCTTGCCAAGGCGCTCGACGGCGTCCTTGTAGATGCCCCCGAGCTCGCCGGTCTTGGCATCCTTGTAGAACCAGGGTCCGGTCTGCGAGTACCCCACCCGCATGACGCCTTCCTTGCGGATTTTCGCGAGGCTGGAATCGTCGCGGATCCCCGTGTCCAGCATCTGCGCCATGGCTTCGCGCGGCGAGGTCGCTGCCCCTAGCACGCCCGACGCTACCCCGAGTACAGCGGCGGTTCGCAGGAAATCCCGTTTGCCCTTGCGGATGTCATCGTTCATCTGTGGCCCCTCCTGGAAAGAGAATAAGTGGGTGCGGCTCTTACAACCTACGGCTTTGCGCGGCATCCGTCAAAGCAACCGGCGGCGCGGGTTGCGTGCAAGACGTGGCACGAGCTCGATCAGCGGGATGCCGGTACGCGCCACGAGGTCGTGGATGCCGATGGTCTCGTCGCCCTGCGTGCCGAGCAGCACGACTTCGTCGCCTAGCGCCGCGCCGGGCACGTCGGTGAGATCGAGCATGCAATGTTCGGTGTGCCGCAGCCCGAGCAACGGGACGCGCTGACCTCTGACCAGCGCCTCGCCGCCTGCCGGCAGCCGCGGATAACCGTCGGCAAAACCGAAGGGAATGACCGCCAGCAGTGTGTCACGACGCAGGGGCTCGGGTCCGAAACTGTTGCCGGAAGACGCGCTCACAAGTTTCAGGGCGATGACCCGCGCCTTGACCGCAGCGAGCGCGCTGCGGGCGTCCAGCCGCCGATCCCATGGTTCCTCGAGGATGCCGTACACCAGGCGCCCGGGATTCACGGCGTCGAGCACGAGCTCGGGATGCGCGAGAAGCGTCCGGCTGCTGGCGATCATGCGCTCGAGCGTCTGCCAGCCCGCGGCATGAAGCCGTGCCGTCATCCGGTCGAAGCGGCTTGCCTGCAGGGCGACGGACGCGGGATCCTCGTAGTCGGTGAGGTGCGTGTATGCGCCATGCACGCGGGCACGGGGATGCCGCGCGGCCGCCGCGACGACGACATCGAGGTCCTCCTCGCGAAAGCCGAGCCGGTTGAAGCCGGTGTCGAGCTTCACGCTGAAGACAAGATCGGCGGCGAGACATGTCGCCAGGGTGGCGGCATCGTGCGCGGTGACGATGACGTCGTGCGCGGCAATGGCGGGAAGCTGGTCGGCGGCGGTGCTGCCATAGAGCAGGATCGGCAGCTTCACGCCGGCATTGCGCAGGCATCGCGCATCGACCGGATCCCCGCAGGCGAGCGCATCGATGCCTGCCGCCGCGGCGAACCGGGCAATGGTCAGGGCATCGAAACCGTAGGCGTCACCTTTGCACACCGCGTACACCCGAGCCAACCCGGCGAGCCTGCGGATGAGGCCAAGGTTATGCCGGATGGCGGCGCTGTCGATCTCTACCCAGGAGGCACGCTGGCCCGTCGCCGCGCTATCGGCAGGCCCGGCGCCATCGTCGGCAAGGCGCGCCGGTCCGGAGTGGGAGAAACCGTCGAGGTGTCGCATGGGCGGCGGTCATTATCGCGCCTCGAATGGATAAGGCATAGTTGGTTATTTTGGGGATTGTTCGTAAGAAAAATTTATCATCTAAAGGGTGATGTGTCACCCTGGCCCTAGGCTGACACCGCTTCTCTGACGCACGCGCGTATCCGCTCGATGAAGCGCCGCAGATGCGCCGGTGGGGCATCGCGCCGATAGGCAATGAACGTCGGGAACGGCGGGATGGCCGGCCGCGTCTTCAGCATGCGAAGGGTACCGGCACGAAGCTCCGGCTCGATGATTTCCGCCGGCAGCAGGCTGAGGCCATTGCCTTCGACGGTCAGGGCCTTGCTGATGAACAGGCTGGTGCAGGTGTTGAGCCGCAGAGGCGTGACGCCTGAGCGCGCAAACCACGCGTTGATCGTCTCGTAGAGCAGGGAAGGCGCTGGATGGGTGTAGATCGGCATCCGCGCGAGCGCCGCCGGGGTGGCGATCTTCATGCTGCCCAGGCGCTTCGGCGCTCCCACCCAGTAATGCGGCAGGTCCATCAGGCGCTCGAAAGCAAGCAAAGGCGACAGCGTCGGGCCGGAGATCACGGCCACGTCGAGTTCCCCCTTCAGCAGCTTGGCGTAGAGGTTGACGCTGAACTCGACGACCAGCTCGATCTGCGCCTGGGGAAAATGGGTCTCGATGTCAACGAGCAGCAACGGCAGGTAGCGTGCCGCGAAGGTGTCGGTGGCCCCCATCCGGATGAGTCCCCGGATGTCGTCGCTCGGGGTGCCCCGATCACCGATGCGCTCGGCGATCTCGAGCATGCGCTCGGCCTGCTGGGACACTTCGAGCCCCAGGGTCGTCGGCGTCGCGCGGTACGCGTCGCGGTTGAGGAGCGGTCCGCCCAGGGTGGCTTCGAGTTCCTTGATGCGCAGGGATAGCGCCGGCTGGGTGATTTTCAGCCGGGTCGCGGCGGCACGGACGCTGCCGAGCCGGGCCACCCAGAACAGCGCCTCGAGCTGGGCCAGCGTGAGCTTCAAGATCGGACACTGCCGGCCCGGGTCCTCCCGCGCCGGGCCTCATGGCGATACGTCCGTCGGCGGGCCACGCGACCGATCCGCATGGAGACGGCCCCGGAAGAAGCGTGCGTCAGTGGCTGGCGCCGCGCGCGGTGATCGGCCAAAGGCTCTCGACGCGGCCATTGCGCACGGCGACGTACCAGTCGTGGAGATTCACGGTCGGATCACAGTGACCCGGAATCAGCATCACCCTCTCGCCCAAGCGCAGCGGCTCGGCGTCGCTGGCAACCGCGATCTTGCCGTGCTCGTCGGAAACGCCCACGACCTCGAGCCCCTTGCGCCCATGGACCAGCGGCAGGCCCTTCTCGGCACTGTAGGACTTGAGCCCGGCGTCGACGATGGCGCGGTCGCGGCGGCGCGCGCTCATCACCGTCGCGAGCACGAACAGGCTGTGCCGGAACTCGGTGTAGCGTGGCCCGTCGTCCCCGCCGATGCGCGCGTATTCCGCATCCATGAACACGTAGGACCCAGCCTGGAGCTCGTTCCACAGGCCGCTGCTGCCTTCCATGCGGAAGGTGCCGGTGCCGGCGCCGCTGATCAGCTCGCAGCGCAGGCCGCCCGCGGCGAGCTCCGCCACGGCCTCGCGCACGATGCCGGCGGCGCGCTCGATAGCCTGCTGGCGCGCGGTGACCCCGTGCAGGTGCTGGGCGGTGCCATGATAGGCCTGCAACCCCCGAAATCGGAGTCCTGGTGCGTCGGCAATGCACTTCGCAAGATCGGCTGCCGCGCGGGCCGTGGCTACCCCGCACCGTTCCATGCCGACGTCGATCTCGACGAGGCCGCCCAGCTCGACGCCTGCGTCGACTGCCGCCGTGGAGGCCGCAGCGACCTGCGCGGGATCGTCGAAGCAGAGCGCCACGGTGGCGTCGGCCGCCAGTGCCGCGAGGCGCCGGAGCTTGTGCGCGCCGACGATCTCGTTGCTCACCAGCACGTCGGTGACGCCACCGCTTACCAGCGCCTCGGCCTCACCCACCTTCTGGCAACATTGGCCGACTGCACCTGCCGCGATCTGCTTGCGCGCGATCGTGGGGCACTTGTGGGTCTTGGCATGTGGCCTCAGCCGGACGCCCGCAGCCTTGGTGAACGCCGCCATCTTCGCCACGTTATGCTCGAACGCATCGAGATCGACCACGAGCGCCGGGGTGTCGACCTCGTCGAGCGGAGCGCCGATTCGGGCGGGAACGGTAGTCATTGTCTTGCGGGACTCCCTTGCCAGGCATGCTTTCGATAAGTGATCATATCTCAGACGGTCCATGCGTCAAACGCCGGCGCGCCTCGCGTGCTTCGACATCAGGATTCCAGAGTGGCGACTTCATGAGCGATATGCCCACGATTCGCGTCGTGGACGTGCACAAGCGATTCGGTGAACTCGAGGTGCTGAAGGGCGTTTCCTTCGACGTCCATCGCGGTACCGTGGTGAGCATGATCGGTGCCAGCGGGTCCGGAAAGAGCACCCTGCTGCGGTGTATCAACTACCTCGAGGTGCCGACCGCCGGGGACATCTTCATCGAAGGGGAGTCGTTGTGCCACCGCGGCGATGGCGAGGGGCAGCGCCGGCCACGGCCGCTCTCGGAGATCAATCGCATCCGCCGCGACCTCGGCATCGTCTTCCAGCAGTTCAACCTCTGGCCGCACATGACGGTGCTGGGCAACGTTATCGAGGCGCCCTTACGGGTCCGACGGTTGCCTCGCAAGGTGGCCATCGAGCTCGGACATGAGTGCCTGCGCCGCGTGCACCTCGAAGAAAAGGCCGGGGAATATCCGGCCCGGTTGTCGGGCGGACAACAGCAGCGGGTCGCGATCGCGCGCGCCCTCGCCATGCAGCCCAAGGTGATGCTATTCGACGAGCCGACGTCTTCACTCGACCCCGAGCTGACCGACGAAGTGCTCGCGGTGATGCGCGAGCTCGCCAACGACGGCACCACCATGATCGTCGTGACCCACGAGATGGGCTTCGCGCGGGAGGTGTCGGACCAGGTGATGTTCCTGCACAACGGTCTCATCGAGGAGGAAGGGCCGCCCGACCGGATGTTCAACGCACCGAAGTCGGAGCGGTTCCGCCAATTCATCACCAAGCAGCAGCACTGAAGTTCGATGTCGGATTCCTTGCGCGAGGTGATGGACATCGGCGTGTTCTGGGAATACCGGAACGTGCTGATGCGCGGAATCGCCATCAATTTCTATGTGTTCGCATCGGCCGCCGTGCTCGCCTTGACGGTGGGCCTCGGCGCGGCATTGCTGCGGGTCAGCCGCTGGCGCCCCCTGCGCTGGGTCGGCACGGTCCACGTGGAGATCTTTCGTAACGCCCCCGACTACGTGATGGTGGTGTGGGTGCACTTCGTGCTGCCGCTGCTCCTCGGCACGCTGCTGCACAGCCGGTTCGAGTTCAATCCCTTCGTCTCGGCGGTCATCGCACTCGGCTTCGTGTACAGCGGCTATTTCGCGGAGACGTTCCGCGCGGGCATCGAGGCCGTGCCGATCGGCCATGTCGAGGCGGCACGCTCCTGCGGGATGTCGGAACGGCAGATCCTGTGGCGGATCATCCTGCCGCAGGTGGTGCGGCGAATGCTGCCGGAATCGATCAATCAGTTCATCTCCTTGTTCAAGGCCACGACCATCGTGTCGTTGATCGCAGTTCCCGATCTCATGTACCAGGTGTCGATGATCACGCAGCAGGAGATGCGTCCGCTGCCGCTGTACACCGGCGCGGCGCTCACCTACTTCGTCATCGTGCTCATGGCCGGCAGCGCGCTCCGGGCCCTGGCCGAGCGCTGGCGCACCCGGATCCTCGCCTGACATGGGAAACTGGCAACGTCTCGTCTGGAACCAGGCGGATGCGCTCCTGGCGGGTCTCACCGTCACCGTCGAGGTGTGCAGCGTCGCCTTCGTCTCCGCCATCGTCGGCGGGCTCGTGCTGTGCCTGGTGCGCCTGTACGTGCGGCCGCTGCGCCCGCTGGCGATCCTGCTGATCGAGTTCTTCCGCGCGACGCCGATCCTCGTCCAGTTGCTCTGGGTCAACTACGTCTGGCCCGAGCTCTTCGGCTGGCCCAACACGTTCTTTGCCGCGGCGTGCGTGGCGTTGGCCGTCCAGTCGAGCGGCTACCTCGCCGAGACGTTCCGGGGCGGGATCGAGGCCGTTCCCCGGGGCCAGCTCGAAGCGGCGCAGTCGGTCGGCATGTCGCCGGTGCTGGTGTTCGGCCGTGTGGTCCTGCCGCAGGTGCTTTTAAGTACGGCGCCGTCGATCGTCAACCAGTTCACCGTGATCGTGAAGTCGTCGACGCTCGTCTCGGTCATCACCGTGCAGGACCTCATGTTCCAGTCGCAGAAGATCGTCAACATCTGGTACGAGCCGATCGAGATCCTGACCGCCACCGCGGCGATCTACATCGCCATCATCTTCATCGTGTCGGCCGCGGGCAAGCAACTCGCCGATGCGCTCCGGCGCCGTTACGGCATTGCCGCCAGCTGAAACAGGTGCGGGACGAATCCCGGAGAGGCGGCTCAAGCCAGGGAGGCGCTTCCTGCGCCTGGTCCCGCGCAGGCCGTTGGGAAGACCGGTGATGTTCTGAGCGCACAACACGCGAATGCCCGCCTCGGCGGGTCGAAGGCACGCGTCGCACGCGCCCTAGGTCACAGCGCGGCGGCGCCGCGGGGCAAGGCCAAGGAGGCCGAGCGATGCAAGCGCCAGGGTCGACGGCTCCGGCATGGTGATACCGCGGTCCGAGGCGATCGAACGTCGAGCCAGCGCGCGATCAATCCTCGTCGACTTCGCTGCCGCGCCGCTCCATCCACTCGCGCCGCGCGCCGGAACGGGCCTTGGCCATCAGCAGGTTGAAGCGCTCGATGGCTGCGTCGCGCTCGTCATCCGGCAACATGACACGCAGGAGGCGGCGAGTGTCGGGATTGAGAGTCGTCTCCCACAGCTCGGACGGGTCCATCTCGCCGAGACCCTTGAAGCGGCCGACCTTCCATTGGGTGTAACCCTCCTTGCGCAGCCGGTCTTCCCACGACTCGAGCTCGAGTCGGTCCATGGCGTAGAGCTTCTTCGCCTGGCGCTTCTTGCCGGCGCTGTCGACGTCCATTCGGTAAAGAGGCGGCTGGGCGATGTAGACGTGGCCGCGGTCGATGAGTTGCGGGAAGTGCCGGAAGAACAGGGTGAGCAGCAGGGTCTGGATATGCTGGCCGTCGACGTCGGCATCGGACATGATCGCGACCGTGCCGTAGCGGAGCTTGCCCCAGTCGATGCTGTCCTGGCGGGTGTGCGGGGGCACCCCGAGCGCGGTGGTGAGATCGCGGATCTCCTCGTTTTCCATGGCCTGGTGGACGTCCTTCTCCCACACGTTCATGCCCTTGCCGCGCAACGGCAGGATCGCCTGCGTCTCCTTGTTGCGGGCCATCTTCGCACTGCCGCCGGCACTGTCGCCTTCGACGAGAAAGATCTCGGTTTCGGCGGGGTTGCTGGACTCGCAGTCGGCGAGCTTGCCCGGGAGCATGACCACCGACGACGACCGCTTGCGCTCCACGGTCTTCGCGGCGCGGGTGCGGGCCAGCGCCTGCCGGATGGCGAGCTCGGCGATGGTCTTGCCGGCGCTGACGTGCTGGTTGAGCCAGATTTCGAGCGGATCGGTCATCTTGCGCTCGACCAGCCGCACGCCTTCGCGGCTCGTCAGGCGGTCCTTGGTCTGCGCCGCGAACTGCGGGTCGAGCATGCGCACCGACAGCACGAAGCGCACGTTGCGCCAGACGTCGTCGGCCTGCAGCTTGAGCCCCTTCGGCAGCAGGCTGTGGTGGTCGATGAAGCTCGTCACGGCGCCGAACACCGCAGCACGCATGCCGGAGACGTGCGTGCCGCCGAGCAGCGTGGGGATCAGGTTCACGAAGGCTTCGCCGTCTCCTTTCGCGTCCTCGTACCAGGACAGCGCCCAGGCAATCCCTTCGCCCTCGGCGAACGTGTCGTCCGCTTCCCCGGCATGGTTCTCGCCGGCGAAGATCGGAACGAGCGACGGTTCACCCTGCGCGAGCTCGGTCAGATAGTCGGCGAGACCGGCGTTGTAGCGCCACTGCTGGGTTTTCGGTGCAGCGTCCCCTGTGGCAGCTTCGGTCGTGAAGGTGACCTCGAGTCCGGGCAGCAACACCGCCTTGCTGCGCAACAGACGGGCGAGGTCGGTGAGGGGAATGGTCGCGGTGTCGAAATACTTGGGATCGGGATAGACCCGAACCGTCGTCCCGGTACCCGTGGCCTTGCCCTTCATGACCAGCTTCTCGTGGACGTCGCCGTCCTGGAACACGATGCGGTAGAGCTTGCCGTCGCGCCGCACCTCGCATTCCAGACGCCGCGACAAGGCATTGGTGACCGATACACCGACGCCGTGCAGGCCGCCGGCATATGTATAGGCGGCTGCCCCGGTGGTCTTGTCGAACTTGCCGCCGCTGTAGAGGAGCGTGAAGATCGCCTGCACAACGGGGATCGCTTCGATCGGATGCGGTCCGACCGGAATGCCTCGACCGTCGTCGGCCACGCTCACCGATTGGTCGGCATGCACGGTCACCGTCACGCCGCGGGCGAACCCGGCGATGGCCTCGTCCACGGCGTTGTCGATCGCCTCCTGCACGATATGCAGGGGATTGTCGGTGCGGGTGAACTGCCCGGGGCGCAAGCGCACCGGCTCGAGGCCCTTGAGCACGCGGATCGAGGATTCGTCGTAGGTCGAGCGCAGGGTTGCCATCGTGATGCGCGAGGCGCGGCTTGGAGCGCCGTGATCGCGGCGAGGGGGAATGGGAACGGGGATGGGAACGCGCAAGCTGCGTGTCGGCCATCCGTGCAGCGCGGGCACGGCACGGCCAACACTTTACCCGCACCGCGCGAGTGGGTGGCGCCTCACCTTAATGGTCGCGTTGCGCTAACATGGCTACACGGCGGCCGCGTCGTGTGCGGCGGGCCGGAATCGCTGCGTGACCGCGCGCCACGAAAGGAATCCATGAGCAAGGCCGATGACCTGCTGAAGAGCGCCGACGGCGTCCTCGACGACCTCGTCATCGCCAACCACATTCTCTACCGCGAGCGGGTGCTCGACGGTTTCGGTCACGTCAGCGTGCGTCATCCCAGCGATCCGGATCACTTCCTGATGGCGCAGAGCAAGGCGCCGGCGACGGTGGCGCGCGACGACATCCTGGTCTACAGCCTCGACGGAGAGGCCATCGATGCGCCGGGACGGCGGCTCTACCTCGAGCGCTACATCCACAGCGCCATCTACGCGGCGCGCGCCGACGTCAAGGCAGTCGTGCACAGCCATTCGCCGGCGGTGATTCCGTTTGGCGTCACCGACGTGCCGTTGCGCGCCGTCAATCACGTCTGCGGCTTCCTCGGCACGGGCGTGCCCGTATTCGAGATCCGGGAGGTTGCTGGGCAGGACTCGGATCTGCTGATTCGCAGCCAGGCTCTCGGCGCGGCGATGGTGAAAAGCATGGGTGACGCGCCCGTGGTGCTGATGCGCGGGCACGGCAGCACGGCGGTCGGGCCGTCGCTGCACCTCGCCGTGTATCGTGCTGTCTACACGGAGGTCAACGCGCGCTTGCAGGCCGATGCCATGCGCCTCGGCGCGGTCAACTTCCTGACGCCGGGGGAATCCGAAGCGGCAGCCGCGACCAATGCCACGCCCAACGTGCTGGCGCGCATCTGGGACCTCTGGAAGAGCGAATCGCTGGCCGACGGCCACGGCGGACGGTAGCGCCGCCCGCCGCGCGGGCGTGACGGGCGCGTGGTAATGCCGCGTGCGGGTGCCACAGCAGATACGCGGGACCGCTCCCCATTCCGCGGCAGCCCCGCCGGGTCAATTCCTGCCGGCAGCCTCGAACTTGCGCAGTGCCCTCGCCGGAATCAGTCCCCCCCCGTGCGCCTCGGTAATCATCAGGATGCGTTTCAGCGACGCCACCGCCTCGCTGATGGTCTCGCAGCTTTCGCGTACGTCGGCCGCTGAAAGGACCAACTGTTCGGGCGGATGGTCGCCGTGGCAGGCGATATCGAGCGACAGCGCCGTCAGACGATCGAGCACCTCGCATACTTCCACCGCGGCTTCCTTGGTGGCACTGGCATCCATCGTTGGGCTTCCCTTCCTCGGGGTTGTTAGGGCGCGCTGGTGGGTTCCCGCATGTCGTATTGCGTGGGCGCTGCCGGCGTGACAACCTAGGCGTGCTATCGATCCCGCAGGCATCACGGCCCCATGGCTTGCTGTTCGGCGCCACGGTGGCAGGTTGGATTGTACCGGCTCGATGCACGGGCCGCACGGGTCCGGGCGACCGGCGGGTCAGGGTCGTCCAAAATATGTGGCGCGCGCGCACGCGTGCCGAGGAGGGCTTGGGTTCGCGCGGTGCTCGCGTTGCCGCGGAGGCCGGTGCGCAGCCGGGCTCGCCACCGCAACCAGCATGGCTGCATGGAACAGGAAGGATGCACAGATGAGCGATCTCAAGGGGTATCTCGCCGAGGAAATCGTCGAGGACTACGTTGCCGGCCGCGTTTCACGCCGCCAGGCACTGCGCGTGCTCACCGGCCTCACGGGAGCGGCCCTGGCGGTCTCGGCGCTCGAGGCCGCCGGGGCCGCCGGGGCCGCCGGGCCGCCACTCCCGAAGGCCGAGGCATCGCCGCAGCCCGACGCGACGGGTATTTCCGTACGCGTGGCACCCGATGATCCCGCGGTGCGCGCCGGCGCCATTCGGTTTGCCGCGGCCGATGCCGAGATCACCGGGTACCTGGCACGGCCGGCTGAGACGGGCGCCCATCCGATCGTCCTGGTCTGCCACGAAAACCGCGGCCTGACGCCGCATATCGAAGACGTGGCCAGGCGACTCGCCAAGGCGGGTTACGTCGGGATGGCGGTCGACCTCCTGTCCCGCGAAGGCGGCACGCGCACGCTGGACTCCGAGGGCATCCCGGCGCTGCTCGGCAATGCGCCGGCGGATCGGGCGGTGGGCGACTTCACCAGTGCGCTCCGCTACCTGCGCACCCAGCCGTTCGCGCAGGGCGAGCGTGTCGGGATGGTCGGGTTCTGCTACGGCGGTGGCGTGACCTGGCGGGTCGCCGCGGTAACGCCCGAGTTGCGCGCAGCGGTGCCCTTCTACGGATCGCCCGTTGCCGTCGAGGCGATTCCGAACATCCGCGCGGCCGTCCTGGCGGTTTACGCCGGACGGGATCCGCGCATCAACGCCACGATTCCGGCGACCGGGACGGCCATGCAACAAGCCGGCAAGACTTACCGCAAGGTCGTCTATCCGGATGCCGAGCACGGCTTTCACAACGACACCGGTGCGCGCTACGATCCCGCCGCTGCCAAGGCTGCCTGGCAGGAAACCCTGAGTTGGTTCGGGCGCTACCTCGCGGGGTGACGCGCGCGTCAGCGCGGTGCGCGCATCACCCGCAGCGCTTCGCGCGCCGGCGGTGCCAGCGGGTCATTGTCGCTGCGTGCCAGGCGGGCCAGCGTGCTGCGGGCACGATCGCCGCCGATGATTCCCAGCGCAGCCACGGCGTTGGCGCGGTAGCCCGTCGCGAAGCGGCGGACCTGGTCCTCGACGAACGCTCCCCGTGACATGCCGCGAAACCGTTGCAGATCGGCGCGACTGACGCCGGTCACCGGTATGTCGTCGAGAGGCATCCTCGCCCGACGGGCATACAGGTCCGCGGCGGCAGCGCGCACCGCCCGCACATCCTCCGAAGAGGGTCCCGAGGCGATGGCCCGCTCGAAGGCCGGCACGAGCTCGGGCCCGAAGCGGCGCAGCGCCGCCGCGAGCTCGGCCTCGTCGCCGCCGATGCACATGGCCACGACCCAGCGGGTGTAGACGGCCTCTGCGTCGGGCGAGAGACCGGTGCGCGGCTGCGCGAGCGCGGCGAGCGCCCCGCAGCCGAGGGCGATGGCGAGGATGGAAACGGCGACGAAGTGTCGGGCGTGTCGGTGCATCAATTGGCCGGAAAGTTGCCGTCTGCCCAGATGCGCTTGGCGATGGGTGGGCAGGTGACGGTCAGGGTATCGCGATCGCAGCCGCGGGTCAGCAACCCCGGTCGCAACCCATACACGGCATTGAGCGCGGAGTCGGGGCGGGTGTGGGCACGGAACGCCTGGCCCTCGGTCAGGAACGCCCGCACATTGCTCGCCGAGTGCATGACGTTGGAGGGATCGAAGGCCCGGGTCAGGTCGTCGACGTGCTCGAGTGCGAAATCATGGCCGAGCTCGTGGGCGAGCAGGTCCGCGCCGGCCCCGGCGGCAATGGCGACGAACGGGCCGCCGATGCTGCAGGCGTTGCCCCGCGAGGTCGATCCGTCGACCAGCCCCACGAGATAGACATTGATGCGGCCTGCCCGCGCGCCGATGTCCGTCATGAGGGTGGAGACGTTCGCATTTGCAGCCCCGCAGGTGAAGGCGTTCCAGGTGACGGCTTTCGGGTTGGCCGTCGCGTCGATCACCTCGAGGGGCAGGCTCACACCGAGCCGCTCGTCGCGGTAGATCTGTGCTGCCGTCGCCCACAGGTTCAGCACCGTCTGCTGGGTGACGCTGAACGGCCCGGCGACGACCCATACGGTAACCGATGCCGCGAGCTCCGGCTGCAGCGCGACATCGACGAGCTGATCGCCCGCGTCGGTGGCGAAGCTTGCCGGCTGGACGGTCACGGCACGCCGCTCGCTGAAGGCGATGATCTCGCCGTTGCCGCGGCGCGGACCGACCACCACGCTCGTCGTCGGCGTCGCATAGCCTTGAGAGCTCGCGGCGGGCACGCTCGCGCCGTCGCTGACCAACACGCCGCTGGCGGCGGAGGTGCCCTGCAGGAACCGCAGGGTCGCGACGCCGCCCGCGGGCGTACACATGATGGTGGCGCTGGAGCCGTATCCCTCCGGAACGTACGACTTGGTGATCATCTGCGCCTTCACCGCCGTATCGATCGTGTAGCGATGATTGGAATCGGCGCGCTGGTTCCAAAGCCGGAATACCGGGACCCATCCGGGCGGGCAGCCACCGGTCGAGGTGTCCGGCAATCCGACGTGGAACGCGGCCGGTGTCTCGAGGATGTAGCCGCTGTAGTTGGGGTCGGTGCCGATCCTGGAACTGACGGCCGCGCACTCCGCAGTGGATGCCGAGAAGAAGTGCGAGTCGCCGTGGAGAGGGGGAATGTAGAACCGGCAGACCGGACTGAGGGAACTGAGGGGACTGAGCGGGTCCGTGCCGCTCAACGGACCCGGAAACACCTTAAAGCCAAAGCCGGTGCGGGACCATCCGGCAATGCGTCCGCTGTCCAGGGCATCGATGTCCGGCTGCAGGTCGGTGATGAAGTAGTGGTCGAGGCCGAGGTTGTAGTACTCCACCGCGGTCACGGGCCACACGGCCAGGGCGACGGAGGCGCCGGCAAAATTGGTCGCCATCGCTGCGATGGTCGAGCCGGTTCGCGCCATTGCTTCGTTGCCGGACGTCGGCAGGGCTCCGTAGGTGATCTGGTCAACGCCGGCGTAATCGAGGGTGCCTCCGTTGGTCGCCAGGAACTGCGCTGGCACCGTGTAGTCCGGCGCGATGAAGTGGAGGTCGGCGAACCCGGGTGTGGCGACGAGCAGCCGCCGCCCGGCGGTGGTGCTGCCCGGCAGGTCCACCGGAAACGTGAATGTCTTGGGGATGCCGTTGTGGGTGCTGGTTAGCGTGCGCCCGGCGAGAAAGCGCTCGCCATCGGCGTTCGCGGACTCGCGCAGCACCACGAACTGGACGTTGCCATCGGCACTGGAGTACACCGCTTCGATGCGCCACGTCTGGAACGTCGCATGTGCCGGCTGCGCGTCGAGCGCGGCGGCGATGACGAAGAGCAGGGCGGCATAGCGGCTCATGGCGTGGCGCGGGAGGCGATCCGGGCGGCGAAGACGGCGCAGGCACCAGTATCGCGCGAATGCCGCGGCCGTGCGTTGCCGGGTCGCCGTCCGGGAGCTCATTGCGTGCTCGTCGCGAGTTCGTGGCGGGCGCCGGCACCGTGACCAACACAAGACGAGGAACTCCCTCGCCGAATGGACGCTCGGAGCCAAGCGCGGCTCCCGAGGCTGTCCCGCTCCGGCGCCATTCAACCCCCACACGCAGCGGAGCATCGCCATGGTCAGGATCGGCATCATCATCGGTAGCACCCGCCCGGGCCGTGTCGGCGCGGCGGTCGGCGCGTGGGTCCACGAGATGGCGCGACGCCGCACGGACGCCTTGTTCGAGCTCGTCGACCTGCAGGATTATGCCTTGCCGCTGCTCGACGAGCCCCATCCACCGTCGCAGGGCAAGTACACCAAGGAGCATACCAAGCGCTGGGCGGCCGCGATCGACGCCTTCGACGGCTTCGTCTTCGTCACGCCCGAGTACAACCACGGACCTTCCGGCGCGCTCAAGAACGCCCTCGATTTCCTCTACAAGGAGTGGAACAACAAGGCGGCCGGTTTCGTGGGCTACGGGAGCGCCGGCGCCACCCGGGCGGTCGAGCAACTGCGCCTCGTGATGGGCGAGCTTATGGTCGCCGACGTGCGCGGCCAGGTGACGCTGTCGCTGCGCACGGACTTCGAGAATCGGGTGTTCAAGCCGGCCGAGCATCACGCGAAGAGCCTGGACACCATGCTGGGCCAGGTGATTGCCTGGAGCGATGCTTTGCGCGGCGTCCGCGCCGCGTAACCTCCCTCCCGGGAAAGCCGCAGAGCTGCTCGCTGAGGCCGACCGCCTGCTAGGACCGATCGGTGACACTCCACGCCGTGACCCCGCCAAGCCGGTTGGGCACGCTGGTAGCGCCAGTGACGCGGGCGTCGCTCAGCCCGGAAAACTGCCAACGTGGCCGGACCCGCTATTGCATGACCCTTGCCCCGCCCAGAGGCGCGACCGCTTCCACCACCGGCCCCCCTGCGGCGTTGCGGTGCACCGAGAGCGCACCGCCCCACGCGGCAAGCAACTGCTCGCAGCCCTGCAACTGGTAAAGCGGCAACGCCGGGGCGCAATGATCCGGCTTCGGCCTGCGATCGTCCCGGACCGTGAGCACGGCGTGCCCGTCGTGCTGGGCCAGGACCATTGTGGCCCGGGTGGCGCCTTGGTCGCCCGCGGCACTGTCCAAGGCGTCCTGCGCGATGCGATAGAGCACCAGCGCCAGCTCCTCGTCCATCGGCACCTCGGCTGCGATTTCGGTGTTGCAGGCGATGCCCGTCTTCGCGGTGAAGCGCTGCGCCATCTGCCGCAGCGCTGCGCCGAGGCCGAGCTCGTGCAGCATGGTCGGCATCAGGCTCTCGATGATCCTGCGCTTCACCTGCACCGACGCACTGAGGAGGCGCATGACCATGCCGATCTTCTCCGCCAGTGGATCGCTGCGTTCTGCGAGCTCCACCTGGACATTGTGCAGGTCCATCGCCGCCGCCGTCAGCCCCGCAATCAGCTCGTCGTGCAGCTGCCGCGCGAGCAGCCGCCGCTCGTCCTCGCGGGCGATCTGCAGATGGGCGGCCAGCTGCGCCATGGCCTTGGCCTGCGCCCTTGCTTCCTCGGCGCGCTTGCGATCGGTGATGTCGCGGGTGAAACAGCGCGTATGAATGAACTCGCCGTCCTCGCGGCGCACGTTGGAGGTGATCAGGACATAGCGGATCTCGCCGTTCTTATGCCTGAGGCGGGCCTCGTAGCTATGCAGGGTCTCGCCGTCGGTCAGGCGGCGCAGGATGTCGCATATGACCTCGCCGTCGACGTGGAACTCGGCGATATTGCGGCCCACGTATTCGTCGGCCGAGTAGCCGAGGAGGTCGAGCTCCGCGCGGTTGGCTCGAAGGATGGTGCCGTCCGGGCCAACCAAATGGAGCGCAATGGGAGCCTGCTCGAAAAAATCCGCCAGATCCTCGTCCATGAACGTTGGCACGTTAACCCCTCAGCTGTAATTGCCTGTAACTGCCTGCAACTGGCTGTAACCGCCCATGATGGGAAGGCCGGGAGCGCTCGTCTGTAGGGCATCGCCTACAAATGGCTGGGCGGCGGGCACCAGCCCGATAGCACCTGGCTATCGGGAGCGTCGGGAGGTTCGATTGGCTCGCGGCACGTCGCTGCTGCTAGCATGAGGTCCTCAACAGCCAAAGGAGGGCACATGGCGAAGATCGACATCGGCATCGGCGAGAAGGATCGCAAGGCGATCGCCCGGGGGCTGTCGCGGCTCCTCGCCGATACCTACACGCTCTACCTCAAGACCCATAACTTCCACTGGAATGTCACGGGTCCGATGTTTCAGACGCTGCATCTCATGTTCGAGACGCAATACAACGAGCTCGCCCTGGCGGTCGACCAGATCGCCGAGCGCATCCGCGCGCTGGGCGCCCCCGCGCCGGCCACGTATGCCGAGTTCGTCGAGCTCTCGTCGATCAAGGAGACCCCGGGTGTGCCTAAGGCCGAGGAAATGATCCGGCTGCTGGTGGAAGGGCAGGAGGCGGTCGTACGCACGGCACGATCGATCTTTCCCGTCTCCGAGAAGGCGAACGACGAGCCCACCGCCGACCTTTTGACGCAGCGCATGCAGGTGCACGAGAAGACGGCGTGGATGCTGCGCAGCCTTCTCGAGCGGTGAGGGCTCACCCCTGCCTCAACCGGTGAGGTGCAGGAGCGATCGGGGACCGAGGATGGTGCTGGCGGGCCAGTGATCGAACTGTTCGGAACCGGTGGTACCCGGGGGCAGCAACAGCTTGATCTCCATCACCAGCGCCTGGACCTGGTCCCGGGCGACCGGGTCGCGGATCTCGCCGGCCGTCCGGCCGCTGGCCATCGCCTCGACGTAAGCCGGTCGCAGGCCAAGGCCATTGCGCAGCGTCTTCGGTCCGACCTCCTTCCATCGCTCCTCCTCCCGGGTCGGCATGGCCGATCCGGGACAACGGTTTCTGACGATGCGAACGCGCGGCCGACGCATGGTCGGGGCGTTGCGGAATACGTCGATCGTGGCGCGCGGACCGATCGCGTCGTCTTCCCCGGCGCTGACCGGGATGAGGCACAGATCGGCCACGGCAATCATTGCTGCGGTCATCCCCGCGTCCGGCGGGCCGTCCAGAATCACGTACGCGCCGGTCGACCGGACGCCATGGACGCGCTCGAGCAGCGCAGCAGGGGTGCTCGCCGTATGGACGTCGAGGCGGGCCGAATACATCTCGTCCTGGCGTTGGCCCGCCCACGCTGAAGCACTGCCATCGCGGGTGTGGCAGTCGATCAAGACCACCCGCGAGAACCGGCTCAGCTCACCGGCGACGTTCGTCGCCACGGCGCTCTTTCCAGCCGACGGCGTGACCCGGATGACGCTCAGGATGCGGGCTCTCATCGCGGCCGCACGTGCCGTAGTGCTCGGGGCGATGCCCTGGAGTCGATCAGCCACGTGCGGGTCGGGCAGACCGGCCCCGCAGGTGATTCGAGTTTCGTGGAGTTGAGGGTGCAGATCACGGAATTGGCAGGAAAACGCAACACGGGGCAGTAAGCAAGGGCGGTGCCACGCACCGACGCAGGCGCGCGGCGGTCCGCTGGGCGGGGACGGAGGCCCGTTCAGCGCCATCGCCGGCCAGGAATTGCGCCTGTGGTGGCGGAGAACGTCCGGAGGTGCCGCTCCGCGCGCGCACCCGGGCGCCGCCAAGGCATGCACTGCTCTCGCCCGGAAACTGACAGCCCCGGGAGGGGCGCTACGTCCCGCTAGCCGGCATCTAAGCGTGGGCCCGCCACGATTGACGCCTCGGGCCGCCGCGATGACGCCCCGGCCCGCCGCGACCGACGCCTCGGCCCCGCCGTGATTGACGCCTCGGCCCCGCCGCGATTGACGCCTGGGTCCGCCGCCATTTGCGCCTGGGTCTGCCACCAT